>LOEV01000198.1 GCA_001516065.1 Alphaproteobacteria bacterium BRH_c36
TCACGCCGAAGGGCGAAAGCCCGATGACGCCGGAAGAAAAGCTGCTTCGCGCCATCTTCGGCGAAAAAGCCTCCGATGTCCGCGACACCTCGTTGCGGCTGCCGCCGGGCGTTGCGGGCACCATCGTGGAAGTGCGCGTGTTCAACCGTCACGGCGTCGACAAGGATGAGCGCGCGATGGCGATCGAGCGCGAGGAAATCGAGCGCCTTGCGAAGGACCGCGACGACGAATTGCAGATCCTCGACCGCAACGTCTACGCCCGCCTGCGCGATGCGCTGATGGGCAAGGAAGTTGCCAAGGGACCGAAAGGCGCGCGCAAGGGCACGAACATCGACGATGCCGTGCTCGACGATATCCCGCGTTCGCAGTGGTGGGAGATCGGTCTGGCCGACGAGAAGGCCCAGGGCGAGCTCGAAGCCATCCAGAAGCAGTACGAAGACGCCAAGAAGAGCCTTGAGCGGCGCTTCGTCGACAAGGTCGACAAGCTGCAGCGCGGCGACGAGATGCCTCCAGGCGTGATGAAGATGGTCAAGGTCTTCGTCGCAGTGAAGCGCAAGATCCAGCCGGGCGACAAGATGGCCGGCCGGCACGGCAACAAGGGTGTCGTGTCGATGATCGTCCCGAAGGAAGACATGCCCTTCCTCGAGGACGGAACGCCAGTCGACATCGTGCTCAATCCGCTCGGCGTGCCGTCGCGCATGAACGTCGGGCAGATTCTGGAAACGCACACCGGTTGGGCGTGCCGGGGCCTTGGCCGCCTGATCGAACAGGCGCTCGAAGAATATCGCGCTTCGGGGGACATGAAGCCGCTGACCAAGCAGCTCGAGATCGTCTATGGCAAGGACGTCATCGAAGACGTCGCTCCCGAAGACGGCGACAAGGAGCGGCTCGGAGACCAGCTCAAGACCGGCGTGCCGATCGCGACGCCGGTGTTTGATGGCGCTCACGAGCCCGACATCGTCGAGATGCTGGAACAAGCCGGCTTCGACCGGTCTGGACAGGTGCAACTCTACGATGGACGCACCGGCGAGCCGTTCGACCGCAAAGTGACGGTCGGCTACAAGTACGTCCTCAAGCTGCACCACCTTGTCGATGACAAGATCCACGCCCGTTCGATCGGTCCCTACTCGCTCGTTACCCAGCAGCCGCTGGGCGGCAAGGCGCAGTTCGGCGGCCAGCGTTTCGGGGAAATGGAAGTGTGGGCGCTTGAAGCCTACGGAGCCGCCTACACCTTGCAGGAAATGCTCACTGTGAAGTCCGACGACGTCGCCGGACGCACCAAGGTCTATGAAGCGATCGTGCGCGGCGACGATGCGTTCGAAGCCGGCGTGCCGGAAAGCTTCAACGTACTTGTCAAGGAGATGCGCGCTCTCGGCCTCAACGTCGAGTTGATCAACACCGACAAGCCAGCGGGCGAAGAAGAAAAGACGACCGGCGTTCAGCTGCGTCTCGAATCGAAGCCTGCCGCCGAATAGCGCGCAACAAGATCCAAGCCCGGCTGCGTGATTTCGCGGAGCCGGGCCTTCGTCCCACGGAACCGTGGGCGTCCCATGAATACCGGGCCCCTATCCCGGGCCTGCCAGGAGACTGCCGATGAACGAGATCACCAACTTCTTCAAAAGCCAGGCGCCGCTGCAGACGTTCGACCAGATCAAGATCTCACTCGCCAGCCCCGACGATATCCTGTCGTGGTCGTTCGGCGAGATCAAGAAGCCCGAGACAATCAACTACCGCACGTTCAAGCCGGAACGCGACGGCCTCTTCTGCGCGCGCATCTTCGGGCCGATCAAGGACTACGAATGCCTGTGCGGCAAGTACAAGCGGATGAAGTACAAGGGCATCATCTGCGAAAAGTGCGGCGTCGAAGTCACGCTCGCCAAGGTGCGCCGCGAGCGCATGGGCCATATCGAGCTGGCGGCACCTGTCGCGCACATCTGGTTCCTGAAGTCGCTGCCGTCGCGCATCGGGCTCCTGCTCGACATGACGCTCAAGGATCTGGAGCGGGTTCTCTATTTCGAGAACTACGTCGTCATCGATCCGGGTATCTCGCCGTTCAAGGAGAAACAGCTCCTCAGCGAAGACGAATACAACCAGGCGCTCGATGAGCATGGCCCCGACAGCTTCACCGCTGGCATCGGCGCGGAAGCGATTCGCGAAATCCTCATCAACATGGATCTGCACAAGATCCGTGAGGACCTGCGCCAGGAAATCGCCGAAGCAACGACGGAACTAAAGCCGAAGAAGCTCGGCAAGCGGCTCAAGGTAATCGAGGCTTTCATCGAGTCGGGCAACCGTCCCGAATGGATGATCCTGACGGTCGTCCCGGTGATCCCGCCTGAACTGCGCCCGCTGGTGCCGCTCGACGGCGGCCGCTTCGCAACGTCGGACCTCAACGATCTCTACCGCCGCGTCATCAACCGCAACAACCGCCTCAAGCGGCTGATGGAATTGCGCGCACCCGACATCATCATCCGCAACGAAAAACGGATGCTGCAGGAATCGGTCGATGCACTGTTCGACAACGGCCGCCGCGGACGGGTCATCACGGGCGCCAACAAGCGGCCGCTGAAGTCGCTCGCCGACATGCTGAAGGGCAAGCAGGGGCGGTTCCGCCAGAACCTGCTCGGCAAGCGCGTCGACTATTCGGGCCGTTCGGTGATCGTGGTCGGTCCCGAACTGAAGCTGCACCAGTGCGGCCTGCCGAAAAAGATGGCGCTTGAGCTGTTCAAGCCGTTCATCTACGCGCGCCTGCAGGCGCTCGGCCAGGCTGCGACCGTCAAGCAGGCCAAGAAGCTTGTCGAAAAAGAAAAGCCGGAAGTGTGGGACGTTCTCGACGAGGTCATCCGCGAGCACCCGGTGATGCTGAACCGAGCGCCGACGCTGCACCGGCTCGGCATCCAGGCGTTCGAGCCGATGCTGATCGAGGGCAAGGCGATCCAGCTGCATCCGCTCGTCTGCGCAGCCTTCAACGCCGACTTCGATGGCGACCAGATGGCCGTTCACGTGCCGCTGTCGCTGGAAGCCCAGCTTGAAGCCCGCGTCCTGATGATGTCGACAAACAACATCCTGCATCCAGCCAACGGTCAGCCGATCATCGTGCCCTCGCAGGATATCGTACTCGGCCTCTATTACTTGTCGCTGATCGCCGACAATGAACCAGGCGAAGGCATGCTGCTGGGTTCGGCGAGCGAAGTGTACCATGCAATCGGTGCTGGTGCCGTGACGCTGCACGCCAAGGTCAAGGGTCGCTGGATCACGAAGGACGAGGACGGCAACGAGATCGTGGAAATTCACGATACGACGCCTGGCCGAATCCTGCTCGGGGATCTCCTGCCGCGGATGCCGGGCATAAAGTTCGATCTCGTCAACCAGCTTTTGACCAAGAAGGCCATCTCGAAAGTGATCGACGCCGTTTATCGCGGCTGCGGCCAGAAAGAGACGGTGATTTTCTGCGACCGAACGATGGCGCTCGGCTTCCACCATGCGTTCAAGGCGGGCATCTCGTTTGGCAAGGACGACATGCTGATCCCGGATACGAAAGCCAAGATCATGGCGGAGACCGAGGATCTGGTGCGAGAATTCGAGCAGCAGTATAACGACGGCCTCATCACGCAGCTCGAGAAGTACAACAAGGTCGTGGACGCCTGGTCGAAATGCACCGACCGCATCGCAAAAGAGATGATGGAGCGCATTTCGGCCGTCGAGTACCTCGACAACGGCCGGCAAAAGCCGATCAACTCGATCTACATGATGAGCCATTCGGGCGCGCGTGGTTCGCCCACCCAGATGCGTCAGCTTGCGGCCATGCGCGGCCTCATGACGAAACCTTCAGGCGAGATCATCGAGACGCCGATCAAGGCGAACTTCAAGGAAGGCCTGTCGGTTCTCGAGTACTTCAACTCGACACACGGTGCGCGCAAGGGCCTCGCCGATACCGCGCTCAAGACCGCTAACTCCGGATACCTGACGCGCCGTCTCGTCGACGTCGCCCAGGACTCGATCATCTCGGAGCCCGATTGCGGCACCGACGACGGGATCTCGATTCAGGCTGTCGTCGACTCCGGCCAGGTTATCGTGCCGCTGTCGCAGCGTGCGCTTGGACGGACCGCTGCCGAGGACATCATCAGCCCGGAAACCGGCGAGGTGATCATCAAGAAGAACGAACTGATCGAAGAGCCGCAATCCGAGCTCATTGCCGAGTCAGAGATCCAGGAACTCAAGATCCGCTCGGTTCTGACGTGCGAAACCGAAACCGGCGTCTGTGCGGCCTGCTATGGCCGCGATCTGGCGCGCGGTACGCCTGTCAACATCGGCGAAGCGGTCGGCGTCATCGCGGCACAGTCGATCGGGGAACCCGGCACGCAGCTGACCATGCGCACCTTCCACATCGGGGGCACGGCGCAGGTGGTCGACACCTCGTTCATCGAGTCGAACTTCAACGGCACGGTGAGCGTGCGCAACCGCAACGTCGTCAAGGACAGCCAGGGCAAGGTCGTCGCGATGAGCCGCAACGTGCAGCTCGTCATCGAGGACCAGACCGGCAAGGAGCTGGCGGCTCACAAGATCCCGTACGGGGCGCGGCTGCTCGTGGACGAGGGCGATACGGTCAAGCGCGGTACGCGCATGGCGCAGTGGGACCCTTATACGCGCCCGATCCTGACCGAAGTCGACGGCGTCGTCGCTTTCGAGGATGTTGTCGACGGGGCCTCGGTGCGCGAGCAAACCGACGAAGTGAAGGGCACCACGAACCGCGTCGTCATCGACTGGCGGGCGAGCCCGCGCGGTGCGGAACTGAAGCCCGCAATCGTCGTCAACGACGCCAAGGGCAAGCCCATCAAGGTCGATCGCGGCGGTGATGCGCGCTATCTTCTGTCGGTGGACGCGATCCTTTCGGTGGAGCCGGGCGACAAGGTCAAGGCCGGCGACGTTCTGGCACGCAGCCCGATGGCGTCGGCGAAGTCCGGCGACATCACCGGCGGTCTGCCGCGCGTCGCGGAACTCTTCGAAGCCCGCCGGCCAAAGGACCACGCGATCATCTCGGAAGCTTCCGGCACGGTCGAGTTCGGCAAGGACTACAAGAACAAGCAGCGCATCATCGTGCGTCCGGACAACGAAGAAGACGATGCGGTCGAATACCTCATTCCGCGCGGCAAGACGCTCGCAGTGCAGCATGGCGACCGTATCGAGCGTGGCGATTACGTCTATGACGGCCACCCGGCGCCGCACGACATCCTGGCCATCAAGGGCGTTGAGGAACTCGCGAACTACCTGATCAACGAGATCCAGGACGTCTACCGGCTGCAGGGCGTGACGATCAATGACAAGCATATCGAGGTGATCGTCCGCCAGATGCTGCAGAAAGTGGAAATCACGGATGCCGGCGAGACGGACATGATCAAGGGCGAGCAGCTCGATCGAACCGAATACGAAGAGCGCAACCTGATTGCCGAGAAAGAGGGTCTGCGACCTGCGGGCGCCATCCCGGTGCTGCTCGGGATCACCAAAGCTTCGCTGCAGACGCGATCGTTCATCTCGGCGGCCTCGTTCCAGGAGACTACCCGCGTGCTGACCGAAGCATCCGTCAACGGCAAGGTCGATACGCTCGACGGCCTCAAGGAAAATGTCATCGTCGGCCGGCTTATCCCGGCCGGGACCGGCGGCATGCTGCGCCGACTGCGCCGGATCGCCAACAAGCGCGATGTTCTAATCGCCAAGGAGCAGGCAAAGTCGGATGCCAGCGGCAGTATCCAGCCGCCAGGCGAAGAAGCTGCCGAATAGCCTCGCAGAAGCGATGATTCGAGAGCCCGAACGGCCGCCGCACGGGCGGCCGTTTCTCTTTTCCTAACGGGGATGTGCGGCGGTTTGTCCGTCGCCGCCAAAAAAAGCGTCTCAACGGCCCCAATGCGACGAAATTATTTCGGGTTTTTGGTGTGAGCGCTGTTGACCACGTAATCCCCAGCGATTATACGAACGACACTCTCACGTCAGGCCGTAGCTGGCGCCGTTCTCGTTGGCGCAACCAGGGCTTCATTGAAAGCCCGGCTAAACGCTGGCGTTAAGTAAGCAGAGGACAATTCGCATGCCATGATCCTCGGTTCAATCGAACCGGTGATCCTATGGCGTTTCACGCTGGATCCGTTTTTGTAGCGGGTTCGGTGCTTGGGTTATGGCGTTTCTCGTGATGGGCGCCACAGGATGAGGCCGAATGCCTACGATTCAACAGCTCATACGCAATCCGCGGACGCGCAAGACGGTTCGCGGCAAGTCGCGGCACATGGAGTCGTGCCCGCAAAAGCGCGGCGTTTGCACGCGCGTTTATACAACAACGCCAAAGAAGCCGAACTCGGCGCTTCGCAAGGTCGCCAAGATCAGGCTGACCAACGGCTATGAGGTCATCGGCTATATCCCAGGCGAGGGCCACAATCTGCAGGAGCACTCGGTGGTGCTGATCCGCGGCGGCCGCGTCAAGGACCTTCCCGGCGTGCGCTACCACATCATCCGCGGCGTGCTCGATACGCAGGGTGTCGCCGATCGCAAGCAGCGCCGTTCGAAGTACGGCGCGAAGCGGCCGAAGTAAGCAATCAGGCAAGAGTTGGCCCCGGCATCCGTGCGGCGGGCTTTCGCAACAAAGAATACAGGACTCGACAATGTCCCGACGTCACCGCGCTCAAAAGCGTGAAATCATTCCGGATCCGAAATTCACCGATCTCATCGTGACCAAGTTCATGAATGCGGTCATGAGGGACGGCAAGAAGTCGACTGCCGAAGGCATCGTCTACGGCGCCTTCGACCGCATTGAAGAGAAGGCAAAGTCGGATCCGCTGGCGATGTTCCATGATGCGCTCAAGAACGTCATGCCTTCGGTCGAGGTGCGCTCGCGGCGTGTTGGCGGAGCTACCTACCAGGTGCCGGTCGAGGTGCGTCCCGAACGCCGGCAGGCACTGGCGATCCGCTGGATCATCGCGGCGGCACGCAAGCGCAACGAGAATACCATGGTGGAACGACTGTCGGGCGAGCTGCTTGATGCGGCGAACAACCGGGGCACATCCGTCAAGAAGCGTGAAGACACGCACAAGATGGCGGAGGCCAACCGCGCCTTCTCGCACTATCGCTGGTAAGGGTGAAACCCGTCTTTAGGAAATCGGGGACTTTCCCCAGAGGCTGATCATGGCACGCGAATACCCAATCGAGGACTACCGCAACTTCGGCATCATGGCGCACATCGACGCCGGCAAGACCACGGTTACGGAACGTATCCTCTTCTATACCGGCATTTCGCACAAAATCGGCGAAGTGCACGACGGCGCCGCGACCATGGATTTCATGGACCAGGAAGCCGAACGCGGAATCACGATCACTTCTGCGGCAACGACCTGCATGTGGCCGGGCCGCGACGGGCGCATGCGCCGTCTCAACATCATCGACACACCGGGCCACGTGGACTTCACCATCGAAGTCGAACGCTCGCTGCGCGTGCTCGATGGCGCGGTGTGCGTTCTCGACTCCAACGCCGGTGTCGAACCGCAGACCGAAACCGTCTGGCGGCAGGGAGACAAGTACAAGGTTCCGCGTATCATCTTCGCCAACAAGATGGACAAAACCGGCGCCGACTTCTTCATGTGCATCTCGGACATCAAGGAGAAGTTAGGCGCGCGTCCGGTGCCGATCCAGATTCCGATCGGTGCGGAGAGCGAGTTCGCCGGCGTGGTCGATCTCATCAAAATGAAGGCCTACGTGTGGGAGGGCGACGATAAGGGCGCCACCTACACCGAGAAGGAAATCCCAGCCGACCTCGTCGACAAGGCAAACGAGATGCGCGCCGAGATGATCGAAGCGGCCGTCGAGATGGACGACGATGCGATGGGCGCCTACCTCGACGGCGTGGAGCCAGATGCGGACACGCTGCGCCGCCTGCTGCGCGAAGGCACGTGCAAGAACATTTTCTATCCGATGCTGTGTGGTTCGGCCTTCAAGAACAAGGGTGTGCAGACACTGCTCGATGCGGTTGTCGACCTGCTGCCGAGCCCAGTCGAAGTTCCCGACATCAAAGGCATCAACCCGAAGGACGAGTCGCCGATGGTGCGCAAGTCGTCTGATGACGAGCCGCTCGCCATGCTGGCGTTCAAGATCATGAACTTCGAGCACGTCGGTTCGCTGACGTTCTGCCGGATCTATTCGGGCAAGCTCGAGCAGGGGATGCCGCTGCTGCAGTCGACGCGTGACAAAAAGGAACGCGTCGGGCGGGCCTACATGATGCACGCCGACGAGCGAAAGGAAATCAAGCAGGCCTATGCCGGGGATATCATCGCCTTGCAGGGTCTCAAGGATACGCGGACCGGGGAAACGCTTTGCGATCCCAGCAAGCCCGTCATTCTTGAAAAGATGGATTTCCCCGATCCCGTGATCGAGATGAAGATCGAGCCGAAGACGAAGGCCGACCAGGAGAAGATGGCGCTGGCACTCAATGAAATGGCGCTAGAAGATCCATCGTTCCGCGTTTCGGTCGATCAGGAGTCGGGTGAAACCATCCTCAAGGGCATGGGCGAACTTCACCTCGACATCAAGGTCGACATCCTGAAGCGGACGCACAAGGTTGAGGCGGATGTCGGGGCGCCGCAGGTTGCCTATCGCGAAAGCCTCGCGCGGATGGCTGAAGTCGATTACACGCACAAGAAGCAAACCGGCGGCACTGGCCAGTTTGCGCGGGTAAAAATGCGTCTCGAGCCCAACGAAATCGGCAAAGGAAACGAGTTCAAGGCGGAAATTGTCGGCGGTTCGGTGCCCAAGGAGTACATCCCGGGCGTCGAAAAGGGCGTCAAGTCGATCTGGGAAACCGGCATGTTAATCGGCTTCCCGATGGTCGACATGAAGGTGACGCTGACGGACGGCGCTTTCCACGAAGTCGACTCGTCGGCAATCGCGTTCGAGATTGCTTCGCGTTCGGCGATGCGCGAAGGCTGCGAAAAGGGCGGCATCAAGCTCCTCGAGCCGATCATGGACGTCGAAATCACGTCGCCGCAGGACTTCGTCGGCGGCATCATCGGCGATGTCAATTCGCGGCGCGGTCAAGTGCGCAGCCAGGATCTCCGCGGCAACGCGGTGGTGATCCGGGCTTACGTGCCGCTCGCCAACATGTTCGGCTACATCAATACACTGCGTTCGATGTCGACGGGTCGCGCCCAGTATTCGATGCAGTTTGCACATTATGCGGAAGTGCCGCGTAACGTGGCCGATGAAGTGAAGGCGAAGTACGCCTAAGGCGGAGCCTAATCCACCAGCGGCCAGCCCGGGATCCGGGAAGGCCGTCCTGTAGAGAAGAGACAGTCGGATCAAGTCCCCTGGGGACAACGACAAGCGAGACGGAGAGCCGGAATGGCCAAGGCAAAATTCGAGCGGACGAAGCCGCACTGCAACATCGGAACGATCGGTCACGTTGACCACGGCAAGACGTCTTTGACGGCTGCGATCACGAAGGTGCTGGCTGAGTCGGGTGGTGCGAGCTACACGTCGTACGACAACATCGACAAGGCGCCCGAAGAGCGTGCCCGCGGCATCACGATCTCGACGAGCCACGTCGAGTACGAGACGGCGAACCGGCATTATGCGCATGTCGACTGCCCTGGGCATGCCGACTACGTGAAGAACATGATCACGGGCGCGGCGCAGATGGACGGCGCGATCCTGGTGGTTTCGGC
>LOEV01000199.1 GCA_001516065.1 Alphaproteobacteria bacterium BRH_c36
CTAGTGTGGTGCCTCGCAATTGCCGACCAGCAATTCGGCTGGGTTCGTAGTCGGCAATTGCGCGACAAGCACCACACTAAGCTTTTGATCTTTCTAGTGTTCCGGTTCTGACATTTGCTTCCACGTGCTGCTAGGTTCGGAGCAAATGTCAGAACCACTAGTGTCCCTTTGTCTCCGAAGTGCCGATGAACGAGTGCCGCAAAGGTGTCGGCAATTCGGAAACGGGACACTAGCCCGGAATCAGCACCCGATGGGCGTTTTCAGGGGATGAATTGGACGCCCTACTGGGGCAACATTGCGGCATAGGCCCGACTTGGGCTAAGAGTGTGCCGAACGACCGCAGGCGCGGATTGGGCAAATCGTCCGCCGTCGGACCCTGCGCCGCCCGGTGCAACGAACTTATCCGCGGATTTCTGATCAAGTGGCTGACAACTCCAATACGCCGGACTCTGGTCCAGGCGGCCCGCACGACATCCGGCCGGTGTCCATCACCGACGAGATGAAGCGCTCATATCTCGAATATGCGATGAGCGTAATCGTCTCGCGCGCTCTGCCTGATGTTCGCGACGGCCTCAAGCCCGTGCATCGGCGCATCCTTTACACTATGGGCGAGATGGGGCTCGACTGGAACAAGCCCTACAAGAAATCTGCGCGCGTGGTCGGCGATGTGATGGGCAAGTTGCATCCGCACGGCGATTCGGCGATTTATGATGCGCTCGTGCGCCTGGCGCAGGATTTCTCCATGAGCTTGCCGTTGATCAACGGTCAGGGAAACTTCGGCTCCGTCGACGGCGATCCGCCGGCGGCCATGCGCTATACCGAATGCCGCCTACAGAAAGTTGCCGAGGCCCTGCTCGACGACCTCGACAAGGATACGGTCGATTTCCAGGAAAACTACGACGGGTCGGAAACCGAGCCGTCGGTGCTGCCCGCCAAGTATCCAAACCTCCTGGTCAACGGCGCCGGCGGCATCGCAGTTGGCATGGCGACGAACATTCCGCCGCACAACCTTGGCGAAGTGATCGACGGCTGTCTGGCTCTGCTCGACAACCCGGAGATCACGATCGACGAGCTGATCGAGATCATCCCGGCACCGGACTTTCCAACCGGCGCACTGATCCTGGGGCGCGCAGGCGCGGCAGCCGCCTATCACAAGGGGCGCGGCTCGATCATCATGCGCTCCAAAGTCGATGTGGAGGAAATCCGCAAGGACCGTCAGGCACTGATCGTCACGGCCATCCCCTACCAGGTCAACAAGCGCGTCCTCATTGAAAAGATCGCGGATCTGGTGCGTGAAAAGCGCGTCGAGGGGATCTCGGACATCTGGGATGAATCGAACCGCGACGGAATGCGCATTGTTATCGAGCTGAAGCGCGATGCCGTCGCCGACGTCATCCTCAATCAGCTGTGGCGCTTCTCCGACCTGCAGTCGTCGTTTGGCGCCAACATGCTTGCGATCAATGGCGGCCGGCCGGAACAGCTCAATCTCAAGGACATGTTGCAGGCGTTCGTCGCCTTCCGCGAGGAAGTCGTCACGCGGCGCACGAAGTTCCTGCTGCACAAGGCCCGCGACCGGGCGCATGTACTCGTCGGCCTGGCGATTGCGGTCGCCAACATCGACGAGGTCATCAACCTGATCCGCCGGGCGCCTTCGCCCGCGGCTGCCAAAGAACAGCTCATGGAGCGCGACTGGCCCGCCCGCGACATCGCCCCGCTGGTTGAACTGATCGCCGATCCGCGCCACAAGGTGCAGCCCGACGGCACCTATAAGCTGTCGGAAGAACAGGCCAAGGCGATCCTCGAATTGCGGCTCGCCCGCCTGACGGCACTCGGCCGCGATGAAATCGGCGACGAACTGAAGAAAATCGGCGAGGAGATCAAGGAGTACCTTGAGATCCTGTCCTCGCGCCTGCGGATCATCGATATCATCAAGGGCGAACTCGCCAGCATTCGCGAGCAGTTCGCCGTGCCGCGCCGCACCGAGATCGTCTACATCGAGGGAGAGGTCGACGACGAAGACCTGATCCAGCGCGAGGACGTCGTCGTCACGGTGACCCACAAGGGCTACATCAAGAGGGTGCCGCTGGCGACTTACCGCGCCCAGCGTCGCGGCGGCAAGGGGCGATCGGGCCTCAACACCCGCGAAGAAGATGTGGTCACGCAGATCTTCATCGCGTCGACGCACACGCCGGTTCTGTTCTTCTCTTCCCTGGGCATGTGCTACCGCATGAAGGTCTGGCGGCTCCCAGCCGGGACACCGCAATCAATCGGAAAAGCGCTCGTCAACCTGTTGCCGCTGGAGCAGGGCGAATGGATCACGTCGATCCTGCCATTACCCGAGGACACCGAGACATATGCCGAGTTGCAACTTATGTTCTCGACAGAGTCCGGCAACGTGCGCCGCAATGCGCTCGGCGACTTCGAGAATATCAACCGCAACGGCAAGATTGCCATGAAGCTCGACGAGGGCGACCGGATCGTCGACGTGCGGATCTGCCGTCCCAACGACAACGTGCTGATGACGACGGCAAACGGGCAGTGCATTCGCTTTCCCGTTGACGACGTGCGGCTGTTCAAGGGACGCGATTCGATCGGCGTGCGCGGCATCCGGCTTGGCGAGGGCGACAGGCTGATCTCAATGGCGATCCTCGATCCGATGCAAGCCAGTCCCGCCGAGCGAGCCGCCTATCTGAAGATGGCCGCGGCGGCAAGGCGGGCGCTAACGGAAGAAGACGAAGAGCCCGGTCAAGTCGCAGAGCCCGAGGCCGAGGGCGAAGAAGAAGAGGCTGCCGAGGCCGCCGATCTTTCGCACGAGCGTTACGAGGAAATGGCTGAGCGAGAGCAGTTCATTTTCACAGTGTCGGAACGCGGATTTGGAAAACGCAGCTCGGCCTACGAATACCGCACCTCTGGACGCGGCGGCAAAGGCATCGTCGCGATGGTCGCAAACGAACGCAACGGCAAGCTGGCCGCATCCTTCCCGATCGAGGACAGCGATCAGATCATGCTTGTCACCAACGCCGGACAGCTCATCCGCACGACTGTCGATGAAGTGCGCATCGCCGGGCGTAATACGCAGGGCGTACGCATTTTCAGAACCGACGAAGACGAGCGCGTCGTCTCCGTGGAGCGCATCCGTGAGGTCGGCGAGCCAGTCGAATTGGTCGACGGGATTGCCGCAGATGGTGCCGACAGCGGATCGCCTGACGACCTACCAGCGCCAGACCAGCCCGACGGTGAAAACTGAGGCCTGAGCCAACCAAGTGAGCGTGGTTGCCTTCGGCCGCGGCGTTCGGGCGCCAGCCGCCACGATCTACAGCATCAGCCGTTCACGTGCGATCCGGCAACCGGTGTGGGGATTTCGTCCATGCCGGTTGATGCTCTATTGCCCGAGCATTTCACCTTGGCTGTGAAGCGCGATGGTTGCGGCGCAGACCGGCAGCTCCTGGCAGAGCCGCTTGATGCTCTTGACGATGGTGCGGCTGCGGCCAACGGTAGCAATTGCTCCGCGCTCTTTCAGTCGGGTCATGATGCGACTCAGAGTGTCGGCGTTGAGCGATAAATAATCGGCGATGTCGCAACGTGACAGCGGGAGATCGCAGCTGACCTGATCATTCGTAACATGACCTGTACGAAGGGCCAGCTCAAGGATGAACGCTGCCACCCGCGACTCGCTGGAGAGCGAAGCAAGCCGTGCGATGTGCAGGGCTGCCCGCGCGTGCAGGCGCGAAGCACTGTCGGCAATATATTCATCAAACCTGCGGGCCTCTTCGGGGAAGTCGCCAAGTGCGCTACGGCGGATGCGGATCAGGTCGCAATCAGTCATGGCAACGAGCCCGACGCCCTCAAGCGGAGGAGCGAGGTCCATCGAGAATACGTCGCCTGGGTAAAGCAGCGTCAGCAGTTGCCTGCGCTCGGAGCTGGCATTTGCCGACATCACGAGAAGCCCGTTCTTCACAACAAAAATCTGGTCCGTGCCACTGATCGTCAACCGCTGCCGACGGCGCGCCTTCACGACGACACCGCGGCGTAGAAGCGTATCGGAAATTGTCGAGGCTCCCGGTCGCGGCCTGGCACCGTCGGGGTGGGTTTCAGTTTTGATTGTCGAAGTACCTGCTTGCGGGAGTGCCATCTTGCTCGGACTCATGCGTTGGGATTTCATGGCTCGCTTACCCTCTGCCCAGTTAGGGGCGGGTTTCAGTGAGCCGAAGCTGCCCGTATTGCATGCTGCACACCTTGATAAGCATCAATAGTCGAGCGTATGCCTGCAAAAGTCCGGGTAACGATGGCGGACGAACTAAATCTTCTTGATTCAAATCAAATTGCCAATGTGGCGGTGCAGCAACAGCGGGTTGAAGCGATCTTTTCCTGACCTCCGACAAGTGCAGCGGTTCATCCTTACTCGCGCAATCGCTGCCTGATTTGGTTCTCTCTTAACGGGATTACCGTGTCGATTTTTCATCGACGGATGGACACCAAGATGGGCAAGGACATGATCAACCTCAGGCCATTGGCCGTGACGGCAGCTGTGTTGCTGACAGCCGCCATAAGCACGAAGACGCCATCTGCTGCGATTTCATGATAAAGGCCGGCGTTTCAGGCGTATTGCCGAACAGCGAGTTCGATGGCCTCTCACTCAACGGCACGCCGTTCCTGGCCGGAGATATTGCCGAGGTCGACGACTCGTGGGTGCCACCGCTGACCCTCACCTACTTCGTCAACAAGAACATCGGCGTCGAACTGTTCTGCTGCTTCGCGCATCACGGGGTCGAGGGGAAGGGACCGGTTCTAGCCGGAGTTGAGCTTGGGGAGACGATGATCTTCCCGCCGATCCTCTCACTTCAGTACCACTTCGACGGCATCAGAGGCATAAAGCCCAATATCGGTGCAGGCGTGCAGTTCATTCACTTCTTCGACGAAAGCTCCGAGATCGGCGGAAACCTGGAAATCGACTCGGCCTTCGGGTTCAGCCTGCAGGGCGGAGTCGATGTGGAACTCGGGAGCGGCTGATATGCGGGCGCGGATGTTCGCTACACGTGGCTCGACACTGAAGCGACATTCGCGAACGTCCCTGGGCTGGGTCGCCTGGAAACTGATTTCGATCTCGATCCGCTTATCGTAAGCGCCCACCTTGGTTACCGGTTCAACCTGTTCAACCGCCAACCGGCTTCATTCGAGCCGCTCAAGTAGCTGTGGCTGCTGGCGCAACAGCTGATATGCAAAGGCCCGGCGTAATCCCCGGGCCTTTCTTAATATTTGAACCTCAACCCCTCTCTTCCAGTCAGCAACATCTACCAGATATCGACTTTCTCACCTTTGGTTTCGAGTTGCTCGCGATACTCGGTCAGCCATTTCTGGAAATTCGGCTCGCGTTCATAAGCACCGGTCGCGACGTAGCGGAAGGACGACAGAAAGTGGAACGGCTTCCAGAAGCCGGTCAGACGCCAGACCTCGGCATCGCTCCCCACCTTGCCGTCTGAAACCGCCGGGTCCTTGGGGAAGTAGCTGATGGTCGGCGTGAAGTTGACCTTCCAGCGGCGGGCCAACTGGCGCTCTTCCATTTCCTTGCCATCAAAGTCCGTCACACCCCGCGCGCCATAGAGATTGAGCTGCAGAACGATGAAGTGCTCGCGGATGTAATCGGAGATTTCCTTGTTGGCCAGGTTCACCCGGTGCATCTCCGCACAATAGGGGCAACCCTTCTGTTCCCAAAAGACGGCAAGTGACTTGCCGGCTGCGTGGGCTTCGACCGCATCCTCTCTCAGGTCGAGGAACGAGGTGTGGAACCAGGGCTGGGTGTGCAGGCCATCATCGTTGAGCGCCACGACCTCTCCAGCCCGCGATGTCACAGGGAGAAGGTTCGATGCCGCCGCACCTGCGGACAGGAGCAGCGCATTCCGGCGATTGAGTTGCATGGTGTTCCTCTCTGTCAATTGCCTTCGTTGAGCAATAGCTATTGTCGGCACGCGGTCGTACGGGCAAAGTGTGCGCACAGGCGTGGCCCCGGCGTGGAGGCGCGTTGATGTTGAGGATAGGCCATGGCGCGAATTGGATTCTACTCCGGTTCTTTCGATCCCGTCACCTTCGGACACACCGATGTGATCGCGCGGGCGGCGGAACTCGTCGACCGGCTCGTCATCGGGGTCGGCGTCCATGCCAGCAAGAACCCGCTTTTTGCCGCCGACAAGCGCGTGGAAATGTTGCGTATGGAAACGGCAATCATCGCCGACAAGAGCGGAACGGAAATCGAGATCGTTACATTCGACAATCTTGCCGTCGATGCTGCCCGAGCCGAGGGCGCAACCGTTATATTCCGTGGGCTGCGGGATGGCACGGATTTCGATTACGAAATGCAGATGGCCGGTATGAACGGGGCTATGGCACCCGATATCCAGACCGTATTCGTCGCCGCGTCTCCGCAGGTCCGCCACATCGCGGCAAACCTCGTACGGCAGATCGCCAGGATGGGCGGCAACGTCAGCGCCTTCGTCTCTCCGGAGATCGAGGTCTACCTTAAAGAACGCTGCAAGGTTCTTTAGTTTGCGCCTTCGGATGCCCACTGCTTCTTGTGGCCCACACTTCCTGAAGTCGTGTGGGGCTGGCAGCATCCGGCGCCGTACGATTCTCCGGGCCCCGCGTTCTTGGAGCCAACACTGCGCAAGCTTGTGTTGGGCAGTGTCCAGAGTAGGAGACCAGCCGCAAGCGCCGCACTTTCGAGCGGCATAGAGTTTTCCCTCAGCTTGCTAAGACAGGTGGTGACTTAGAACGGGATCTCATCGTCGATCTGCTTGTCGAAGTTGCCGCCGCCCGAGCTGCCGCCGGCGCTGGAGCCACTGCGTGGCTCGTCATAGCCGCCGCCGTAGTCGGACTGGCGGTTGTCGCTCATGCCGGCGCTGTCGCCGGTGCCGCCACCGGCGCGGCCATCAAGCATGTGCAGCGTTCCGTTGAAGCCCTGCAGAACAACTTCTGTCGAATAGCGGTCCTGGCCATCCTGACCCTGCCATTTGCGGGTCTGCAGCTGGCCTTCAATATAAACCTTCGAGCCTTTGCGTAGGTACTGCTCGGCGACCTTGCACAAGCCCTCGTTGAAGATGGCAACGCTGTGCCACTCCGTCTTTTCGCGGCGCTCGCCTGTCGCCTTATCGCGCCAGGTCTCGGAGGTGGCGATGCGAAGGTTGGCGATGGGGCGGCCATCCTGGGTGCGGCGGATCTCGGGGTCGCGTCCCAGATTCCCGACCAGGATTACCTTGTTCACTGAACCAGCCATGTTCGGCTCCTCTCGTTTCGTTTGCGCCTGCGGCCTACCGGCGGTGCGCGCGGTTGATTCCGTGGCGTCACCCTAACTGTTGTCGAGGCCACTGAACCGGGTGCGGCAAGCTTGTCCACGACTTGTTAGCTGGTCCACACACGGCAAGCCGGTGTGGAGCGTTAGCTGGTCCACACACGGCAAGCCGGTGTGGAGCTGGATCACTTTACCCGCGAACGGTGGACCATTCGCGTGTTCTAACTTTGTTCCAAACTAGGCTAAATGAATGGCATATGCAAGATGCCGGGGAAGCGTTAAAGCATTGTCAGGCGACGCCGCGGCGGTGCTCCATGCCATCATCGGACGATCGGATAGCGATAAGTTGCGCCGGCATCATGACTGTTAAGCAACCTTATCCGATCCAGGAACGCCCTTGGATTATTCCGTCGGACCGGATGTCACTCTACCGGTCGCGGGCGCGATCGGCGATGGACTGAAGTTCGCGAACGACGCGGGCGGGTACGCCTTGAGCAGCTGTGCATTCCTCTTCAGACAGCCGCTCGTCAATAACCGCAAGGTCACCGCGGAACTGCGGCTGGATAGCGCGCAGGGCAACACCTGTCGCGACGGCTCCGTTGATCCAACGGACGCGGCAAATCATCGTTTCGAGGTGCTCGGTGAGCTGTTGTGAGTAGAGCGAGGCGGCTGCAATCAGGGGCGGCGCTGGCGTTCCCCCGATCGGTTGGGCCGGATCGCTGGCCGCCAGCACAGGCTGCGGGGCTCTAATCTCACCGCCGGCCCGGCTAACGATGTTGCCCCACATGCGATTCTGGTCGGTTCCCTGCCAGCTCTTCATGGACTCTGCATCGAGGAGCTTGGCGAGCTGTTCGTTGACACGCGCCTTTAAGGACGGACTGTCGATCTCATTGATGGCATCGCCAATGCCTTTCAGGCTGTCCTCGTTCAGCGGCTCGACAACGACATTGTTGACATCGAGCAAATCGACAGATTTCTCACCGGGAGGCTTCGTCATCCAGATCCGCGCGCCGCGCAAATCGGCTGCCTTCAGGTTCGCGCCGTTGAAATCGGCCGCTTCGAGGCGAGACTTGTAGAGGCTGGCTGCCTCAAGATCGGCGCCTTCCAACATGGCGCCTTCGAGGCGGGCGTAATCGAGAATGGCTCCCTGCATCGAGGCCCAGCGGAAATCGGCTCCGAACAGACGGGCGCCGTTGAAATTCGCTCCCTGCAATGAAGCGATGGCGAAATTTGCGCCGTAGGCCATGATACCGCCGGTCACGTTGGCCTTGTCGAGCCGGGCCTGGCCGAAGTTGGCGCCGCTGATCAAGGCGTCGACGATATCGGCGTCTTCAAGAATGGCCTGCTCGAAGGATGCGCCGCTGGCGTCGATCCCCGTCAGCAGCGCACCCGACATTTCGGCGCGTGAAAAATTCGTGCCGACAGCGATGACGCAATCCGCTTTTTCGCGATCGTTCTTCAGCCGGAGAGCGTTGATTTCCGTGCATTGAAGCGACGCATTGCGCAAATCGGTGCCGTCCAGGCTTGCTCCCGTCAGATCGGCGCCCGTCAGATCGGCCTGATGCATGTCCGAACGGTCAAGCTTGGCGAAGCGCAAGTTGCGGCCGCGCAATTTGAGCGTCGGTTCGCCTTCGGTGACATCGCGGTCGGAGACGAGATCGGCGTCCGTCACGACGAGATTGCGGCGGAAGACGCCAAACAGCGCGCCGTCGGCATCGACCGGAACAAGGGGGACAACGAAGCCGCTGTAGTATCTTGGGCGGGCGTCGTCCCCATCAGTGACGTGCCAGTAGAGCCCCTGGCTGACGGCGTCGAGGCGCTCGCCAGGGATCGTTGCCACGAAGAACGAGAACAGCGTCACGAAAACCATGACGACGGTGGTCAGCAGGAAGCTGACGGGGTGGGCTGCCGTGGTCCGAAAGAAGGCCTTGAAGAACGACGTCTCGGCGCGGGTCAAGAAGACGCCGATCATGATCAGCACCATGACGTCGATGACCAGTGCGATGCGGTGCGTCCATGTGATAACCGGGTCGTGGTAAGGCAGAAACACGACTTGGATATAGAGCAGCAGGATGACCGGCAGGATCACCAGCGTCAGCCAGCTCATCGCGTGCAGCAACGTACCCATAACCTTCGAGCGGTGCGGGCCGGCGATGGCCTGGACAAAGAACAGGTTGTGCAGTTCGAGGCGCAGGGGATGCGTGCGCCGGTCGGTCGATTCCAGCAAACGGATGGCATGGTCGAATTCGAGCGCCTTGCGCGCAAGCAAAACAAGCTGGGACACAACGCCGAGGTGAAACAGCACCAGCACGACCGGTGCAAACTGGAAAAACTGCGTCAACGGAATGTCAACTTGCATGATCGGCAGAGAGACGGGCGTTTCAAGCAGCAGGTTGGTGTGTGTCACACCTGCCACCGCGATCATCAGGTAGGTCATGATCCCCATGAAGATCAGCCAAGCGGTATGAGCCGAATCGCTCGAGCGATTGACGGCCTCCAGCAGGCTGTAGGGGTTGACGGGCGTTTCACCTTCGGGCGAAACGCGGCCCATATCTGACATTCAGTTCGCCCCCTATGGAACACACACGCCACCAGCGTAAAATCTGGCCAGACCATAGCGGAGAAAGTGTGGCGCGCACATCTCACTGATTTGCCGCATGGTTTCCGCGGCGGCGGAACTGTGGCCATGAGGTCGCACATTTGCCGGCCGCGGGGCCTGGTCACCCCGTATGCTTCCTGCGTTTGCAACATTGGCCTCCAGCAACCGCGTTGACAGCGGCGCTGAAGGTTGGTGTGTGGGTACCCTAATTCGAGTTCCGCTGTACCAAGGGAGCACGTATGGCCAAGGGCTATGACTGTCTGAATTGTCCGGGCTATTGCTGCTCGTATCCGCTGATCGGCCTGACCAAGCGCGACGTGCAGCGGCTGGCCCGCCATCACGGCCTTGATTTCGGGGTTGCGCGGGAGAAGTTCACGCAGGAAGCGCACGGGCGCAAATATGTGATGCGCAGACAGAAGGACAAGTATTTCGGCAAGATCTGCCAGTTCTTCGACACGACCGAACGGCGCTGCACCATCTATGAAGCCCGTCCGGCGGTGTGCCGCGACTATCCCAACGAGGCCCGCTGCGGCTATTACGACTTCCTGCAGTTCGAACGGACGGCGCAGGAAGATCCCGATTTCGTTGCTGTGACCAATCATCGCTAAAGTGCGCTCACACCGACATGTGAGTTGATCGTCGCGCATCATACATGCTGCCTCTCTGGCGAAGCCGCGACGTGACCCCCCCGTCGGTGAGGAGGCGAACATGCGTACGCTCTATGTCTTCGGGCCACACTTCGGCCTGCCCGACGCCAGCCCCTTCTGCACGAAGGCGATGGTGCTGCTGAAAATGGCCGGACTGGATTACGAGACCGCGATCTGCGATCCGAGAAAAGCGCCCAAGAAAAAGGGGCCGTATCTCATCGACGATGGAGGAACGATCGCGGACACGGCTTTCATCCGCTGGCACATCGAGAAGAAATACGGTTACGATTTCGAATACGGGCTGTCGGCGGAGCAGCGAGGTATCGCATGGGCAGTGGAGAAGCTGTGCGAGGACAACATCTATTTCGCGACGCTTCACGAGCGCTGGCTGGTCGATGGAAATTTCAACGCCGGGCCGCGGGTTTTCTTCGAAGCCATCCCAGAACCTCTGCGCTTTGCGGTCATCGCGATGGTGCGCAGGCAGGTCAAGCGCGATCTATGGGGCCAGGGGCTTGGGCGGCACAGTCGAGCCGAGCTGGTGCGCATCGGAAATCGCGGAATAGAGGCGATTTCCCAGGTGCTGGGTGACAAGCCGTTCCTCATGGGGGATACGCCGAAGGGCGTCGATGCCATGGCGTTCGCGACGGTTGCCGGGACGCTGTGCGAGAGGTTCGAAACGGGCATGCTCGCGTTTGCCCAGCGCAGGGCCAACCTCGTCGCCTATCGCGACCGTTGCATGGCGCTCTGGTTCCCGGAAATGGCTGGTATCAGCGTGCAAGCGGCGGAGTAAGGCGTGGCTTGAAAGCGTCGATGGAGTCTACAGAAACCGTCTAGACCGCGTTCACATCTGTGTTGAACCGCGGCTGCGCCCTAAGTCGCTGTTTCTCGCACGTTGGAACCGCGTCTGTGCAGCCGTACTCGGCACGACTCCGCGTACTACCCCGCTTTCGCGGGGGCGGGCTTTTTGCTGAACATGCTCTAGCCGCCGAGGCGAAGCTCCACGCGCCTGTCGAGTTGATATAGGTCCTCGCGAGGCAGCGCACTACGGTCGACACCGGCGAATGGTTCCGTCTTGCCTTTAGGCAGCAGGATGAGTTCACCGGTGTAGCCACCAGCTCTCAGCCGGTCGCGCACTGCGTCCAGGCGGTCGCGAGACAATTGCATGTTCAGTTCATCAGAACCGCGCTCATCGGCGTGGCCGGAGAGCGTTACGCGATCCAGCTTGCTGATCTTCAGGTATTCCAACAGGAGCTGGACTGCGGCCTGCCCCTCTTCAGTGAACGCGGCTTCGCGATAGACGAACTGGACTGGAATGGGGATTGTTCGGGCCTCGACCTGCGCAACCGGAGACTCCTTTGGTGCGGCTTGTTCCGGTGCTCCTGGGATAAGCTCTGGAGCGGCTGCAGCCGTTGTGGCAGCCTGAACCTGCCGGTCCTGCAATCGATTGCTGGCTCGCGCCTCTTCGACCAGGCCTTCCAGCGAAGCAAACAGCCGCTTGTTAACCTCGGCCACGCTATCGGGCTTCGCCGCGCCCTCGGTTCTGGCTGCAGCGGGTGGTGAATTCGGGTCCTGGTTCTTCGGCGGGTTCGAAACGGCCGCAGCATTCTTCGGCCGGTTCAAATCGGCCGTTGCATTCGTCGGCTGGTTCGAATCGGCGGTAGCGGTTTCGAGGTGCAGCTCGGCCGATGGATCTGGGATTCTTTCTTCCGTTACCAGCGTCCAGTTGCCCTGGCTATCGGCACTGGCCGTGCCGACGACCAAATCGCCGACGATAATGTTGACTCGCTCGAAGGGCCTCGCCCGTCCGGCGAAGACCGAGACGCCATCGGGACTGACGCGCGCCACGTCAAACGCGGGTCCAGGCGATTGCGACGGGGAGATGCCGCCGAGAGACTTCGCGATTTCCAAGAGGGTATCGCTTGTTTTCGTCCTATCCGAATTGCCGGGCTCCCTTGCGTCGCCGGGGCCGGCTGTTTCGGACGTTCTCGGCGTTCGTTGAGGTTTTTCGCCTGCGGGATTGAGAAGACGGTCGATACCGAGGTGTGCGAAGCCGACGCCCGCACCGACAAGCAGCGCAATCAGCACGACGACTGAACCGAGATTCCGAATACCCATTCTCTGCTACCTCGACAACATTGCAGGCGGCAACGTGGCGTCGCCCAGGTTGACTCTCCCTCGACTGTTGCCCGCGTGTGACTATATCACTTCGTCGCCACCAATGCAGTCTTGAATTGCTCCAAGGACGGTAACGAGCGCCCGCATTCGCTCGGCGCCAATCGCTACGTATACGTCCGTGGAGCCCCCGCGGCAGCAGGCTGGCGGACTTGCGTCGCGCCCTACCCAACACCCGCCAACGCCTGTTCCAGGTCGGCGATGATGTCGGCCTTGTCTTCGATGCCAACCGATAGGCGCACAACGTCGGGTCCGGCGCCGGCAGCGATGCGCTGCTCCTCGGTGAGCTGGCGGTGGGTGGTGGAGGCCGGGTGGATGACAAGCGAGCGGGTGTCGCCGATGTTTGCCAGATGCGAAAACAGGTTGAGACCTTGGACGAACGTGACGCCGGCCTCGTATCCGCCCTTGAGGCCGAAGGTGAACACGGCGCCCGCGCCCTTCGGGGCGATCTTCTGCTGGATCGCGTGGTTCTTGTTCGACGGCAGGCCGGCATAGTTGACCCAGGCGACGGCGGGATGACTCTCCAGCCAGCTGGCGACGGCGGCTGCATTTTCGCAGTGACGCTGCATGCGTAACGGCAGGGTCTCGATGCCGTTCAGAATAAAGAATGCGTTCATCGGCGAAATGGCCGGCCCGAGGTCGCGCAGGCCCATGACGCGGCAGGCGATGGCGAAGGCGAAGTTGCCGAACGTCTCGGCGAGCTTCATGCCGCCGTAGGACGGGTTGGGCTCGACAAGCGTCGGATAATGGTGCTTGGCGCCGAGCCAGTCGAAGGTGCCGCAATCGACGATGGCGCCGCCGAGCGAGTTGCCGTGGCCGCCCATGAATTTTGTCAGCGAGTGGACGATAATATCGGCGCCGTAGTCCTTCGGGCGGCACAAGTATGGTGAGGCAAGCGTGTTGTCGACGATCAGGGGGATACCAGCCTGTTTGGCGATCCTGCCGATGGCTTCGAGATCCATGACGATGCCGCCGGGGTTGGCGATCGATTCACAAAAGATCGCCTTGGTCTTTTCGGTGATGGCGGCCGCAATGGTTTCCGGGTTGGTGCCGTCGGCCCAGTTGACGCGCCAGTCGAACTTCTTGAACGAGTGGTTGAACTGATTGACCGAGCCGCCGTAGAGCTGGCGGGCGGCGACAAATTCGTCGCCTGGCTCGAGAAGCGTGTGGAAAGCCAGAAACTGGGCGGCGTGGCCGGAAGCGACGGCGAGCGCGGCGGTGCCGTCTTCCAGGGCCGCCACGCGGCATTCGAGGACCGCCTGCGTCGGATTCATAAGGCGCGAGTAAATGTTACCGAAAACTTCGAGGTTGAAGAGCGAGGCAGCGTGGTCTGCGTCATTGAAGACGTAGGACGTCGTCTGGTAGATCGGCGTCGCGCGGGCGCCGGTTGCGGGATCCGGGGAAGCGCCTGCGTGGATTGCGAGCGTTGAAAAATGCGGCGTAGATGGCGTTCCGGTTTCCGGCATGTGGGTTCCTCTTCGTGATGCAGGATGTTTGCGGCACGATAGGCGAGGCAGACCCGCGCGCAAACCCGGATTATGGGTGGATCACCGGAAGGTTCGCGCGCCGGAAATTTAGCAGCAGTTCGTCAACTCAAAGCTTTGCGAACTCTTGGGGGGCGCCGCACTTCCACTTGGCGATACGCCACTGGGGATTGCCGGCCGACCACTGTGCCACAGTGATCTGCCCCCGGAACATGCATTGCTGGGGGGTCACCTGGTCACCCATATAGCTCAAGCTGACATCTTTGCAGGTGGCAGGCGCTGAGATAAGGCAGACGGACAAAACAAGCTCGATCATCATTGGTCTCCATTGTTGTTAGTCGTTCCGCTTAATGCGGCCCGATTTCACTTGGGCGACCCTGGATCTTTTCTCGTTCTTGTCTTAAGGCTAATTGAGTCTAACTGGGCCGATCAAGTTTCTTTATTGACCAGAACTTGCAGTTATTTTGTGCAGCGCACCAAACCGGCATCGGCGCTCAGGCAGCTCATTCGGCTCCCGCGTGTAAACCCCGGTCGTTACGGCGAGTTCCCAGAAGCTTCTAGAAAACGTCAAATGGCTGATTTTTGTGCGTTGCGGCGCACTGTCGCTTTTCCGATCATTCGATGATCGTAAGCGAGGCGTTGCCGAGCGGGCACAACTTTTCCCGTTCGGGAGGCGCATTAGCCGCCCGTTGGAACGATTGAGCGCGAGAAGCTCAATCGAGTTCGAGGACCGACATGACCTTGAAGGTGCGTGAAGCCCCATCGTGTTCGAGGATTGAGACGTACTCTCCCGGCTTGAACGCGTGTTCGGCCAGCCGGTAGCCGGTTTCATCGCTCTCCGCGTCACCGTGGATATCGTAGTGGAAGGCCCAGCCGCCGCCGCGCTTCCGGACGATGTGGCCGACCTCGTCAGGCTGACCGGCCCAGAACCGTTTGACCCGGCAGCGGTCCTTCTGCTTGCGCCAATCGGCCTCGATGATACGGCCATCGTCATCGAGGGGGGCGATGAAATCGTAACCGTGGGCGCGGCTGCCTTCGGGATGATCGTGGTCACGGGCCAGCTCGAGGCGGACGCGGCGCATGCTCGGCAGAAACGGCTGGGTCATAGGGTCTCCGTAATTTGTCCAGGTGTCGCCTGTCGGTCGGCGAAAGGGTCAGTGGGACATCAGCATAGGCAGGGGGCTATCATTCGTCATGTCGCGCGTGACGCCGCCGAACACGAATTCCCGCAGGCGGGAGTGGCCGTAGGCGCCCATGACGATGAGATCGGCTTCTTGGCGGGTCGCCTCGTTGATGAGCGTGCGGGCGACGCCGGCATTCGATGTCTGCAAGTGCGTCACGGTTGTCGGGATGTCGTGGCGGGCGAGTGCTGCGGCCAGCGCGTCGGCGGGGGTGTCCTGGGCCAGCGGGCTGGCGTCCGGAGTGACGGTGAGGATCGTGACGTTTTCAGCGGCGATGCAGAAGGGCAAGGAGTCATAGGCGGCGCGGGCGGATTCGCGGGTACCGTTCCAGGCGATGGCGATTTTCTTGATGTCCTGTGATGGACGGCCCGAGCGGGGTACGATGAACAGGGGGCGTCCACTTTCGAGGGCGAGGCGTTCGGGGAAATCGAGCACCGGCCCAAGGTCCCACTCGGGATCGCGCTGGGAAGCGACGATCAGATCGGCGGCGCGAGCGTGTTCGAGGACAGCAGCGACGAGATCGCTGTTGAGACGGCGCACGCTGACCCATTCGGCGACGAACGGCTGCTCGCGGGTGGTTTCTTCGAAAGCGGAGCGCAATTCGGCTTCGGCGTCCTGGGCGGCGCGCAACATTTCTTCGATCACGGTGGTCGAGTAGGGGATCGCCAAGGGGGGAACGGGCGGCACGGCGGAGAATGCAGCCGCGCCTATAAGATGGGCTTCATGGCGGCGCGCCAAGGCGCATGCTGCCTCGAGTAGCGGCTCGCAGCCGTGACGGCGGCTCATGTAGACGAAAATGGTTTTGAACTGCATGGAACGCTCTCCTGGGCGAAAAGGGCTTTCGGGACGGCGCCGGTTAACTCGCTTGGCAGGCAGCATGAGGAAAACCGGCACGCGCGACATTGACAAACATCAACGTTTAAGGAGGGCGGTTGGCTGCACACTAAAACCTATCACTCCATCAAGTAGAGGATACCCGCCGATGTTCCGCCCGCCCGCCCGCTCCCGATACTATGCCCCGGCACTCCTAATCGCGCTTGTCTTTTACGGTTGGCAAGGTCAGTCCGCGTCGGCGCAAATGGTCGATCTCACCGATACGCAACGGGCGCTGCTCGCGCAGCAGCTGAAGGAACACTACAATTGCGATCTCGGCGCGGTGCTCTTCTCGCGGGAGATCGAAGTCGGCGGGCGAAAGCAGCTCGAAGGGCGCATTCGTTGCGAAGACCTGCGCGAAGTCGATTTCAACCAGGCCGGCGACAATCAGAAGTTTCAATTGAAGCTCTGTATGCCGACGGTTTGCTGAGCGCGTTCCCGGGTTCGCAGGCGAGCATGTTAGTCGATGGGGCCGGTCGACTGGCGGCGCTTGAGCGCGGTCTGGTCGCACGATTGAAATAGCAAGCCCTGCGTCCACAGTTTTGCTCGGCCTGGGGATAGCGGGGACAGATCGTGGGTTCATGATTCTGCGAGCGCGAATCTCCTTATCGCTTGAATGCGTGACCCGGCGTCCTGAATCCATGACGCAAGCGTCAACCAGTTGTCTCATGTGGACCCGGCGATACCTCGCCCACTCCACCAGCGTTAGTCGCCTTCGACGTTCGCATTTGTGTCGCGAACTCCAGAGGCATTGCCGTGGCGTGCTTACAAAGAGCGCGTCCGTTGCGTTGGTGCCGCCGTCCCGTTTGCTTTCCTTTGAGCGGGGCCAGTCGAACGAGGTATCGATGTTGAAGTCGTTGCATAGAAAGCGTCGTTTCGGGCGCTCTCCCGGGGGCATGGCGGTCACGCTCGCCGCCGCCTTGATGACCAGCGCATGCGCGCAGAACGGTCTTAATCTTCCAGACATGTCTTTGGCGCCGGCAAGCGATAACGGCTCTTCCATGACATCGGGCATGACGACGGGCTCGATCGCGTCGAGCACGCTCGAACCGGTTGGATCGCACGATGCTTTGGCGAAGGCCCCCGTCAAGCCCGATACCGGGAAATCCCTGGCCGAAGCACGCAAGTTGCGCGAAGCGAACAAGAAGGCCAAGGCGCTCGCCGTTCTGGACGCGGCTTCGCAAGTCGATCCCGACAACAAGGTGCTGTTGCGTGAACGCGGCCTCATTGCCGCCGATCTCGGCCGTATCGGCGAAGCCAAGGATCTGTTGCGGTCGGCGATAGAGCCGGCCAATCCGGATTGGCGCACGCATTCCGCACTCGGTTCGGTGCTTGCGGCTGAAGGGAAGCACACGGAGGCCCAGGGCGAATTCGCACGTGCCCTCGAACTGGCGCCCGATCACCCGTCGGTGTTGAACAATCTGGCGCTCTCCTATGCGCTCGACGGCAAGCCCGATCGCGCCGAAGCCCTGCTGCGGCAGGCGGCCGAGCGCAGCGGCAACGGGAAGACGAAACAGAACCTCGCTCTGCTGCTCGGCCTGAGAGGGCACACAGACGAATCCCGTCAGGTGGCTTCGAGCGTGCTGCCGCATGAGACTGCAGTGGCAAATGCGAGCTACCTGAGCGATCTTCAGTCCGGCAACGTGAAGGTTTCGCGTGCGGAGCAGAAGGCGGCGGCGACCACCAAGACAGCGCGGGCATCGACGAACTGATCCTGAAGCCCGCCTGCATGGAACGACAGCCCCCCCGAGGACGGCCCGGTTCGCGTGAAAGCGCGCGCCGGGCTCTTTGTTGCACCGCGCGACGCTTGACGTTTCCCTGGGGGCACCTGGCGTTATTCCCCTCGACCATTTTTCCTGGACGTCGACTTCATCGCTATGGTCGGATGATCAGATAACAGATTTCATAGCTGGCAGCGTTCGAATTTCTGGTTGAATTCCGTGCGGGCCGGCAGGGTCCGGACTGCCGGCCGGCGAACTTCACTACCGCAAAGTCGGCGGCGTTCTGAAAGTCGAAGGTGACGTCAACGGCGACGGACGGGCGGATTTCACCATCCACGTGACGGGAGTCGCCGATTTGAAAGGCGGCAACTTCCTGCGGTAGCGGCCGCTTCGTTTTTGGCGACTGCGTTCAATCGAAAGCACACGTGCGAGCCGCCCTCTGGACCACCCGATTTGCCGTTGCCGTATTCCGGCGCTGCTGCGATGGGTTATTGCAGGCCCCTGGCTGGTGTGGCGCCGGCCGCAGGCGTCGCGGTTCCCGCCCCGCCACCGCCACCGTCGGATTCGGTCTGGTTGACGTATTCCTTCCAGGTTGTATCGCGGCGCTCGCCAGAACGCGGGCTGACACCCTGGGCGCGCTGGAGATCGCGTGAGTTGGCGACGGTCAGGGCGAGATTGCGCTGGGCGGCGCAACCGTAGTTTTCGAAGCGGACTCGTTCTCGATCGCGACCGGTATCTTCCGGCCATTGACCACATTCGGGCGCAATCGCTACGGGGCGGACGTAAGCGAGCTTGATGGCAGGGCCGAATTCGCCGTTTTCGAAATCGCCGTGGCGGTCCATGCGGATACTGCGGCCGCTGATGCCGGAGGCCTGCAAGGCGTCCTCGATCTCGCGAAGCGAACGCGACGCTGCCAGATGCGCACCGGCGGATCGCGGCGCTGACAGCGTGATCGGGCCATTGGCCTCGGCGCGGTAGCGTTTGACGAAGCGGTAGACGTCGGCCTGCTGGTCGTAGCTGAGGCCCTCGCCCTTGCCGCCCATCTCGACGAGAAGCGCTTCGGTCTGGCCGCGATAGGCGATGGGGTGGCGCTTATCGGGATCGTTGAGTTCGGCGGCCGTGAAATCGTCGAGCCGCATATGTTCGCGGCAGCCGGCAGTCGAGAGTGCGGCCATGGCGATGGCAATGGCCAGCGCATTCATCCTTGATTTGATGATCATCCCTTCACCCCCGGGTAGTCGATAATGAAGCCGTAGTCGCCGCGGTAGCGACCGCTTTCGGCGGCGCCGATGCCATAGACGCGGTTGATGTTGCCGAAGAACAATTCCTTCAGCTCGCTCGTCGGGGCGTAACCGTCGTCGGGCCTGGCCAAATTTCCGCGCGACTCGTGGCTGGCGAGATAAGGCGTGACGAGGATGACGAGTTCGGTCTCGCGGCGGCGATAGTCGTTGGAGCGGAACAACGCCCCGAGCACCGGCAGGTCCTTCAGCCCGGGGACGCCCTCGACACTTTGGCGGGTCTCGTCGGAGAGAAGGCCAGCCATCGCGAGCGTACCGCCGCTGGGCAGTTCAAGCGTCGTCTCGGCACGGCGGACGCGCAAGCCGGGGAGCGAAATCGTGGCCAACTGCACCGCGCCTTCGGGCGATATTTCACTGACTTCGGCAGCGATGGTGAGGCTGATGCGGCCCTCATCGAGGACAACCGGCTTGAACGAGACGTTGACGCCGAACGGCTTCCACTCGACCGTGATCTTATTATCTTCCTCGGCGATCGGAATGGGGAACTCACCACCAGCGAGGAACTTCGCCGTCTCGCCCGAGATCGCTGTCAGCGTCGGTTCGGCAAGCGTGCGCAGGACGCCGGAGCGCTCCAGAGCCTCGACCATCGCCGTCACGCTCTGATTGGCAGTCTGCCATGTCGGCTGGGCGGCAACCCCGGCTCCGACGCCCGGCAGCGGCAAACCTGGAACCGCTTTGGGAACGAGCGCACTGGTGACCGGAAATGCGTTCTGGATGACCTTGGCGAATGTGAAGTTGCCGCTTTGCAGGACTGCACCGGGCAGATCGACGCCGATGCGGCGCAGGGCATCACGCTGGATTTCGGCGACCTGGACCTTGAGTAGAACCTGTTCGTTGGCGGCCGTCGCAAGGAGGTTGACGACGCCGTCCTTCTTCTTGACGTAGCGGGCGGCAAGTTCACTGGCGCGGTTGGAATCGACGCCTGAAATGACGTTGCCGGAGAGCACAACGCTGTCGCCCATCATCTCGGCACTGATCTTGGAGCCGGGGATGAGCCGGCGCAGGGTGTCATGCAGCGCGGTCAGATCTCGGGTGACGGAAACTTCGAGGAACAGGATCTTCTGTCCATCGGGCCCGATGAAGAAGGCGTTGGCTTCACCCATGTCCTTGGCGAGGAGGTAGACCTGGCGTGGAGTCTGCACTACGGCGTCGAGCACCTCGGGGTTCGAAACCAGCACGTTCTTCATATCGACGGGAAGTTCGATCAGCATCGATTTGTCGACGCCGATGGTGATCTTCTCGCGGACCGGGAAGGGACCATGGGGCTCGATCACCAAATGCGAACGGTGATCGGGATCGGTCAGCATCGGCTCGGCGTAATAGTTGTCGGGACCTGCCTGGGCGCCTGCCGGTAAACCAGCCAGCAGCAACGGCACCAGCAGCAATGCGGCCGTGACCGGCATGGGGGCCCTGGGCAATTTCAATGAAAGCAAGAACGACCACATGCAACGACACTCCCACGGTCTCGTTTTGGAACGACACTACTCAGGCCGCGGGAAACGCGGGCGGCCGACCAGGACGATTCTGCTGGAAACGCGGGACAAGCTGAACGCTGATCGGCCGACTTTCGTGCAACGGGTGTGGAGAGTCCAATAGCGGGGCACAAATCGTGTGGCTCCCGAGCCTGCTTCAACAGGTTGCCCACATGCTTGACCAGCAGGCCGAATCGCAGGTCGGACATGGGCGACAGCAGGGACGAGGCGGATTTTCGTTGCGCAACTGGCACTTGACCGAATGCCGGAAAGCCGGCCCGCGCCGGGACCGGGACCGGTTCGAAAGTTATTTCCGACTTGTTGGTAAGGGGTGCGCAGCGGTTTTTGAGGCTACTCGGAAATGCGGATCTGAGTAATCGAGCGACCGATATTTCGGAACGCCTGGATCAGCATGCCGCCGTCGGAGGCGGCGAAGGCTTCATCATCGCTGCTGGCGCACTCGCGCAGCAGGGCCTGGGTGGTCGGATCGCTTTCCAGGCGGAAGGCAACGGTATAGATCTTGATGCCCGCAGCCTTGGCATTGGCGCAAACTTGGCGCGTCTTCTCGCTGAGGTCCTGAGTGTATCCGGAATCCGTATAGGTGGTGCCCAACCTGCCTTTCGAAGCATATCCCTGGGAGGCATACACAGACAGGTTGTGATTGTTGGTGGCTTGATACCTGTTCTCGCCGTCGGTCATCAGGATCAGGATCTTGGAATTGGCATCGGTTCCATAGGCGCGACCCTCGCCAAACGGCAGCGACGGCGAGAGCACGCGCCAACCCCAGGCTATGCCCTCCTTGATGTTGGTGTAGCCGCTGGCCTGCATGGCGTCGATCGCCGTCTCGATCGATGATTTGGTCGAGTTGAGCGGCAGGAGGGGCTGTGTCGTGCAACCCGAGTTAGGACCCGAACCGTTCATAAGCGGTTGATTGGCGTATTTGCAGGTGCGCGCCTGGGCTTCGTCGTCCGGGATGCGGATGGTTTCCCAGTTCTGGCAGTTGCCGCGCCGCGAGTAGCGGGTGCAGACTTGTTCGTAGGGCGTACACGTGCCGCCGTCGTCGTTGATGTAGCTGTTCGAGTAGCCAAGTTGCGAACTTCCCGCGTCGCCGGGCTCGTCTGGCGCGAACATCGGGACGAAGAGGTAGTCGCCGCCCGAGGCGGGATCGTCTGTGACGTCGAGGCTGTTGGGGCGCGCCTCGACGCAGCCGGCCCAGCTTTGCCCAAGATCGCTGAAAAGCTGGAAGCGGGTGCGGCTTTCAGAAAAGTTCTCGTAATGGATCGACGAGGCGCCGGAACCGTCGATCCAGTCCGCTCCGGAGTAGAGCGAGCCGACATTCACGGAAGCTGCGAACGGTACGACGCCGACCATCACCCGGTCGGTTCCTTCTACACCGGCGAGGACCGGTTGGATGAGATCCTTGGCTGCCGTCTTCAAGTCGGCGATGTAGGTCCCTCCCATCGAGCCGGAGTTATCGAGGACTAGGGCAATCTCGGTAGTGCCATTGCCGCGGTTGACCTTGGCGCTCACGGAGACGTTGCGGTCCTGGCCGACGCCTGGGAAGTATGCTTCGATGGCCTTGAGCAGGGACGCGTGCCAGTCGGTCGAGGTCCTGGCCGAAATTTGTCCCAGCGAAGAATCGAGGCTGACGTCCAGCAACTGTGAATCCGGGTTCTGCGTCCGGTTTGCCGCATAGTAAGCCTTTGCCATGACTTCGCCCGTGACTTCGGCATCATCCAATCCGAGCTGCTTGGAGGCTGCGAGCACGGCGGCATCGAGAGCGCGCTGATCGCGAGCGCGCTCGGTGACGAGCCGGCTGTAGTCTATTGCAACGGCGACGACGAAGAGGATCGCAATGATCATCAAGCCAAAGAATATCGAGGTGACGCCGCGCCGGTCTCCGGCAAACCCGGAGAGATTGGCGACCCAAGCGCAACGTCCACGGACGATGGCCTCGCGGCCGAGATCAAACCATGAATACAAGCGCATGCCTTGGCACCTTTAAGATTTGGTTAGGCTGGTGTCCCGTTTCCGAATTGCCGACACCTTTGCGGCACCCGTTCATCGGCAATTCGGAGACAAAGAGACACCACCAAGATCAAAAGCTTAGTGTGGTGCTTGTCTCGCAATTGCCGACGAACGAACCCAGCCGAATTGTTGGTCGGCAATTGCAAGGCACCACACTAGACTACCGGGAAGCCTTTCTTTTCAGGTAAACCGGGGCGCAACAATTTTAGATAAATACCGGCGGATGCTTCGATGGCGGGCTTGCTACGGGCGCAACCGGGAAGGCATATAGCTCAGGATGCCGTCTTTTCCTCCAGTCCGCGCGTACACACTTGATGACCTTCGATTCCCGAACCTGTCAGACCACGGTTTTTGAAGCCCTCCTTGAAGCGCGTTCGCGTCATGGCGGCAGCAAGCTTGCGGTTGAGGACGCCGACCGGCAGCGCCTGACCTACGACCGGCTCATTCTCGGCAGCCTCGTGCTCGGCAGCAAGTTGACTGCGGGGACAGGGCGAGGCGAAACGGTCGGCGTACTGTTGCCGAACGTGGCGGGGATGGCCGTGACATTCTTCGCGCTCAATGCCTTCGGCAGGGTTCCTGCGATCCTCAATTTCACGGCCGGTCAGCGCAACGTTGTCTCAGCGGCCAAGACCGCTCTCCTGCATACGGTCGTCACGGCCCGGCGCTTTATCGAGGCCGCCAAGCTCGAGCCCATCATCGCCGCCCTGGAGAAAACCGAAATCGCACCGGGCAAGCGGGTGCGGATCGTCTACCTTGAAGACATTCGAGCGGGCATCGGCGCGCTCGACAAGGCGCTAGGATTCTTGCGCTCGAAGTACGCGAAAAGCTTCCATCGCAGCCAGGGCGGGCGGGCGGACACCCCCGGCGTCGTCCTGTTCACCTCGGGAACCGAGGGCCATCCCAAGGGCGTCGTCTTGACCAACGCCAATCTGGTCGCAAACGCACGGCAAATGTTCGCCCATGCCGGCGGCGCCTTCACGCCCGCCGATATCGTGATCAACCCGTTGCCGATGTTCCACTCGTTCGGATTGACGGCCGGAACCATCATGCCGATCGTCAGCGGCATGCAGGTCGTGCTTTATCCAACGCCGCTGCACTACCGCCAGATCCCGAAACTCGTCAGGGACAAGAAGGCGACGGTGCTTTTTGCCACCGACACGTTTCTGCTCGGCTACGCTCGCGCTGCCGACCCAGGGGACCTGGCGACGATGAGATTCGTCGTCGCCGGGGCCGAGCGGGTCAAGGACCACACGCGCAAGCTGTGGCAGCAGATCGGCACGGAGATCCTCGAGGGCTACGGCGCGACGGAGTGCGCGCCAGTGATCGCCTGCAACCTTCCCGGCAGCAACCGCCCCGGAACGGTCGGCCGGGTGTTGCCGGAAATGGAAGTCGCGCTAGAGCCTGTCGAGGGGATCGAAACGGGAGGCCGGTTGAAGGTGCGGGGGCCGAACGTGATGGCAGGATACGTTTTCGCCGAACATCCCGGCGTGGTCCGGGCGCCGCCAGAAGGCTGGCATGACACTGGAGACATCGTCGACATCGACGATGACGGGTTCATCGCCATCAAGGGCCGGGCGAAGCGCTTCGCCAAGATCGGCGGCGAAATGGTGTCGCTGGCAGCCGTCGAGACCCTGGCCTCCAACACATGGCCGGATGGACAGCATGTGGTCGTCAACCTGCCCGACGAACGCAAAGGCGAGCAGCTGATCCTCCTAACCGATGTCGCCAGCGCGGAGAAGGACGTACTGCTTGAGCATGCGCGACGTCACGGTTTTCCCGAGCTTTGGGTGCCGAGGCACATCCTGGTCGTGGCGACGATACCGGTTCTGGGATCGGGCAAGATCGACCTTCCGGCGGCGGCGGCCCTCGTGAGGCAAGCGCGGCCGTTGTTGTGAGCGAGTGCCGGACCGGGATGGTCGCGCAGATCCAGAACGCGTTGGCTCACCAATGGCATCGCGTCCGCGCACTGCCTTCCTATATCCGCTTTTGACGGTCCAACCGTTGTGCGCCGGCCACGCCCTCGCTGACGAATATCGGTTGTCTTGTGCGACAGCTTGACCCGACAGCCTGCATCCCGCATTCACAAGTGGGGGCAGGCGATCTGATGCAGCGCATCTGCATGCGCACAGGATTCCGTGTTTTTCGAGGGAGAAGACCCGCATGACGGTCGGGGAATATGAGGCCGAAGCGTCTGCAAGGCGCCACGTCTATACGGCGGGCTGGTTCTTGAAGCGCTTGGCCATCGGGATTCTGATCCTGGTTTGTTCGGTCGGCGGGCTCGCCTGGCTGACGCATGCGGCAATCGATCCGAGTCTGGTCGAAGGCGACACACTGCTCGATACAATTGGGCGGCTGACGGTCAATTTCTGACGCCGGCATCTGTCCCAGTTCCACCAACTGCGGGCCGCCCCATGATGGAGCGGCCTTTTCTTTTTGCCTTCAGGGTTGCGGTTTGGCTTCGCCGACTTGATCGAGCCTCGCTGGTTCACATATGATCCTGACATGGCTGGCTTCGGCCTCCAGGCGGGAACTGCAATTTGCAATGAGGGTGCAGCAGCGATGACGGCTCAGCATAATAAGAACTTCCCGGAGTTCTACATTACTGCGCCGCAACCCTGCCCCTATCTGCCCGGCCGGCACGAGCGCAAACTGTTTACGCACCTGACCGTCGACCGATCGCAGGCCCTCATCGACAATCTTTTGAAGGGCGGCTTCCGGCGCAGCCAGAGCATCGCCTATACGCCACATTGCGAGGGGTGTAGCGCTTGCGTTTCGGTCAGGGTTCCCGTGGACGAGTTCAGTCCTGGGCGCTCGATGCGGCGCATCACCAACCGAAATCGGGATCTTGTGGCAAGGCCGGTTCCGGCGATTGCCACCTCGGAGCATTACGCGCTGTTCCGCCACTACATCGATTCCCGCCATGGAGACGGCGGCATGGCCGACATGACGGTGCTCGATTTTTCCGTCATGATCGAAGAAAGCCCTATCCAGACCTTCCTCATCGAGTACCGAATGAGGCCGCCTTCTCATCTCGAACGCGACCACCCTCTCGGGCAGCTCAAGGCAGTCGCGCTTTGCGATATGCTGTCTGACGGCATCTCCATGGTCTACAGCTTTTTCGATGCCGCCGAAGATTGGCGCAGCCTTGGCACTTACATGATTCTCGAGAGCATCGAGCGGACACGGCGCCAGGGATTGCCGTACCTCTATCTCGGCTACTGGGTCGATGGCTCCAGGAAGATGGCCTACAAGGCGCGTTTCCAGCCGCAAGAACATCTGACTGCCGACGGATGGCGCGCCGCCGGCGACATCTGAAGCTCTCAGGTAGCAGTTGCCCATCCAGGAACGGCTAACGCACGTTCAATCAATTGTGATGGCGATACGGCTGTGAGGCGGGTTTTCTCGCCGCGATCGCTTGGGCAGACTGCCGCGCATTCGATACCGCGAACTTCGTGGTGCCGTGATTTCGATCCGAACGGGAACCAGATATCGGTCGCGTGCGTATCGTGTGAAGCAAGACTGCAAGACGCCCGGTTGGATTTTCAACTGGGGGTCTGCTCCCAACAAAATTCCACCCTGGGCTCACACTTTCAAAAGGTTTCTGATCTTGCCAAGCACGGAAGCAAAGACTTCGGAAGTTCGCGGGGCTGATCCGCATGATCGTTTGAGTCAACGCCTGTTCGACAGCCGGGCCTTGTCGCTCAATCTTGCGAAGCCGTTGTCGGACGAAGACCAGGTCGTGCAGGCGATGGACGATGCCAGCCCGACCAAGTGGCACCTGGCGCATACCACGTGGTTTTATGAAGCGTTCGTGCTGCGCGATCACCTGCCGGGATACGACGTGTTTTCGGAACGCTTCGAATACTGTTTCAATTCCTATTACGAAGCCAAGGGCAACCGGCATCCGCGGGCCTCGCGCGGCTTGCTGACGCGACCTTCGGCCGAAGAAGTGCGCCAGTACAGGGCGTATGTCGATGCAGCGCTGATGCGCCTCATGGCACATGAGGCCGCGCGTTCAGGTAGAGTTGCGGCGCTGGTAGAACTCGGGATCAATCACGAGCAACAGCATCAGGAGCTTCTCCTGACTGATGTCCTCAGTCTGTTCGCGCTGCAGCCGCTGCGCCCGGCCTATCAACAACAACCGCTGCGCAGCGTCGCTACGGCGGGGCCAGAGACGACGCCTTTCATTACCTACGAGGGCGGGATTCACAGCGTTGGCCACGATGGAAACGGATTCAGCTACGACAACGAGGGTCCGCGACATGACGTGTTGATCCACCCGTTCCGGCTGGCCGAGCGCTGCGTCACCAATCGGGACTATCTGGCGTTCATTGAGAGCGGCGCCTACCGCGATCCGCTGGTGTGGCTGGCAGACGGCTGGACGACCGTCAGGGAACGCGGCTGGACGGCGCCGGGCTATTGGGAGCGCGTCGACGGCGGCTGGCATCAGATGACCCTCAACGGTCTGCTGCCGATCGAACTCGATGCACCCGTCAGTCACGTCAGCTATTTTGAAGCCGATGCGTTTGCACGGTTCGCCGGCAAGCGTCTGCCGACGGAATTCGAATGGGAACATGCCAGCGCCGGCGTT
>LOEV01000200.1 GCA_001516065.1 Alphaproteobacteria bacterium BRH_c36
TGATGTCAATTAAGGCGCGCTGAGCGCCACACTAAGCTCATGATTTCTCTAGTGGCCCTCATGTCGCGCCTAAATCGTCAGCGGTTGCGGCAACGTTTCGATTTAGGCGCGACGGGCCACTAGCCTCCGTCGCAATCAGTGGATTGGAGGAGGCGGCGCAGATGGCGGATCTGAAAGGCAAGACGTTGCTGATAACCGGGGCGAGCCGGGGCATCGGGCTGGCAATCGGCGTGCGGGCAGCGCGCGATGGCGCCAACGTCGCGATCCTGGCCAAGACCGCCGAGCCGCATCCCAAGCTCGAGGGAACGATCCACACAGCGGCGAAAGCGATTCAGGACGCCGGCGGCAAGGCTATCGCGGTGCAATGCGATATCCGCGACGAGAACCAGATATCGGCGGCGGTCGCCAAAACGGTCGAGATGTTCGGCGGCATCGATATCTGCGTCAATAACGCTTCGGCGATCTCGCTGTCGAAGCTTACCGACACAGATCCAAAACGCATCGATTTAATGTTTGCAATAAACGCGCGCGGAACGATGCTGGTGACAAAGGCCTGCCTGCCGCATCTCAAGGTGGCGTCGAACCCGCATGTGCTGATGCTGTCGCCACCACTCGACATGAAGCCGCAGTGGTTCTCCGGGCATGTTGCCTATTCGATCGCGAAATACGGCATGAGTCTCGCCGTGCTGGGGCTTGCGGACGAGCTGCACGACGACGGCATTGCCGTCAATGCGCTGTGGCCGCGCACGACGATTGCGACCGCTGCCATCGAGCATATCCTGGGCGGCGACAAGCTGATGCGCATGAGCCGCAAGCCCGATATCCTCGCCGACGCGGCGCACCTCGTGTTCATGCAGAAGGCGACGGAGTTCTCGGGCAATTTCCTGATCGACGACACGTTCCTCAATACGGTCGGAGGCATCTCCGATTTCGAGGCCTATAAGGTCGATCCCTCGATGCCGCTGGCGCCCGATTTCTTCGTGCCGGAAGAGATCCGGCCACCCAAAGGCGTCCAAATCGCGCCGCTGTCGATGCTCAAGTAGCCTTTCCGCCACCAGCCGGGAAGCACGACCGTTCGCCGGTGGCGTGCCGCCCTGCACGTGACAGAGCCGCATTCGATCGGCTATTGCTGGATCACAAGCGACAAGAACACCAACGAAACGCGCCAAAGCCAGGACCCTCATGTCGACTCTGCTTCTCACACATCCCAGTTTTCTCGATCACGATACCGGACCAGGCCACCCGGAGCGGCCAGATCGAATGCGGGCCATCGACAAGGTGCTGGCGCACGACTACTTCGCCGACCTTGTGCGCGAAGAAGCGCCGATGCGCGAGGATGTCGAACAGCACATCCTGCTTGCCCATCCGCAGTCCTATCTCGATATGATCAAGCGGGAGCGGCCGGAGACGGGGGAAGGCCGGGTGCACCTCGACGGGGACACCGTGATGTCGCCGGGAAGCTGGGAAGCGGCACTACGTGCGGTCGGTGCGGGTCTCAGGGCCGTTGATCAGGTGGTCGACAAGGATTCCGGCATCCGCAATGCCTTCTGCCAGGTACGACCATGCGGACACCATGCAGAAACCCAGCGAGCGATGGGGTTCTGCATCTTTGCCAATGCGGCAATCGCGGCAATGTATGCGCGCGCTAAACATGGTCTTGAGCGGATCGCCGTCGTCGATTTTGACGTGCATCACGGCAATGGGACCCAGGATATCTTCTGGTCGGACAGGGATCTGTTTTTTGCGTCGACCCACCAGATGCCGCTGTTTCCGGGTACGGGGGCGGTATCGGAAACGGGTGTCGGCAATATCTGCAATGCTCCGCTGCGATCGGGCGATGACGGGGAGCGGTTCCGCGACGCGTTCGAATCGCGCGTTCTGCCCGCGTTGAAGAAGTTCAGCCCGGACATGATCCTGATTTCGGCCGGGTTCGACGCGCATGAGGCGGATCCGCTGGCCAGCCTGCGTCTGGTCGAAGCCGATTTCCTGTGGGCCACGGAAACGCTTGTTTCGTATGCGGAAAAACAATGCGACGGACGGCTCGTCTCGATGCTCGAGGGGGGCTATGATCTAAGCGCGCTGGCGCGGTCGGTCGGAGTACACGTCCGGGCCATGATGGATGTCGGCTGACAAAAGCCGAGCGGGAAGGATATCGCGATGACGGCAACGGGACAGACCGGTGCGGGACAGGGTGCTGCGGGCCAGGGTGCTGCGGGACAACAGGCGGATATCGCGAAGCTCAGCTTTGAAAAGGCGCTGGCTGAGCTTGAAGGCATCGTCGGCAAGCTGGAGCGCGGCGACGTCGAGCTTGAGCAGTCGATCGCCATGTATGAGCGCGGCGAAGCCCTCAAAGCCCACTGCAACCGCCTCCTTGCACAGGCCGAGGCGAAGGTGGAGAAGATCACAACCGATGCCTCCGGCCGCCCGAGCGGTACCGAACTGCTCGATCCGTGACGGCAGCCGCAACGATTGAATTCTGGGACGATTTTGGGCCGGATTTGGCTGAAACGGGTCTGCTTACTGTAAAGTCCCGTATATGTCGCAGGATTTCGGGTTTTTGACTCATATGCGATCGTTCGTAAATGACTATAGTGAGTTGAATGGTCCGCTTGGCTGGACCGTTCCTATCCAATAGAGAGCGCGCCCTCAGGCGACGAAGAGTCAACTCGTGCAACCTTCCCCCAAGCCCCTTCTCGATCTCGTCAACGATCCCTCCGATTTGCGGAAGCTTCCGGAGAACGACCTACCCGAATTCACTGCCGAGCTGAGGCAGGAACTCATCGAAGCGGTTTCGGTGACCGGTGGCCACCTCGGTGCCGGTCTCGGCGTAGTCGAACTGACGATCGCCCTGCACTGGGTCTTCGATACACCAAAGGACCGGCTCATCTGGGATGTCGGGCATCAGGCCTATCCGCACAAGATCCTGACCGGCCGGCGCTGCGACATCCGCACGTTGCGACAGCCGGGCGGATTGTCGGGATTCACGAAGCGCACAGAGAGCGAATACGATCCGTTTGGGGCGGGGCACTCGTCGACGTCGATCTCGGCGGGCCTCGGCATGGCGGTGGCACGCGATCTCAAAGGTGAGAGCAACAACGTCATCGCGGTGATCGGCGACGGGGCTATGTCGGCCGGAATGGCCTACGAAGCCATGAACAACGCAGGAGCGCGCGACGAGCGCCTGATCGTCATCCTCAACGACAACGACATGTCGATTGCACCGCCGACGGGAGCGTTGTCGGCGTATCTCGCACGCGTCACCTCAAGCGGCACCTACCTCTACGTCCGCGACATCGCCAAGCAGCTGGCGAAACGATTGCCGAAGAGCTGGGAGCGCCGGGCAGCGCGCGTTGAGGAATACACCCGCCACCTGTGGCAGGGCGGAGCGTGGTTCGAGGAACTGGGCTTCTATTATATCGGACCGATCGACGGCCACGACTACAGCCAGCTTCTGCCGGTCCTGAAGAATGTGCGCGATGCCAAGCAGGGTCCGATCCTGGTGCACGTCGTGACGCGCAAGGGCAAGGGCTATGGACCCGCCGAGGAGTCGGACGACAAGTATCACGGTGTGGCAAAGTTCAATATCGTCACCGGCGCGCAGGTGAAGGCCAAGGCGAACGCGCCGAGCTATACGAAGGTGTTCGGCCAGAGCCTCATCGAAGAGGCGCGCGAGGATAACCGTATCGTGGCCATCACCGCGGCGATGCCGGGCGGCACGGGTCTCGATCTGTTCGGCGAAGTCTTCCCCGAGCGCACGTTCGACGTCGGGATCGCGGAGCAGCATGCGGTGACGTTCGCAGCCGGACTTGCCTGCGAGGGAATGAAGCCGTTCTGCGCAATCTATTCGACGTTCCTGCAGCGCGCCTACGACCAGGTGGTGCACGACGTCGCGATCCAGAAGCTGGCGGTGCGTTTTCCTATCGACCGCGCCGGACTCGTCGGCGCCGACGGAGCGACACATGCCGGGGCCTTTGACGTTGCCTACCTCGGCTGCCTGCCGAACTTCATCGTGATGGCGGCGGCGGACGAAGCCGAACTGAAGCACATGGTGGCGACGGCGGCGGCCCATGAGGATGGGCCAATCGCGTTCCGCTACCCGCGTGGTGAAGGCGTCGGGGTCGATTTGCCGGAACGCGGCGTGCCGCTGGAGATCGGGCGCGGGCGGATCGTGCGCGAAGGCACATCGGTAGCGCTGCTGTCGCTAGGCACACGGCTTGCCGAGTGCCTCAAGGCGGCCGACGAGTTGGCCACCTACGGGCTGTCGGTAACGGTTGCGGATGCGCGTTTCGCCAAGCCGCTCGACAAGGATCTGGTAACGCAGCTGGCGCGCAATCATGAAGTCCTGGTGACGGTGGAAGAAGGTTCGATCGGCGGGTTCGGCTCGTACGTCCTGCAGCATCTGGCCGAGACCGGTGCGCTCGATCACGGTTTGAAGATTCGCCCGATGGTGTTGCCGGACCGGTTCCTCGATCACGGCAAGCCCGAGGCGATGTATGAAGCGGCGGGACTTGGAGCGTCCGGCATCGTCGCGACGGTGTTTGCGGCGCTGGGCCGGGAAGCCGATACGACGGTGGTCGCGGGTGACCGGGCTTGAGGCGAGGGCATGAGGCGTTGCCGCGCGGGCGGTCCTCTGGTCGGCCACAAGTTAAGTAAAAAGCGTCCGGGCAGTGCCGCGGGCGCTTTTCTATTTGATGCATTGCCGATCAAGTCGCCGACTGCGGACTGCCGCTTGATGCCGGCAGATTAGTTCTTCACGAGTTGCGGGTAGCGCTTGGCGCATTTCTTGGCCACGAATTCGTTGATCTCTTCGATCATTTCTCCGTGGAAGAGGCCAACATTCTTTTCGATCCAGTCGGCGCCGGTGATGACGGCCTTGATGACGGCGGGCGCCTCGATCTTGGTGATGTTGAGTTCGGCCTTGGTGGCCTTGCCGTCCTTGAAGGCGACCTTTGGTGCAAGTGTCACGTTGATCGTGGTGACTTCGCGCTTTTCGCCCGTCTCGATTTCGCACTTGACGGTGTGGGAGTTCATCTCGAGCTTGTTGTCGGGCTTGGCTACCGACGAGACGATGGAATCGCGCGTGGCCACCAGATCAAGCGTGCAGCGGGCATCGCCGAAGCCCCAACTGAGGCCGGACTTGGTGCTGGCGCCCTTTTCGATCTTATCCTTCGCCCAGGTCTTGGAGATGGCGCACTTGAGATCGTCGCCGGTTGCCTCCTTCGACAGGATCATCGCGCAAAGATCCTGTTCGCAGGCCTTGAGGTCCTGCTCTTCGGTCGGTTTCTCATCGAGCGCAAAGGCGGGGGCTGCAAGAAGGAGGCCCAGGCTCAGTACGGCGGCGCCAAAGAGGGAGGAAGCAAGCGTAATGCGAACGCCATTGATCGGCATGTGTCAATATTCCCCGTTTTGAAAGATCAGTCGGATTTGCATGTCGGCTTGCCGGGCTCGTGCCCGTCTTCGTTCCCCGATGGACCTCAAGGAATGCGACCGACGGCGCGCTGGGTTGAGACAACAATCGGACGGCAATGAGGCAGGGACAGGCGAACTGTCGCCTGTGGAAAAATGGCGGCTCGGGTTTGTGTGGGGATCACGGCGGGGTGTGCGTTTTACGCCCTACTGAGCCGCGTGATCCTTCGCGATGGCGGGAGCGGGTTTGGTTTGCTCGCCGCCGGGAGTTGCTTTTTCCTGCGCCGTCTCCGCGGTTTCGGCCTTCAACTTCGACTGGCGGGCGGCACGGGCTTTGCGCCGCTCGGCGATCTGCGCGCGGCGCTTGGCGGCGGCTTCCTTGCGCTTTTTCTTCAGCATGGCTTGGCGGCCATAGCGCCGCTCGCACTTGTCATGAACAAACTTGTTGATCTGCTTGATCATTTCCGAGTGGAAAATGCCAATCGAGTCTTCCAGCTTTGCCGTTGTCCAGACGAACGATGACAACGGTTCGGGGCCGTCGATTTCTTCGAGCTTGATCCACACCTTCTTGGCCTTGCCGCCTTCGAATTTGAGCTTTGGGGCGAGCCGGGCCTTGAGGGGCTTGGTGCCTTCGGCAGTCTCGACGGTGCAGGCGACCTGATGGGGGCGAATCGAAAATTCGTACTTGGGCGCCGACAGTGCCGCAACGATATCCCGGCGATCGACCTTTAGATCGACGGAACATTGTGCGTCACCGAAACCCCACGACATCGACTTGGTTTTGGCGCCCTTGTTGAGGTCGTCTCCGCCCCAGGTCTTCCCCAGGTCGCACCGCAGCATGCCCTTAAGAGGGGATTTGTCGAGAATCTGCCGGCACAGCTTTTCTTCGCACGAGGCCAGCCGCTCAGCTTCGGACTCGCCGGGTTCCAGCGCCGCCGCCGGGGAAATGGCAATCAGCGCGACGACGAGCGGGAAGGCCGGACGGGCACGCTTGAGCGCGGCGGCAAGGTATGCCGGAGATCGCTTGACGAACCAGGTTCGCAGCATGGGATACGCGCTCCCTTTTCCTCAACCGCCGTGGCCTTAGAGCCGAACCTGGGCCGAACTAGGTCAAAGTTGCGGCAACCAGCTGTCTTGACATTCACAAACGCATCCACTCTCTTGGCCGTGAAGGTACGCTGGCGGTGTTTTTTGTACGTCGCGCGCGGGCCTGGGCCAATTCTAAGCAGACAAGGGGAGAACGTGCCACATGAGCGTCGATCTGTCGGGCGGCCATAAGGATATGGATTACGAGGAGCATCGCCGTACTTACAAGGGTTTTTTAATCGGGACCCAGGCGCTTGTCGGTTTCGTCGTGGTGCTTTTGGTCCTGATGGCATTGTTCCTGGTTTGACCGTTTGGCGGTCGGTAAGTACCTCGATCAAGCCACCACTCAAGCGCGCAGCTGGGGCTGTTCCCGGTTGCGCGCCTTTAAACGAAAGTCCCAATTGTACTTAGGGATCGTTCCAACGCGCCCATTTTCCTGCTTACTTACTTATCCCAGGCCGCCGTTCGGCAGGCTGACAATCGGAAAATTCCATGGTCACGATAGCTGTCACGGCCGAGCCCGACAACGAGCCGCGGGTCGCTGTGTCCCCAGACACCGTCAAAAAGCTTGTCGCCGCGGGATGCAAGGTTCGGATCGAAGCCGGAGCGGGGGCTCGCTCGCGCATCTCTGACGACGCCTATGGTGCGCAGGGCGCTGAAATCGCGCCGACCGCGGCCGATGCGCTCAAGGGCGCCGACATCCTATTGCGGGTGCGCCGCCCGTCGAAAGAAGACTTGGTAGCGCTGGCGCCCGGTGCCGTGGTGGCAGCAATGCTCGATCCTTTCGGTGATCGCGCCGATCTCGAAGATCTCGCGGCCACCAAGGCGACGCTATTTTCCATGGAGTACATGCCGCGTACGACGCGGGCGCAGTCGATGGATGTTTTGTCCAGCCAGGCAAACCTCGCCGGCTACAAGGCGGTGGTCGACGCGGCCTCCGAGTTCGGTGCGGCGGTGCCGATGATGATGACGCCGGCGGGTACGGTTCCAGCGGCGAAAGCTTTCATCATGGGCGTCGGCGTCGCCGGGTTGCAGGCGATCGCGACGGCGCGCCGGCTCGGC
>LOEV01000201.1 GCA_001516065.1 Alphaproteobacteria bacterium BRH_c36
GCGGTTTTCGTTGGAGGTTGCCGGCAGGCGGGCGCCGGCCACCGAAGCTGCGTCGGTGAGTTCCTGCAGCTGCTTCTTGTAGGTGTAGGCCTGGCCGATATCGATGGCCGCGCCGATGACGCTGAGCATCGGCACGAGGGCCAGGGCGAAGAAGATGCCAACGTTGCCTTCGACATCGCTTGTGATATTGCGGTTGTGTGATGCAGACGATTTCATTGTGATAGTTCTCCGACCCCATTGCTCGTGTTGTGTGCAATTTATGACGGAGGATTACTGCTGCGGGATTGCCGCCGTTAGGAAATTTTGCGATGATTTAGCAGCGGATTCATATCAAATTGTCCCGATCTCCGGACGGCCAGATCGAAGTAAATTTCATAAAATACCGATCTTGTTTTACGTTGCTCCTGGAAGGCCTGGAGACGGCCATTTCAGGGATTAACAATTTCCCGTCGCCGAATTCCCTGCGTCATTCGCATCGTTTCGAATTCGTTTTTTTAAACGAACTTGCATTTACCTTTGCGAAAAAATTTATTTGTTTTGACGGCGTTTGTCCCGGGTTTTCCCTGGCGTGGTGGACTTAGATAGCGGGTATTGGCAAGGGAATGGAAAAAACTAGAACGGCCCACTGGTTTCGAACACGTAAATTGGCGTGCTGGAATAGGACCGTTTCTCTATCGGGCTCAGCCGGGAATGCAACTTCTCAGGTTGGATTCGGGCAGCCGATGCCGGCGGCTCAAGTGTCATTTACTGCGGCGGCAATCGAAGCCGGCGGCGTAACGCCCATCGAGACATAGACGCTCATGAGGTTCTCGACGCCGCCGGCGGCGGGCTTGATCCAGCTTTGTGGAACATAAACAAGGGCTCCGCCGACCGGAACAGGGGCCGAGGGGATGAGCACCCCGAGATAAGCCTCGCTGCCGATCATCACTGGCTGGCTTGTGGGCAGCAGCGCGAGCACGGCCGCACCCGGTTCGCCGCCGAAGAAGCACCAGACCGCACTCATGTTGGCGACGTCGGTATCGCCTTTCTGGTCGAGCAGAGAAGTGAAGCGCTTGGTCAGGCCGTACAGCTTGGAGACGACGGGGATTCTGGCGAGGGTGCCTTCCAGCAGCGAGACGAACCAGGGGCCGATCCTGGTTTCCAGCAACAGTCCCAACGCGTAGATCGTAACCAGCAGGATGACGATGCCGAAGACATAGGGCGCGGGCGAAGTTTCGTTGATGCTCATGCCGATCGCCGATAGCTGCCGGCCAAGCCAGCTGCCGGGGCCGACGTATTCGTTCAGCAGCGCGGCCAGCCATGCCACGACGAAGGCCGTTAAAGCGATCGGGAGGAGGGCGAGAAGGCCGGCGAGGAAAACACGGGTCGTATGGCTCATGGGCGGTGCTCCAAAGGCTTGCGTTAAGGGGCCGAGCGAGCATCGGCGGTTCGCGGGGGAGCTTAGCGGAGGCGAGCTGAGGTGCAAGGTCGGGTGCGAAGGGAGACCCCGGTACCTATTGGTGCTGGTCCGGACCCAAGATCGACGCACCGGCCTGGCGAATTGACTCCAGCCGCGCCGAGCAATGCTCGTTGCTCTCCTACAATTTCGCTGAACGGCTTGCCGTTCATCCAGGTGTAGTGGCGCGCGAGGACACGCTCATAGTGTTCGCGTACAGTGTTCATCAAACACTCCGGATGCCGGGAGTGGCTGGGAGGCCGGATTGCGCCAGCCGTTGCCCGTGCTCGCCAAGGGTTGCAGGTTTGGCAGGCGCGCGCACGAGGAGCGAGCCTGCCGTCATCACGTGCGATTTGATCAACGCTTTGTGATCACGACCTCAAGATACTCGCTTGGTACGATCAGATTACCTTTGGCCCCGCGGTTCGAACTTTCCAACAGTTCGAGAATCTCCGCCTGCATGACGGCCTGCCGTGTCGCATCCAACGAAGCGAACGCCCTATGCGTCGGCCCGTAGTAGGTCTTGAACATATCGAGCCAGTGCGCCGCGGATTGGTAGCGGAACTGGAAGAACTGCCTCGATACCGACTGCTGGTGGCCAGCGAACAGTTCGGCGAGCCGTTCCTGCGTTCCCCACAGCAGCGGGGACTTGATGCCCGAAGGCGGGGCTACGTGCCGGCCGATTACTTTGAACAGTTTGCCGATGAAGCCGTCGGGCGTCCAGTTCGCAAGGCCGATCCGCCCGCCGATGCGTGTGACCCGGAGCAGTTCGGCCGTCGCCTGCTCCTGATTGGGCGTGAACATCACACCGAACGTCGACAGAACGACATCGAAGCTGGAATCGGCGAAGGGAAGCGCCTCGGCGTCGGCCTGCTGGAAGGTCACGGGCAACTTTTCCGCCTGCGCCCGTTCCTTGGCACGATCGAGGAGGTGGCCGACATAGTCGGTCGACGTCACGTCCGCAAAGCGCCTGGCAGCTGCGAGCGTGGCATTTCCGTTTCCAGCCGCGACATCAAGAACGCGTTCGCCGGCGCACAGGTCGACGGCTTCGCAAAGGCTTTCCCCGACGATTTGCAGCGTGGTGCCAATCGCAGCGTAGTCGCCGGAAGCCCAAGTGGCTTGCTGAGTCGCCTTGATACTGGTGTAGTCGGGCTTCTCGAGTACGATAGTCATGACGAGGTTCTCCGTTGCTTGTTGCTGTGCACTTCAACCCTCGACCTCGCCTGCGGCTTTCCCGCGATGCTGCCAGTGAGGGTCATCAGATTGCAGGAGCACTCCTAACTTCCGTTGCAAGCGCTATGAATGATCGCGCGGCTTGATGAGTTGATCGTTCGTCCAGAACTGGAGGCGACCGGCATGGCCGATCCGCTGTCTGAGGTCCTCCGCTCGGTCCGTCTCAAGGGGGGCGTCTTCCTCGACGCGCGCTTTTCTGCGCCCTGGGCGGTGAGTTCGCACGTAACCTCCGAGGATTGCCGGCCGATCCTGTCGAAGCCGGCGCAGATGATCGCCTATCATTTCCTGATCGAGGGCCGGGTGCTGGTGTCGGTCCAAGGCGCGCCAGCGATAGAAGTGGTCGCGGGCGAACTTGTGCTGCTGCCACGAAACGACTTTCACGTCCTGTCGAGCGGTCCCGGTCTCATCCCCCTCGACGGTCACCACCTTGTCCAACCTTCGCCAGGTGGTGGATTGGCAGAAATCAATTTTGGCGGCGGCGGGGAACCGGTCCGCATGGTCTGCGGCTTCCTCGGCTGCGAGGACTTCTACAATCCTCTCATCGGTTCTTTGCCGCATCTTCTGACGATCGACATCCGGGAAGCGACCTCGCGCAACCTGATCGAGGCCTCGATGGCGTTCGCCGCGCGAGAGCTTATCGAGGGGCGGCTGGCCGCGTCGGAAGTGCTGTCGCGTTTATCTGAGCTTTTGCTTGTGGAGGCGATCCGGCGATATGCGACACAGCAGGGCGAACCGCACACGGGCTGGCTCAAGGCACTCAAGGACCCACGGATCGGCCGGGCGATGGCGCTCTTGCACGAGGACATCGCAACTTCATGGACCGCCGAAGCGCTGGCCAGCGCGGTCGGCATGTCGCGCAGTTCCTTCCTGCAGCGGTTTACGACGCTCATCGGTGTCCCGCCAAGCCGCTACCTGACGGCCTGGCGCATGGAAACCGCGAAGATCCAGTTTCGCGAGACGTCAAAGTCGATCGCTCAGGTGGCACATATGATCGGCTATGAATCGGAGGAAGCATTCAGCCGGGCCTTCAAACGCCATGTTGGGTTTTCTCCTGCTTCGTGGCGTGAGCAGCAAACTTCGTGAAGCTCGCTGTCGGTCTGAAGTGTCAGGAGTCTGTCCGGTCGTTCACAATTGCTCCCACTGACAGTCGTACAGCGACGCAAATGACCCGAGGCGGAAGAAGTACTGCGCAGCGTTTTTTGATATCGCTCTCCCGGCGGTGACTATCTCTCCAGACCGATCTTAGTGGCGCGAAGAATATCATCCGACAGTTTTGGATCGTCTACCGCCCTGGCAAGCACGAGGGCGCCGACTAACGAGGCGACTGCCGCCAGCGCTTCTTCATCGCATTGCCGCTGTTCACGTGTTCCAGCGCTTCTTCGACAAGCCGCTCCTTGGAGCCAAACTGACTGTAAAGGCTACCGTGGGTCATGCCGGCCGCCTCGGTCAGCGCGTCGACGCCCGCACCGGATATCCCACACTCTCGCATGCGAATCCGCTCACGCCGGGGCCGAGTTCCTGCACGGTAGCTGATGCTTCATATCCGTTCGTTGCAGGCAGGTTTGGAGTTTCAAGATAGACGCCCGAGCGGAACATCGTTGCCCTCGCAGAAGCAGGCGTCGATTTGATCGAGATTTCGGGCGGGACATATGAAGCCCCAGCCATGAGCGGTGTTGTCACCAAGCCGCAAAAGGCATCCTCTGCAACGCACGAAGCCTACTTCCTTGAGTTCGCCGAAATGGTGCGTGGCTTGGTGACTGCGCCGTTGATGGTGACTGGCGGCTTCCGCACAGCCGCAGGTATGGACGCAGTTTTGCGTTCAGGTGCGCTCGATATCATTGGTTTGGCGCGGCTATTGGCAATCGATCCCGAGGCGCCTGCAGCATTGCTCCGAGGGCAGGACAGCCAACAGCGCGTGCGCCCGATGAAGACGGGTATCACCAAGATCGACCGCATGGGGATCATGGAAATCTCTTGGTACGCGCAACAGCTGAAGCGCATCGCTAATGGCGGCAATCCTCGCCCTCACGAAAGTGCGTCGTTTGCGCTTGTGAGAGCTTTGGTGTCGAGCGGCTGGGGCACTTTCCGCACGCGCCGGCTCAGGTCATAAATGACCGCTTATTGGCCCGTCGCGACGGGCGTGCGAACTGGTAGGGCACCGGCGCTGCCCCTCATCGCGACCTTCTCTCCGTACGAACGGGAGAAGGTGGAGCGTGCATCGCTGCGTCACTCCGGGTCATTCGCGTCGATTCCGCCTACCTGCTCTTCGACTGGACTAGCCTCAGCTCCGGATATCATCATCGCACTTGAGTGTGTCGTGATGAGCTTCCAGCAATCTCTTCTTCTGGGATCTCCCGCTCGCGACCCCTACGCCTGCCCCTACCCTGGCGAGATCATTTTTTCGGGGCGTACGATTGCGTCGAAGTCTTCGGCGGGAACGCCGTCGGCGATGGCTTCCTCGCGTAGGGTCGTGCCGTTCTTGTGGGCGGTCTTGGCGATTTTGGCGGCGCGGTCGTAGCCGTATTTTTCCTTCAGCGGCGTCACCAGCATCAGCGAGTTCCTGAGGCCGGCCTCGATGTTCTCAAGGCGCGGTTCGATGCCGACGACGCAGTTGTCGGTGAACGAGTTGGCGGCGTCGGCGAGGAGACGCACGGACTGCAGGAAGTTATAGGCCATCATCGGATTGTAGACGTTGAGTTCGAAGTGACCCTGGCTGCCGGCGAACGACAGCCCGGCGTTGTTGCCGTGGATGTGGGCGCAGACCTGGGTCATGGCTTCGCACTGGGTCGGGTTGACCTTGCCCGGCATGATGGAGGAGCCGGGTTCGTTTTCCGGGAGCGCCAGTTCACCGAGGCCGGAGCGCGGGCCGGAGCCGAGGAAGCGGATGTCGTTGGCGATCTTGAAGCAGCTCATGGCGACGGTGTGAATCGCGCCGTGGGTCATGACCATCGCGTCGTGGGCGGCGAGCGCCTCGAACTTGTTGGGCGCGCTCGTGAAGGGGAGCCCGGTGATGCTGGCGATGTGTTCGGCCACCCGTTCCGCGAAACCGACGGGGGCTGCGAGGCCGGTGCCGACGGCGGTGCCGCCCTGGGCGAGTTCCATCAACTTCGGCAGCGTCATCTCGATGCGCTCGATGCCGTTGTCGAGCTGCCGGGCGTAGCCGGAAAATTCCTGGCCGAGGGTGAGCGGCGTCGCGTCCTGGGTGTGGGTGCGGCCGATCTTGATAATGTCCTTCCAGGCCTGCGCCTTGTCGTTCAGCGCGTTGCGCAGTTTCTGTAGCGCGGGAAGGAGACGATGATGGATTTCCTCGGCGCAGGCGATGTGCATGGCGGTCGGAAAGGTGTCGTTCGAGGACTGGCTCATGTTGCAATGGTCGTTGGGGTGGACCGGCGACTTGGAGCCCATTTCGCCGCCGAGCATCTCAATCGCACGGTTCGAGATCACCTCGTTGGCGTTCATGTTGGACTGGGTGCCGGAGCCGGTCTGCCAGACGACGAGGGGGAAGTGGTCGTCGAGCTTACCCTCGATTACCTCCTGGGCGGCCTTGACGATCGTTTCGCCGAGCTTTGCGTCGAGCTTGCCAAGGGCCATGTTGGTTTCGGCGGCCGCGCGCTTGACGATGCCGAGCGCCCGGATAATCGGGGCGGGCTGCTTTTCCCAGCCGATCTTGAAGTTGCCGAGCGAGCGTTGCGCCTGCGCGCCCCAGTATCTGTCGGCGGCGACTTCTACGGGTCCGAAGGTGTCGGTCTCGGTGCGGGTGTTTTTGGCGGTCATAGGTGCCCTCGCGCGGCTTGTTTTGGGTTGGGCACAGTCATAAACCCACACAAGCATCGTGCGCCACAGTCCGGAGGTCCAGCTTTGGTCGTAGTTGCCGGGGTGCAGGCGCAGGCCGATGAAGAAGTGGCAGGCGTCAGCGATACAAATTACCCCAGTTCCGCATGGCACCGATGATGTCCTTCATGCGGTGCCCTTTTTCAGTCAGGACGTAATGCGCACGGGGAGGGTGCTCGTCGTAGAAGTGGCGTTCGACGATGCCGGCTTCCTCGAGCATCTTCAGGCGGCTTGACAGGGTTGTCGGTCCGATCCCTTCGATCGCATCGGCGAAGTCCTGGAAACGCCGCGGTCCGTGATCGATCAACTCGCGCACGATCTGCGCGGTCCACCGGGAGCCGATGATGATCGCCGTCCGGGCAATTGGGCAGTACTGCTGATCCTTTTCCATCTGGACATTCTAGTGTTTTTCGTTCAGTTTTGCTATTAACTATAAAAAATGTAGTTAGTATCGAAAGTGGAGGTTTTAGTATGCCTTACGAATTGCAGATGGTGCTGGCCACGACGGCCATTTTGTTCGTCTTGCTCATGTATCAGGGTGCGCTGGTGCCCATAACACATGGATTTTCATGGGGATTGGGCAGCCGGGATGCCGCGCGGATGCCATCGGTCATGCAGGCGAGGGCTCAACGGACAATCGCCAACCATCTCGAAAGCATGGCGCTGTTCGTTCCGATGGCGCTGATCGCCAGTTTCCTTCAGGTTTCAACGGCTGCGACCGTTTGGGGCTCGGCGATCTACGTGATCGGCAGGCTGGCTTTTGCAGGCTTCTATCTTGGAGGCGTGCCGGTGCTGCGCTCCGTCGCCTGGGGTATCAGCGTTACCGGTCTTGTGATGGTCGCTGTCGAGTTGCTCGGCGGACGGGTCTAAGCCCGAGGGGGCCCAACTTGATATCGCGGGAACACATCGTAAGCGCTTGGCTGGCGATCTTGATGGGTTGAGCGCTCGATCGGCGCTACTTCTTGCGGAAGGCGTCGAGGCTGACGATTTCGGCGCCGGCGGGTTCGGCTTCCGATTCGTTATCGGCCTGGTTCGCCGTTTCGGCAGGCTCTTCGGACCTGTCGGCGGGGTGGGGGATTTCCGACTGGTGGTCTTCGAGGGGTTCGCCGTTGCGGCGCGCCAGATGCGAAATGGTGGCAGGCTCGCCGGGGAACGGCCCTGAACGCAGGCCGTGATCGGGTTCCGCGAAATTCTGGTCGAGCGAGGATACCGACAGGTCGACCGCATCGGCGTTAAACTCGGGGTCCTCGAACTGCAGGCCGTAGCGGACCGAAGGGTCGAAAAACACCTTGATGGCGGCGAACGGCACGACGACCCGCTCAGGGATGCCGTCGAAGGTCAGCTTCACTTCGAAGCGCTCTTCGCCGACGGACAAATCCCAGAAGCGGTGCTGCAGCACAATCGTCATCTCGTTTGGATATTTCTCGCGCAGGCGCTTCGAGATCGAGACGCCCGTGGAATTGGTATCGAACGAGATGTAAAAATGGTGCTCGCCGGGGAGCCCGGTTTTGGCAGTGCGCTGCAGAACCGTGCGAACAAGGCCGCGCATGGCTTCCTGGGACAGCACCTCGTAGTCGATCTTGGACTCGCTCGTCATTCTGTCCCGCGTCTTCGTGGGAACCCGCCGGTTCCGGTCACTTCGGTCATAAACCAAGGCCGCTCGGTCATAAACCCAATCTCTCCATACACTCATCGACGATCCCGGGGGTGCCGGTCAAGTCGAAGTGGAGGGCTTCTGTTGCCCGGTGCCCTCCGAACCGCGCCTTACCCTGCTAGGGGCAAGGGCTTGAGTTTAGGCACAGGCACTGCATTACGCAGCGACTGCAACCTCAGCATAGTTGTCATTTGCAACTACTCTGGTGGCCCGATGACGGCGGTACCATGCCGAGCAAAAGCTAAACCCTTTACACCCTCGTCGATCCTATTTCGCCCCCATCAGATGCCCGCTGGATCGCTTCCGGTGCCAAGGCACGGGAATTTGCGACGGGCATTTGGTGGAGGCGCCGGGTACCGCCCCCGGGTCCGAATGGCTTATTACGGTCGCGTTTATCGCCATAGCCGGCGAACCGGCATGCTTAATATATGTCGGGGGCAGCTGAAAAAAAAGTGCCGTCTTGCGAATGGGTTGGGGGTTCGTCGTTGAGGCAACTGTTTTCGTCTCGGCGCCGGCAGCCGCGGCGGCGGCGGAAGGCAGCTAACTTGAGTACAACACTCGGCAAGCCGCTGCTGTTTTACCTGCAACACTTGGCAGGGCGGGGCTGTTTTGGCCCCCGAGGCTCGGGCGGAGCAGGAGTTGGTTAGTCCTCGCCGGTCGTCGTGATGTGCAGGACCCGGCCGCAGTGCTTGCAGTGGACGGCGTCCATATCATGGCGACTAAGCCCGCAATCGGGGCATTCGTATGTGACGCGGGAGGGTCGGAATATGGTTTGGGCGAGCCGCAGGAACAGGGCAACGCCAAGCAGCAGGATAACCACGGACAGCAACCGGCCGCTGGTGCCCTGCAGAGTTACGTCGCCGAACCCCGTTGTCGTCAGGGCGGTGACGGTGAAATACAGCGCGTCCAGGTAGGTGGAGATGGCGGGGTTGGTCTTGTGCTGCATCACGTAAACGAGGGCGGTCATCACGAAAACGAAGACCAGCAGATTGACCGCCGACTGGATGAGCTCCTCGTTGCGGCGGAAGAACGCGAACTCCTGGCGCAGATCGGCGAGGACCCGGTAAGAACGAAGGAGGCGAAGTGCCCTGAGGACACGAAGGAACAGAAAACTCTCCAGCGCCGCCGGCAGAATCAGTGAAACGATGACGACGATGTCTGCCCAGGTGGTGAATTGCATCAGGAAGCGCGGGCGATTGTAGTCAATCCACCATCTGACGCCCAGGTCGATGGCTATGTAGACCGCGATGAAGGCGTCGACCACATAGACCCAAGTCGTCGGTTCAAACATCGAAGTGACGATGAAAAACACGACAGTCGCCGCATCGAGGCCCAGAATCGCGTAGCGGAAAATTCGCGAGGAGGGTTCGTGGCCGTGGTAAAGCCCGCGAAGGTGCGCGCGCCAAGTGGTCGTTGTTCCTGTTGTCTTGTCGTGTAAAGCCATGCAGTGGAGCCCATTGTCAGCCTGTTAGGGTACTGGTGTCGAAATTGCGAGGGATCATGTCAACCGCAACGATCAATCCTATGAGTGCCGCGGTTCCTCTCTACCGCCCTGAAACGGGTTGGCCGCCGCTACGCGCCTTTCTGGCGACGATACTCGTTCTCGCCGTGGCTGCCATCCTCGGAATCACGTTCTTTCTTGGGATCGGAGCGGTAATCAACCCGACACTGAACTCGTTTGACGACGACGCGGCCATGCCGCAATGGGTGATGATGGCCGGCCAGCTGGTCATGCAGACCGCTTCGGTGCTGTTGATCTGGTGGGTGGCGGGATGGTTTCGCAGCGACCGTAGAGCAGTCCTGGCGCTGCGCCCGGTACCGGGCGGCGCGGGCACGATCGCAAAAGCGTTCTTGTTGCTGTCGGTGATCTCCGGGGCGTTCACGATTTTCGCGTTGACGTTCGCGAGCGAAGACATCCTGAGCGACCTTGCGCCCATGTGGCCTTTGATGAAGGGCGAATTCTGGTGGCTGATGGCGCTCGTTGCCGTCATCGGCGCGCCCTTGTCGGAGGAGATCGTTTTCCGCGGCTTCCTGCAGTCGGCGCTGGCAAAATCGCAGATGGGGTTCTGGGGGGCGGCTATTATCACCAACTCGGCGTGGACGGCGCTGCACGCCGGCTATACGAGCACTGGGCTGACGGACGTTTTTATCGCAGGGCTCGTGTTCACGTGGGTACTGTGGCGGACCGGCAGCCTGTGGGTGCCGATCGTCTGCCATGGGCTTTATAACGGGCTGATCTTTGCGGCGCTGTCGGTCCTTGACATGCCAGATGGGTTGCCGGGGCTTCCGGCCTAGTGAGGCGTCGCGCCTTAATTGACCGGCGGTGCGGCGAGGCCGGTCTCATAATTTAATGCGTGACAAACGCCTCACTAAGTCATTGATGTTGCTAGTGGTCCCCATGTCACGCCTAAATCGAACGAGGTTGCGGCTATGATGCGATTTTGGCGCGACGGGCCACTAGATTGATGTGCCTCAGAATCGCGGTAGGCTAAAAAGATGCAGCAATACCTGGACCTGATGGCGCGGGTTCGCGATACGGGCGCGCGCAAGACCGACAGAACCGGGACCGGCACACTCAGCGTGTTCGGCCACCAGATGCGCTTCGACCTCGCCGACGGTTTCCCGATGGTGACGACGAAGAGATTGCACCTGAAGTCGATCATCCACGAGTTGATCTGGTTCCTCAATGGGGACACTAACGTCGCCCACCTTCGCCGCAACGGCGTCACCATCTGGGACGAATGGGCCGACGAGAACGGCGATCTTGGTCCGGTCTACGGGAAGCAATGGCGATCCTGGGCGACGCTCGACGGCGCGGCGGTCGACCAGATCAGCGAGGTGATCGAGACCTTGCAGCGCGACCCCGACAGCCGGCGGATGATCGTGTCGGCGTGGAACCCGGCCGACATTCCCGAGATGGCGCTGGCGCCGTGCCATTGCCTGTTCCAGTTCTACGTCGCCGACGGGCGGCTTTCGTGCCAGCTCTACCAGCGGTCGGCGGACGTGTTCCTGGGCGTGCCCTTCAACATCGCTTCCTATGCGCTGTTGACGCTGATGGTGGCGCAAGTAACGGGGTTGAAGCCGGGCGAATTCGTCCACACGTTCGGGGATGCGCACCTCTATCTCAATCACCTGGAGCAGGCCGAGGAGCAGCTTTCCCGGATGCCGCGGGCGCTGCCGCAGATGCGGCTTAACCCGGAGGTGACGTCGATTTTCGGCTTCCGCTACGAGGATTTCGAACTGACGGGCTACGATCCGCATCCCCACATAAAGGCGCCGGTGGCGGTGTGAGCAGCCATAAGCGGAGCGATGAACAAGTATGATGACAAACACCAGTTCACCATCGTCCCCGGCCCCGGATGCACCGGCTGACGCAGCGCGCGGCGGTGAAATCGCGGTCGCTTTCGTGGTGGCGGTGGCTGAAAACGGGGTGATCGGGCGAAATGGCGAACTGCCGTGGCGTTTATCGTCGGATCTGAAGCTCTTCCGGCGCCTGACGATGGGAAAACCGATCGTCATGGGCCGGCAGACCTGGGATTCCCTGCCCAAGCGCCCACTCGACGGCCGCGAAAATATCGTCGTCACGCGGAATGATCATTTGGATGCCAAGGGCGCTCATGTCGTCCTAGATCCCATCAGCGCGTTGCAGTTGGCGCGTGATTTTGCGCAGAAAAGCGGGGTCGACGAAATAGCCGTGATCGGCGGCGCGGCGATCTATGAAGCGCTGCTGCCGCAGGCCGACCGGATGTACTGGACGGCGGTGCACGGATCACCCGAGGGGGATACAACTTTTCCTGATTTCGACCTATCGGGCTGGCGGATTGTCAGCCAAGAGCCCATATCGCGCGGGCCGAACGACGAATTCGCGGCGACGCTGCGGGTTCTCGAGCGGTCGGACGCTGCGCTGGAATAGGGCTGCCGATCGGTCTTAACTGCCGCTGCGTACACTTGAAGCCGGCGCGTTTCGCACCAAATGGCTGATCAGCGGTTTGCGGTGGGGCCGCATTGGCCTATAAGCGCATCAAGCGCGGTCCGGTTCCGTCCTGGAGCCTGGACACTCGTCGGCATGACGGCGGTGATAAATCTGCTGGATGTGCCATAAAATTCTTCCGAAAAATCGAGGCGAGACTTCACGTATGCCCTGGAACAATCAGAATGGCGGCGGCGGCTGGAAAAGCGGCGGCGGTGGCGGTGGCGGCGGTGGCCCTTGGGGTCAGGGCGGCGGCGGCCATAAAGGTGGTGGCGGTCAGCAGCCGGACCTTGAGGAGATTCTCAAGCGCAGCCAGGACCGCATGAAGCAGGTGATGCCTTCGGGCGGGCTGCCGGGGTGGAGCATTTTTCTGCTCGCTATGGGCATTGTTGCCGCTGCTGCAGCGTATGCCAGCGTCTTCATCGTCAAGCCCGATGAACTCGGTGTTGTGTTGCGCTTCGGCAAATACGACCGTCAGGTACCGCCGGGGCTTCACTTCAAGTGGCCGGACCCGATCGAAGAAGTCATCAAGCCGAGCGTGACACGGGAAAACCGTATCGAAGTCGGCATCCAATCTACGCCTGGTGTGCGTGGCGGCCTCTCCCGGGACGTCCCGCAGGAAAGCCTGATGCTGACGGGCGATGAGAACATCGTCGATGTCGATTTCGTCGTCGTGTGGCGGATCCAGTCCGAAGAGACCGACGAAAAGACCGGTCAGGCAGGGGTCGAGAAATTCCTCTTCAATATCCAGAATCCGGAGACGACCGTGAAAGACGTCGCCGAGAGCGCGATGCGGGAAGTCGTCGGTAAAAACGATATTCAGCCGATCCTCACCGCCGACCGGCAGAAGACCGAAGCAGCCGTTCGCGACCTGATGCAGCAGACGCTCGACAGTTATAATTCCGGCATCAGGATTGTGCGCGTGCAGATGCAGAAAGTCGACCCGCCAGGCAAGGTGATTGATGCCTTCCGAGATGTGCAGGCGGCAAAGGCAGACCAGGAGCGCATCCAGAACGAAGCGCGCGGATATGCGAACAAGATCGTGCCGGAAGCACGCGGTGAAGCCGAGCGCATTCTGCAGGCAGCCGAAGGCTACAAGCAGCAGACCGTGCAGGAAGCGATCGGTCAGGCGTCACGCTTCGAGCAGGTCTATGCGGAATATGCCAAGGCGCCGGAAGTAACGCGCAAGCGCATGTTCCTCGAGACGATGGAGCGGGTGTTCAGGGATACCGACAAGATCATCCTCGATTCGAATGCCACGAACGGAGGCTCGGGCGTGGTGCCCTACCTGCCGCTCGACCAGCTTCGCAATCGTCCAGATGCCACCAGCGGAGGTCGCTGAATCATGCGCACATTTTCCGCAATCGTCATCGTTCTTCTGTTACTGGCCGCCGCCGCCCTCTATATGTCCGCCTTCATGGTCCGTCAGACAGAGCAGGCACTCCTCTTGCAGTTCGGCGAAGTCAAGGACGTGATCAACGAATATGAACTCGATAGCCAAGGCCGCTTCGTGAACGATGCCGGTCTCAACTGGAAGATTCCGGTGGTGCAGGAGGTCATCTACTACGACAAGCGGGTACTGGATCTTGATTCCCAGCCTCTCGAAGTCATCGTTTCAGATCAAAAGCGGCTTGTGGTCGATGCGTTCCTGCGCTACCGCATCACCAATCCGCTGAAGTTCTACCAGACCGTCAGGACCGAGGCGATTGCGCGCCAGCGCCTCGGCAACGTTGTCGAAGCTTCGGTGCGTAGCGTATTGGGTGCGGCGACGTTCCAGGATGTGGTGCGCGACAAGCGCGAAGCATTGATGACAACGATCCGCGATCAGGTAAACAGGGAAGCGGAGACGCTTGGCGTCAGCGTCATCGACGTGCGCATCAAGCGGGCGGATCTTCCGGAGGCCAACTCGGAAGCGATCTACCGGCGCATGCAGACCGAACGCGAACGCGAAGCCACCGAAATCCGCTCCGAGGGTAATGCTGCGGCAAACCGCATCCGCGCGACCGCGGACCGCGAGGCGACCGTCATCAAGGCCGAGGCAACGCGTAAGTCGGAGCAAATGCGAGGTGAAGGCGATGCCGAACGCAACCGGGTCTTTGCCGAAGCTTTCGGCAGGGACCCTGAATTCTTCGCCTTCTACCGCTCGATGCAGGCCTACGAAGCCGGTCTTGGTTCGAAGGACACCCGGCTCGTAATCACTCCGGATTCGGAGTTCTTCCGGTTCTTCAACAATCCTGGCGGTACGACCTCGCCGGCCAACTGAAAAGCCTTCGCGACGACGGGGCCGCAGCAAAACTGCGGTCCCGTTTCGCGTTGAAGGCAGATAGTGCCTTCGCCGAAAGGTGCCGGAATGCAGGATCTTTTCGTTGCGCTCGGACTTGTTCTGGTGATCGAAGGGTTGGTGTGGGCGGTCGCACCGGACATGGGCCGGCGGCTTCTCGAAATCGCCGCGCAAACGCCGAAGAGTTCCTTGCAGATGGCGGGCTGGACCGCCGTCGCCGTCGGTGTCGGGATCGTTTGGCTGCTTCGCGGGTAGGTTTTGGGTACGGACAGGTTCTCGGGCGCGGGCAGCTCTCGGGCGGACAGGACCAGGACAAGGCCTGGTGGCGAGGCTGGTGCCAAGACCGAGGGCCGCCGTCGGGATGGATCCGGGCGGTGCGCTCTTGACTGGCAGCGCGCGGCGCGCTTCGTGTTTCCAGTGTGGTGCCGCGCAATTACCGGCCAATAATTCGGCTAGGTTTGTAGTCGGTAATCGCGAGACAAGCACCACACTAAGCACATGTTTTTGCTAGTGTAGCGCACCTGACGTTTGGTACCGGTTGCGGCTCGACTCGAAAGCAAACGTCAGGTGCAAAAGCTACACTAGAATCTTAGTGTTGCTAGTGTTCCTCATGGTTCTGACATTTGCTCGGAACGTGGCCGCACTGGGTAGCAAATGTCAGAACCGGAACACTAGTGTCGTTCAGCACCGCAAATACCGAGACGAGGTCGCGGCGAGGATGTCGGTATTTGCGATACCCGACACTAGACTACGCAGTCAATGCATGGCCACTGATGGCCGCCTGTCCCGGAGACAATGTTGATGCTGTATGCCCTTCGACACACCCCCGCCGCGCTCCTCGCTGCGGCACTGGCTGTCACGGCGAACGTGGCACTGTTCGTGGTTCCAGAGGCTCTCGCGCAGCGCGTTCAGTCGCGCGGGCCGCAGAGCGTTTCGCCAATCGCCAAGGTGCTGATACCGGCGGTCGTCAACGTCTCGACGAGCCAGGTCTCGAAGGGTCCCAAGGGCGTTCCGCTCCCCGATGTGCCGGATGGCGCGCCATTCGAGAAATTCTTCGATGATTTCTTCGACCAGGACGGTTCCGGCATCGGACGCAAGGTGTCGTCACTGGGTTCCGGCTTCGTCATCGACGGCAAGGAAGGGCTGATTGTCACCAACAATCACGTCATTGCCGATGCGGACGAAATCTATGTGAACTTTTCCGACGGTTCGAAGCTCAAGGTTGAGAAGATCATCGGTAAGGATGCGAAGACCGATCTCGCGCTGCTCAAGGTGGCGCCGACGAAGCCGTTGGCGCAGGTCAAGTTCGGTTCTTCCGAAACGATGGAAGTCGGCGACTGGGTGATGGCAATCGGAAATCCGTTTGGGCTCGGCGGCTCGGTGACGGTCGGCATCATCTCGGCAAAGGAGCGGGATATCAATTCGGGACCCTACGACGATTTTCTGCAGACGGATGCAGCGATCAACAAGGGTAACTCGGGGGGGCCGCTGTTCAACATGGACGGCGATGTGATCGGCGTGAACACGGCGATCATCTCGCCGACGGGCGGTTCGATCGGGATTGGTTTCGCGGTTCCCTCCGATACGGCGCTCAACGTCATCGCTCAGCTTCGCGAATTTGGGGAAACGCGGCGGGGCTGGCTCGGCGTGCGCATCCAATCAATCAGCGAAGATATCGCGGCAACGTTTGGCGTCGAGGAGAACAAGGGTGCACTGGTCGCGGCGGTCGAACCGGACAGTCCGGCGGCCAAGTCCGGCATCGCGAGCGGCGACGTGATCCTGAAATTCGACGACAAAGAGGTCATGACCATGCGCGGCCTGCCGCGGATCGTGGCGCAGACGCCGATCGGCAAGAAGGTTCCGGTTGAGATCCTGCGCGATGGCAAGACGCAGAGCCTTGAGGTCGAGATCGGCCGTCTGGTAGAGCCCGGGGAAGGCGACGAGGTGCAAGGTCCAGCGGATAACGGGAATGACGGCCAGCCGGACGACGGCAAGGACGGCGCACCCGCCGGCAG
>LOEV01000202.1 GCA_001516065.1 Alphaproteobacteria bacterium BRH_c36
GCCTCGCCGCTCCGCCGGTCAATTAAGGCGCGACGCCTCACTAGAACGCCACCCGGCGCTCCACCCACTGCACGGCCTCGGCGATCATCAGAGCGTAGATTGCGACGATAAATCCGGTGAACACGTTGACCGAAATGACGAGGCTGAGGACTTGCGCCCATTCGACCGGCATCAGGTTGGCCAGCAGCGCCGCTATGACGCTGTCGATGTACTGCTTTAAATTGAAAAGCAGATCGCTGATGTGCTCGACCGAAGGCTTTGTCGGTAGGTCGAAGACCAACTGGCGGCCGATGTCGGCCAGCGACGTGGTTTTTATATAGCCAAGCGACGCGGCCAGTGCGACGCCGGTCGAGAAGACCAATCCGAGAGGCACCGCCACCCGGAAGAAGCCCCAGCGGGCCGGTTTCGCGCCAAGCGAGATCGACAGGCGGCGCAAAAGGCTGGTGCCGGCGTAAACAGCGACGGCAAAGCAGACGGCGACAGTGAAGCGTCGGTCATCGTCGGTGCCTGAAAAGGTCAAGAGGGCAACGAGCGCCGCGACCAACGCCGCGATGATTGAATCGCCCAGCGCAATTAGCCGGAGGACGGAAAGGAAAGGTGGCCGGTTGCCTTCAAAATAGAAGGGGTACTCGTACTTCAAGTGTTCGTAATGCAGGTAGATGCCGAGGAAAAACGCGATCACGCCGGTGGCGGCCGCGAAAGCATAGGGGTATTGCCAGCCAACCCAGGCGACGGCGGCCACCGCTGCAAACTCGGCAGCCATGATGAGAGCGTTGACGATAACGCGCAGGACGATCATACCGGCCCTCGTGAATTGCGCTGCGGCTGATTGCAGCCGGTGAGCACGGTTCCCGTGTTTGAATTCGTCCTTACGCCAGTACAGCGAATCTGACGTTTGATGCGCGCAAGCTGCTAGTATTCCGATCAAGCGCCAGATGCAGAAGCGACACTGGACTTGTAGAGTTGCTAGTGTTCCCTTTAGTTCGGACATTTGCTTGGAACCTGGCCGCCATGGGAAGCAAATGTCAGTACCGGAACACTAGCCGAATTGCAGTCGTATGACCAATCCCGACGACAACAGAAAATCGCTGCGCGATCTCCTCGCAGTGATGGCGGCACTGCGAACGCCGGGGTCCGGCTGTCCGTGGGACCTGGAGCAGACCTTCGAGACCATCGCGCCATACACGCTAGAGGAAGCCTATGAGGTGGCCGATGCGATCGTCCGCGGCGATCTCGTCGACCTCGAGGAGGAGTTGGGCGACCTGCTGTTGCAAGTCGTCTACCATGCGCAAATAGCCGAGGAGGCCGGCGCTTTTACTTTCGAGGACGTGGCCGACGGCATTACGCGCAAAATGATCCGGCGGCATCCGCATGTTTTCGGCAGCAAGGAGGAGCGAGCAGCCGGTGCGGGGCCTGGTTTCTGGGCCCGCATCAAGGTGGAAGAGAAGGCCGCGAAGGCAGCCGAACGCGCTGCTGCCGGTCACGCCGGCGAGGCAGTGACGAATCCGAGCCTGCTCGATGACATACCAGCCGCCATGCCGGCCCTCATGCGAGCCGTCAAGCTGCAGGAGCGGGCAGCGAAGGTCGGGTTCGATTGGCCGTCGCTGGCACCGGTATTCGACAAAATTCGCGAGGAAGTCACCGAACTTGAGGAGGTCGCGTTACGCAGCGACCGGCCCGAAGGCGGCGGTGAAGCAGTTGCCGACAAGGCCAGGATCGAAGAAGAGTTCGGCGACCTGTTGTTCGTGATGGCAAACCTCGCCCGCCACCTCAGGCTCGACCCGGAGGGCGCGCTGCGCGCAGCCAACGATAAATTTCGCCGCCGCTTCGGCTACATCGAAGCCCGGCTTGGCGAACAGGGCCGCACGCCCGCCGACAGCGATCTGCAAGAGATGGATGCGCTGTGGGATGAGGCGAAGCGGAGCGAGCAGGATTAGCCGGCTGCCTATTCCACCCTCAACTGGCGGGTCTGAAGCTGGGCGAGCAGGCGGCCGCGTTTCTCGGCGGCTATCCGCACGCGAATGTGTGTGTCACCCTCGTCAACCACGGTTCGTTGCAGAACTTCCGCGTTTTCGTGCAGCCATGCCAGCAGCTGACCCTCATTGGGCGGCAGCACCAGTGACAGATAGGTGTCATCGACTCCGAGGCTTTCGTCGATTGCCGCGAGCAGTTCCACGACTCCTTCCCCAGTCAGGGCCGACACGCAGACCGGGTGCTGATCGTCGAAGCGCGCCGCGCTCAACGCTTCCTCGCGCGTGACGGGGGACAGCCGGTCGATCTTGTTCCAGACTTCGAGCATGGCGCGATCCGCCGTTTTCACGTCGACATCGAGGCCTTGCAGTACGTTTTCGACATCACGGCGCTGGGCCTCGGTTTCGGCATGCGAGATGTCGCGCACGTGCAAGATGAGATCGGCTTCCACGACCTCTTCCAGAGTGGCGCGGAAAGCTGCAACCAGCATCGTCGGCAGGTTCGAGATGAATCCGACCGTATCGGACAGGATGATCCTGCGACCCGACGGCAATTTCACTTCGCGCATGGTCGGGTCGAGGGTGGCGAAGACCTGATCCTGGGCCAGCACCTCAGCGCCGGTGACGCGGTTGAACAGCGTCGATTTGCCGGCGTTCGTGTAGCCGACGATGGCGACGACGGGGTAGGGCACCTTGCGGCGCCCGGCGCGGTGGAGTTCGCGGGTTTTGACGACCTGGGAAAGGTCGCGGCGTATGGCGTCGATCCGGTTCTGGATCATGCGCCGGTCGAGTTCAATCTGGGCTTCGCCGGGACCGCCCACGAAGCTGGCGCCGCCCCCGCCGCCACCGCGCTGGCGCTCAAGGTGGGTCCAGGCTCGCACGAGCCGGCCCTTCTGGTAGGACAGATGGGCAAGTTCCACCTGCAGGCGGCCTTCGCGCGTGCGGGCACGCTCACCGAAGATTTCGAGGATCAGCCCGGTGCGGTCGAGCACCTTGCACTTCCACGCCATTTCCAGGTTGCGTTGCTGCACCGGAGTGACGGCGTGGTCGATGACGACAAGGTCGGCTTCATGGTCGGTAACGAGGTGGCCGAGTTCCTCCACCTTGCCGGTGCCAAACAGTGTTCCGGGCTTCGGGCTGGCGACGTTGACGGTCCGCGCGTCGCAGATCTCAAGTTCGATGGCGCGGGCAAGGCCGATGGCCTCCTCGAGGCGTTCCAGCGGCGAGTGCGTCGCATGACTGGCGCTTGAGGCGTCTCCTGCGCCGGTCCGCGTCAGGATTGGGACGAGTACCAGGGCGCGCGACAAGGTGCCCGAACGCTTCATTTCGATGGAAGCATTCGGGGCGTTGAGGTCGTCTTTGCCGGCGATGGGCTTGTCTATGGTGCTACCTTAAGGTTGTGCAGGCCGAAGCCAGATCGATTGTGCGACCGAAGCCGGATTGAGCAGATTAACGCATGTTCGACCAATAGCCTGCCCCCGCAAAGGCGGCGATGTAGACGGTGTCGGGCCGAATGTGAGCATTCCACAAGCAGTTCGCAAGATGCGACAAAACACAGACTTGAGAACGGATAGCCGCTTTCCGCCAACTAGTGAACGGATTTAGCGCAGTGGTCGGGACAGCCCGCTCGTCCGCTCCAGCCCATCGGCGGCGAGCCCCCGATTGCAACACAAGAGCCATCTGAGCGTACGCTACCGCACTCTGTGGTCGGATGGCCGGACGTTGCTCTATTCCGCCGGGTCGTCGCCCGTTTCCTCCATGAGATTTACCGGCGCGCCCGGCATGATAGTTGATATTGCATGCTTGTATACGAGCTGCGAATGCCCATCGCGGCGCAGGAGAACGCAGAAATTATCAAACCAGGTGACGATCCCCTGCAATTTAACACCGTTGATGAGGAAGATTGTCAGCGGTGTTTTCTGTTTTCTTACATGATTGAGGAAGGTGTCCTGAAGACTCTGTGCTTTTTCTGACGGCATGTTGGTTTATCCGCTCATTATCGTTGTCAGTTCCAGGTCGTTGGGCCTGGTGCATTTTGCTCATGCGAACGCCACTCTAAACGAGGTTTCCGCAAATATCAGCACTCTCAGCGGGATTAAAAACCCCTCCCGGAAAGAATTAGCGAACGAGCTGTAATTGCCGGCCCGGGTCGGCGCGTCTGAATCTCCTTTTTTAAGGGCAGTCTTGATGCTGGGCGTACTTGTGGAAAGATTTCCCCAGTGCCTGCGCGACCGGGCCTGGTCTACCCGACCCGATCGCATTGCCGTCCAATTCGACAATCGGCATCACCGCGCCGCTGGCCGAAGTTGCGAAAGCTTCACGCGAAACATAGGCATCTGCGATCGTGAATGGTTGCAGGACGACTTCGAGGCCGATTGCTGCAGCAACGTCGAGCGTCGTGTGGCGGGTGACGCCGGCAAGCAGGGCTGGCGAAAGGGCCCTCGTCTGGAGTTGCCCGTCGGCGTTGACGATCCATGCGTTGCTGGAGGCGCCTTCGGTGACGAAGCCGTCAGTATCGACGAGCCAGGCTTCGTCGGCGCCGGCTGCCAGCGCCTGTTCCTTGGCTAGGACCGCGGGCAGCAGCATCACCGTCTTGATATCGCAGCGGCCCCAACGAATGTCGGGCAGCGAGACGATGCGCAGCCCGCGCTGCGCCTTGGCCTTCCTGATGGCGGGCGACACCGGCCGGGCGAGGCATACGAATGTCGGCGTCAAGGCTTTGTCGGTATAGGGGAAATCGCGCCGGGTCGCGCCCCGGCTTACCTGCATGTAGACGAGCCCGTCGGTAACCCGGTTACGGCGGACGACTTCGCCGATGACGTGCAGCATTGCCGGCCGCGACATCGGTTCGCAAATCGACAGTTCCCCAAGAGAGCGCCGCAACCGGTCGAGGTGCCGGGTTGCATCAACCAGCTGCCGGGAGGAAACCTCGATGACTTCATATACGGCGTCAGCAAACTGGAAGCCGCGATCCTCGACATGGACATGAGCCTCGCCATGGCGGCGGTAACTTCCGTTGACGTAGACGACCCTGGCCATGCGTTGCCTCGTTCTTGCGGCGGTTTGGGTGGTGCTCAGAAGTAGTCCGGCCTGACGCGGAACATCTGTTCGACCTCACGGACGAAGTCGTTCTGGACGAACATGACGACGCGGTCCTTGATCTCGAGTTCTGTTTCGCCCGTCGGCCGCAGCACCTTGCCGTTGCGCACCACGGCGCCGAATCGGACGCCCTCGGTGAGCTTTGTTCCGCCCAGCGGCTTTTCGAGGATGGCGGCGGTTTCGAGGACTTCGGCCTCGATGATTTCGCCGGCGCCGTTATGAATGGAATGGACGCCGCGGATACGCCCACGACGGACGTGCTGAAGCACCCGGCTGACGGTGATCGAGCGCGGGTTGATCTGGGCGTCGATGCCAAGCGAGCGGATCATGCCGCCGTAGTTGGCGGAGTTGATGAGGGCGAGGCTTGCGCCGCAACCGAGCTGTTTTGACAGGGCCGCGGCGAGCAGGTTGGCCTGCTCGTCGTTGGTGACGGCGACGAGTGTGTCGGAGGAACCAATCTCGGCTTCACGCAGCATGTCCTCACTCAAGGCCGACCCGTGCAGGACAACGACGCGGTCAAGCTGTTCGGCAATCTCGACGGCGCGATCGCGCGACTGCTCGATGACTTTGACTCGGGCATTGGGTTGCAGCTTTTCCAGCGACTTGGCGATATAGAGTCCGATGTTGCCGCCGCCGGCGATGACGATGCGGCGGGCCTGTCGCTCTTCGTGGCCGAAGATCTGCAGCGTGCGGGCCACTTGCGAGGTCGGCAGGACGAGATAGGCATCGTCGCCTTCGAGGATCTGATCTTCGTTCCGTGGCACGATAAGGTTGCTATCGCGGACGAGCGCGACGACAACGGCTGGAAGGTCGGGAAACAGTTCGGAGAGTTGGCTGAGCGGCGTATTGAGGACCGGACAATCTGCACCGCAGAAGATGCCGACCGCCATCACTTCCTGGTCGGCGAACGTCGCGGTTTCGAACGCGCCCGGCAGCTCCAGGCGCCGCAGTACGGTAGTGCCGACTTCGATCTCGGGCGAGATGATGTGGTCGATCGCCATGGCGTCGCGCGAGAAAAGCTGGCCGTACTTTTTGTCCAGGTATGCCTGAGCGCGGACACGCGCGATGCGGGTGTGGACGTTGAACAGGGTATGGGCCACCTGGCAGGCGACCATGTTGACTTCATCGTGCAGGGTGACGGCCACCAGCATGTCGGCATCGGCAGCGCCAGCACGTTCGAGGACGTCGGGATGGGCGGCGTTGCCGTGGACGGCGCGGACGTCGAGCACTTCGTTGGCGCGTTCGCAGAGGGCTTCGCTGGCATCGATGATCGAGACGTCGTTGCCTTCGGCCGAAAGTCTTTCAGCGATCCCGGACCCGACCTGCCCGGCCCCGCAAATGATAATTTTCATTCTGCCTCAATCGTCTCACTTCCATAGGAACTGAGCGTTTCTACGGCACGGGCACAACAGGTTACAAGGGCATTCGGCAACTGGCGATCAGCTTGCCTGACGGGCATCGGATTGGCGATGTTCAGAAGATACGCCCAGCGCGCGCAGTTTGCGATGCAGCGCGGAGCGTTCCATGCCGACAAACTCGGCGGTGCGCGAAATGTTTCCGCCAAAGCGGTTAATCTGCGCCAGGAGATACTCGCGCTCGAAGATCTCGCGGGCTTCGCGCAGCGGCAGCGACATCAGGTGTTCGGCGCCGCCGTTGACGGGCAGCGGCACGCCCGAGCCGATCTCGTCCGGGAGCATCTCGGCTGTTATGATGGCCCCCGACTCGCCGCCGGCAAGGATCATCAGGCGTTCGATGTTGTTGCGCAACTCGCGGACGTTTCCGGGCCAGTCGTGGGCTTGCAGGACGGCAATCGCGTCCTCGCCGATCTGGCGGGGGGAGAGCCCTGAGGATTGTGCGAGCTGGCTGACGAAGAATTCGATGAGGGCTGGGATATCGTCGCGGCGCTCGGCAAGGCTCGGGACCCGCAGCGGAACGACGTTTAGGCGGTGGAACAGATCCTCGCGGAACCGGCCTTCGCGCATTTCCATTTCGAGGTCGCGGCTCGTCGAAGAGATGATGCGGACGTCGACGGCGACTTTCTGGGCGCCGCCGATGCGCAGGAACTTCTGCTCGACTAGAACGCGCAGGACCTTACCCTGTGTCTCCATCGGCATGTCGGCAATCTCGTCGATATAGAGGGTGCCGCTGTGGGCTTCCTCAAGCGCACCAACCTTGCGCGGTCCTCCGGTGCGGTCCTCGGTTCCAAACAACTCTTCCTCGACGCGGTCAGGCGCCATGGCAGCCGCGTTGAGAACAACGAACGGACCCTCGGTGCGGTGCGATTTCTGGTGGATCATGCGGGCGGCAAGTTCCTTGCCCGTACCCGAAGCGCCGCGGATAAGGATGCGGCTATTGGTGGGCGCGACGCGTTCGACCTGGTTGCGCAGCTGGTTCATGGCCACCGACTTGCCGATCATGTCGACTGAAACGGTGGAGCGTTCGCGCAGTTCGCGGACTTCACGCTTCAGCTGTGAGGCTTCGAGCGCGCGCAGCGTGACGAGTACCAGACGGTCGGCTTTGAAGGGTTTTTCGATATAGTCGTAGGCGCCTCGGCGGATGGCGGTGACGGCCGTTTCGATGTTGCCGTGGCCGGAAATGATCACCACCGGCAGCTCGGGATAGGCTTTCTTGATGATGCTGAGAACCTCGAGGCCGTCGAGGCGGCTGCCTTGCAGCCAGATGTCAAGGATGACGAGCTGCGGGCGCCGCTCCTCGATGGCGCGCAGGGCTTCGTCACTGTCGCGTGCGAGCCGGGTTGCATGTCCTTCGTCTTCGAGGATCCCGGAGATCAAATCGCGGATGTCGGCTTCATCGTCGACAATCAGGATATCTGCGGCCATATCGGTTGCTCCTTGAGCTCGTCGTCAGATCAGGTCGTGGACTGGGTGAATTCTTTGCTGGTAGCCGGTTTGCCGGCATCGGGCTGCTCCCCGCCAGGTGAGCTAACGTCGGCAGCCTTGAGGGGCAGTGTAATGCGAACCAGGGCGCCGCGCGGGGTTTCCCCACCTTCCACCGGGGCGTCTTCGAGGGTCAGTGTGCCGCCGTGCTGTTCTGTGATCTTGAGCACCATTGCCAGCCCCAGGCCGGTCCCCTTGTGGCCTTTGGTGGTGACGTAAGGTTCAAGCAGCCGCGAGCGGTGTTGCTTGGGCATGCCCTGGCCGTTGTCGATGACTTCGACGAAAACACGGTGACCGTCGGGACGGATGCGGGTAATTACGCGGCCTTTCCAGTTCTTGGGAAGTCCGCCGGCTTCTGCAGCGCTCTCGACCGATTCGGTGGCGTTCTTGACGAGGTTGGTAACCGCCTGGGTGATGAGACGCCGGTCGATGGATGTCAGCACCTTTTGAGCCGGCATGTCGAGAATATAGTCGAGGGCTGTGTGCGCCTCGCGGAACAGGACGACTGAATCCTGGACGGCTTCGCGGAGGTCGGTGGTTGCCATCTCCGGCTTCGGAATCCGCGCGAACGCCGCGAACTCATCCACCATGTCCTTGATGTGGGACGCTTGCCGTTCGATCGTCGCGGTCAGTTTCTCAAAGGTTTCGCGGTCATGTTCGATGGTCTTGGCGTACTTGCGCCGCAGGCGCTCTGCCGACAGCTGGATGGGTGTCAAAGGGTTCTTGATTTCGTGAGCGATGCGGCGGGCGACGTCCGCCCAGGCGGACGTGCGCTGGGCGGTAACGAGTTCGGAGATGTCATCGAAGGTGATGACCGAACCGACATCGTCTTCGCCGGCCTTTTCGAAGGTGACGCGAACGGCGAAGGTGCGTTCGTCTCCATCGACCGTCATCGCCAGCTGCTCCTGGGGGCGGCTCTTGATGCCGGGTTCGGCGGACTTCTGGTGAAAGAGCGCCAGTTCCGGCAAGACCTCGCCAAGGTTCTTCCCCACGAGTTCGTCGCCCGTGTGACCCAGGAGATCCTCGGCCGCGCGCGATACGAGCGTAATCCGCTCCTGGCCGTCGAGGCCGATAACGCCGGCAGACACGCCCGAGAGCACGGCCGACATGAACCGCCGCCGGTCTTCGAGTTGTTCGTTGGCACTGACAAGTGCATCACGCTGGAGCTTCAGTTCCCGGCTCATGGTATTGAAAGTATGGGACAGACGGCGCAAGTCGCCCTCACCGCGAATTTCAGGAAGCGCAACGGAGAGGTTTCCAGCCGAAATTTGCTGGGCAGCGCCGATCAGCCGGCGCACGGGGGCCACGAAACGGCCGCCGAACCACATGCCAGCCCAGATCGCCGCGAGCAGGCCGGTCATCGAAATCATGAAGTACATGAGGCCGTGCGCCCACTTGAGGCCGCCACGGGCGCGTCGCAGGGCATCATACTCGGCGGCGTTCTGTTCGGTGCGCTGCATATGACGCAATACGGCGGGGCTGACGGCGCGGCTGACGTAGAGGAATTTCCCCGGGTATTCGGCCAGGCTCGATATGGCGGAGATGCGGTTGTCGCGGGTCGAGAGCGAGAGCGGGATCTGACCGGCGCGCGCCTCGTTCAGGGCAGCTTGCGTTGGGCGGGCAAACGGCAAGTGCTCGTCTTCGACCGCGCGCAGAAGCACGTTGCCGTTATTGTCGATCAGGTAGGCTGCGGGAAGATCGCGCAGACCGGCCTGCGACATGATTATGTTCTTCATCATCTTGTCGTCGCCGCCGACGAGGCTTGAAGCGGCATTGAGGTCGCGCGCCATGTTGACGACGTCGGTGCGGATGACCTGTCCGTGTTCTTCGAGATAGGTGCGGGCGACGACCGTCGAATTCTCGATGATGGTGCGGACGCGGCCAGAGAACCAGTTGTCGAGGGAGCGTGAAAAGCTGACTGTCGCGCCGATTGCCACCAGCAGGGCGGGCAACGCCGCGATGATTGAGAAGAGGGCGACGATGCGGATGTGGAAGCGGGCGCCGGGGATCTTTTCGCGCCAGGCCTTGACGAGGCCGGACACCTGAATGGCGATGATAGCGATGACGGCGACAATCAGGACGACGTTGAAGAATAGAGCGCCGAGAACGACGCTGTTGGACGGCACGATTGGCGTCAGGCCGGTCAGGATGAGGAAGGTGACGAGCGCGGACAGGAGCGACAGTCCGACCGTCCACAGGCCGACGAAGAACATCCGGTCGCTCGGCTCCAGGAGCGGATGTTCCTGGTCGAGCGGTCCTGTCGGGGACACAGTGCCGGTGGCGGTGGACATCGGTGTTCTCCGGGCGGTGCGCGATTGCACCGGTGCTCTATCACGGAAATCAGGTGGCAACCTGAGTTGTACGATTTTCCGAAGGGCTGGTACCCACGCCACAGTGGAGCGCGCACACAACACAATTCACGCATTCCGTGGCAGTTTCGCGACGTTTCCGCCGACGCTGGGCAGGGTTTCACTCCCCAACTGTGGCAGGCTGGTGGCGGGCGTGACTTAAATGACGCCTTTCTGGTCGACCCTATCGCTCTTCGTGACCGGAATAAAGCTCAGTTCGCTGGCGAGCGGAACACCTGGATGTCAAGAAGCTTGATCCGCGAACGCAAGGTATTGCGGTTGAGGCCGAGTAGTTCTGCAGCGCGAATCTGATTTCCGCGTGTCGCCGTCAGGGCAGCTGTCAGCAACGGTTTTTCAACCTCGCGAATGATGCGCTCATAGATACCGGACGGCGGCAGTTCGTTACCGTACTCAGCGAAATACTCGGCGAGATGCCGCTCGACGAGTTCGCCCAGACTTGCCTGGTCGTGTCCGGTATCGTGGCTGTTCTGGGGGGCGGCGTCGTACAGTTCGCGGTCGACAAGTTCCTTGGTGAGGGTCTCTTCGCTGTTGAGGGCGACGAGCCGACGTACAAAGTTTTCAAGTTCGCGCACGTTGCCCGGCCAGCGATACTGGCGCAGGCGTTCGATCGCAGCGGTCTCGATGGCGCGCTGGCCCAGCCCTTCGGCGGCGCAGCGGCGCAGGAAGTGGCGGACGAGGTCCCCGACGTCTTCAAGGCGTTCACGCAGCGGTGGCAGCCGCAATGGCACGACGTTCAGTCGATAGTAGAGGTCCTCGCGGAACAGCCCTTGCTGGATCTGCGAGCGCAGGTCGCGGTGGGTCGCAGCAATGATGCGGACGTTCGACTTGATCGGGGTGCGGCCGCCGACGGTCGTGTATTCGCCCTGCTGGAGGACGCGCAGCAGGCGTGTCTGGGCTTCGAGCGGCATGTCGCCGATCTCGTCCAGAAAAAGCGTGCCGCCCTCAGCCTGCTCGAAACGACCCTGGGTGCGGGCCTGGGCCCCGGTGAAGGCGCCTTTTTCGTGGCCGAAGAGTTCGCTTTCGATAAGTTCCCGCGGGATTGCCGCCATGTTAAGCGCGACGAACGAGCCGTTGCGCCGCTTGCCGTGCTCGTGCAACACCTGGGCGACGAGTTCCTTGCCGGTGCCACTCTCTCCGGTGATGAGAACCGTCAGATCGCTTTGCGTCAGCCGCGCGAGGGTCCGGTAGATCTCCTGCATCGCAGGCGAGCGCCCGATTAGGGGAAGGTCTTCGCTGTCCCCCTCGAGCATCGCCCGCGCCGGTTTGCGGACGGGCTCGCGAAGCGCGCGGCCGACAACAGCGACGACTTCGGTGATGTCGAAGGGTTTGGGCAGATATTCGAAGGCGCCGCGCTCGGCTGCCGTCAGCGCCGTCATCAAGGTGTTCTGGGCGCTCATGACGATGATCGGCAGTTCCGGCCGGATCTTTTTCAGGCGCGGGATAAGGTCGAATGCGTTTTCGTCAGGCATCACGACGTCGGTTATGATGACGTCGCCTTCGCCTTCACTGGCCCAGCGCCAGAGCGTGGCGGCGTTGCCTGTTGCGCGCGGTGCGTAGCCGGCGCGTGCAAGCGCCTGATTCAGCACCGTGCGGATGGCGGTGTCGTCGTCGGCGATCAGAACTGTTCCGCGGGCCATGGCCGGTTCTCATTCCTCTATTCTGGGTTCTAAGGCGCGGGTTTGGCTGCGCGCCGGACCGGGGCCTCCTGCATCGGCAGAAGGATCCGAAAGATTGTCCTATGTGGCTCGCTGTCACACTCGATCGTGCCGCCGTGGTCGGCGATAAGCTTGGCGACCAGTGCCAGTCCAAGGCCGGTTCCGTTTGTCTTGGAAGTCACGAACGGATCGAACATGTGCTCCTGGATCGCGTCGGGAACGCCGGGACCGTTGTCTTGAACTTCGATCATCAGCGGCAGAGAGATGCGCGCTCCCGAACCCGGCACGCAGATGCGAACACCCGGGCGGAAAGCCGTTGTTATGACGATCCGCCCATTGTCGGCATCAGGGCCGATTGCTTCGGCGGCGTTCTTGACGAGGTTGAGGAAGGCCTGGACGAGCTTGTCGCGGTTGGCTGGAACGGCAGGCAGCGAGGGGTCGTATTCGGCGATGATCGCGATGTTGCGCGCGAACCCGGCGATCGCAAGCTGGCGAACGTGGTCGAGCACATCGTGGATATTGACCGGCTCTTTCTTTAGCGGCCGTTCGTCGCCAAATACCTCCATGCGGTCGAGGAGCGCTCGGATACGGTCGGTCTCGTTGCAAATGAGTTGCGAGAGTATGCGGTCCTCATCGCTGAGGTTTACTTCGAGAAGCTGGGCTGCGCCGCGAATCCCCGAAAGCGGGTTCTTGATTTCGTGGGCGAGGATCCCGGCCATGCCGGAGACGGAGCGGGCCGCCGCGCGGTGCGTGAGTTGCCGTTCGATCATTTGCGCCATCGAGCGCTGCTGCAGCATCAGCACGACGTGGCCGGGCCGGTCGGAGAAGGGGCCGCCGTAGACGTCGACCATCTTCGGCCCCGTAAACCGGGGGGTGACGATTTCGATGCCGTATTCATTGACCGTCGCGCGATCGCGGCGCACCTGCTCGATCAGGGAGAGAAGCGGGCAGCCGAAAGCGATGACGTCATCGAGGCGGATGCGGCGCAGCATTGCAACCGAGGTCGAAAAGAACGCTTCGGCAGCGACGTTTGCGTAAACAAACGCATTGTCCTTGGCGATGACCAGAACAGGGTGGGGGAGCGCATTCAACAGTTGCTCGTGTCCGATCGCCGGCGCCGTCGAGACGTCCAGCCGCGGCTTCTCGGCCGCGTCCCGAGGGCAGGCATCAGGAACCCCGCCTGTCGGGTTGCCCGTCGCGGGAGCGGCCGCGGAAACACGGGGAAGTCCGGGTTCTGCTACGGGGATGCGGGCACGCTTGGACTTGGGCTTCTCCCTGGACTTGGCCGGCGCGGTCTTCGCCGGCTTGGCCTCGCTTGAGGCTTGCTCCGTAGCGAGTGACTTTCCGCGCGACGCAGCCGGCTTGCGCGCCGACTTCTTCGCGGTTCTGGGGGCTGAATGCTGTTTGGTGGTCATGCTGCCGCCTCGCTGGGGCGGACTTCTTGCGTCTCGTAGAAGGTCTTTAATCCCTGGATTGTGCGCGCGGGGTCGGCCTCGGTGCACAGCTTGGAGCGCCACGTCTTGACGGTTGCCGGTGATGCACCCGTTTGCTCCAGATACCAGCCGATGTGTTTGCGCGCGTTGCGCAATCCGAGGAAAGTCCCGTAGTGGGAGAGCATCGCTTCGACGTGCCGAACGGCGATCTCGCGCTGCTCGGCGATCGGCGGCGGGCCGGGATCCCGTCCGGTTTCGAGATATGTGCCGACGCGGCCAGGATGCCAGGGAGCCCCATAAGCGCCGCGCCCGATCATCACGCCGTCGGCATTTGACAATTCGAGGGCGCGGTCGGTGTCTGCGAGGGTAATGATATCGCCGTTGACGAGTACCGGTATCCCGACAGCCGACTTCACGGCGCTGATCCGTGCCCAATCTGCAGTTCCCTTGTAGAACTGGCAGCGTGTGCGGCCATGAACGGTCACGAGCTGCACGCCGCTTAGCTCGGCGCGTCGCGCCAGTTCAGGGGCGTTGATGGTTGCCTCGTCCCAACCCAGGCGCATCTTCAAGGTCACCGGCACATCCACGGCACCGACGACGGCATCGATGAGGGTGACTGCGAGGTCGAGGTCGCGCATCAGGGCGCTGCCGGAAAGTTTCCCCGTTACTTCGCGGGCAGGACAACCCATGTTGATGTCGATGATGTCAGCCCCCGAATCGCGAGCGACGCGCGCGCCTTCTGCCATCCAGCGGGCTTCGCGGCCGGCGAGCTGGATGACGAATGGATTGATGCTGCTGCCTTCGGCGCGACGCAGCACGTCTCGTCGGCGGGCAACGAGTTCTTCGCTGGCAACCATTTCGGAGACGACCAGGCCCGCCCCCAATTCACTGGCGAGGGTCCTGAAAGGCAGGTCGCTGACCCCGGACATAGGAGCCAGTACGGCCCTGTTGGCCAGCTCGAAGGCTCCGATTGAGAGCCGGGTTCTGGAGGTTTTTCGCATCGCCCCTGCGTAAATATTATGCACTCAAGATTTCTGCCGATGTTCTGTGCAGTTTATGACCGCGCTAGGATTTGTGCAAGCCTCGTTCTTGGCGGGCCGAATTGCTGTACACAGGCGATATAGGCGAGCAAGCTCGGTGGATCATCGGGCCGGGAAAGAAAGGGGTTCTGGACGTGAAGACGGTGGCGTTGATCGTAGCAGCCGGCCGGGGAACGCGCGTCGCAACCACCAGCGGGGCCGCCAAGCAGTATGCCGATCTCGCAGGGCGCCCGATGTTGAGTTACGCCATTGCCGCATTCCTCGATCACCCGGGAATTTGCAGCGTGAAAGTGGTGATTCACCGCGACGACGAAGCTGAATATGCGGGCGTTGCCGGCACATTCGGCGACAGGCTCACGCCACCTGTATTTGGCGGTGCGACACGCCAGGAAAGCGTTCTGCGCGGACTGGAAGCGCTCGCCGGTCAAGCTGTGGAGCGCGTCCTCATTCACGATGCCGCCCGCCCGTTCGTGACTTCCAGCATCATCGAGGGCGTTCTCCGCGGACTCGATGAGCATGACGGCGCGATTGCCGCTGTACAGGTTGCCGATACCCTAAAGCAGGTGAATGCCTCCGGCATCATTGCGGCGACAGTGCCGCGCCAGACACTCTGGCGTGCGCAAACGCCTCAGGGCTTTCGGTTCGAAGACATCCTTGGCGCACATAGTCGGGCCGCGGCTGAGGGCTGCAGCGAGTTTACCGACGACGCATCGATTGCCGAGTGGGCGGGGCTGAGGGTGGTCCTGACCGAAGGCTCGAATTGCAACGATAAGATTACGACCGCGGAGGACCTGGAAATGGCGCAACGATTGATGGCTGCCGATACTGCTCGCGCAACAGAAGTCCGGACGGGGACGGGGTTCGACGTTCACCGCTTTGGGCCGGGCAACGAAGTCTGGTTGTGCGGGGTCCCGATCCCCCACGATTGCCGGCTCGACGGGCACTCGGATGCCGACGTCGGCTTGCATGCGCTCACCGATGCCATCCTGGGGGCCATTGGTGACGGGGATATCGGGGCGCATTTTCCGCCGAGCGATCCAGAATGGAAGGGCGCGTCTTCCGATCGGTTTCTGGCGGACGCCGCGAGGCGTGTTGCCGAGCGCGCCGGTTCGATCGTCAATGTCGACGTCACGTTGTTGTGTGAATTACCCAAGATCGGACCGCACCGTGACGCAATGCGCAAGGCAATCGCTGAAACTCTCCAAATCGACGTCGGCCGGGTCGGCGTCAAAGCGACAACCACAGAAGGCCTAGGCTTTACCGGACGGCGCGAAGGCATTGCCGCGCTGGCAAGCGCGAGCGTGCGCCTCCCCGTCATCGATTAAGAACTAACCGATTGCCCTCGAAGCGTTGACCTGGATGCGAGAATCGAGGCATCCCATTACTCATGGGGTTGTATGACCAAAAAGGGCCGGACGCTGTGGGAGAAGCCAGCATGCAGCTAGCAACAGGAACGCTTGAGCGGCAGATCGGCGCAAGCCAAGCCTCGATGCGTGAGATCGCCGAGGCGGCGTCGTCCTCGTGCCTTGCGACGCGAATCCGGCAGTTGTCACGCATCGTGACGCGGCTCTACGATGATGTCCTGCGGCCGCTCGGCATTACCGCCAGCCAGTATACACTGCTGGCGCAACTCGCAGCCCGCGACGGGATCACAGCCGTCGAGATCGGGCACGAACTCGACATCGAGAAGTCGACGCTGTCGCGCAATCTCAAGCGCCTGTTGGCGCTGGGCCACATCGTCATGGATCCGCCCGCCGGGCGTCGCGGACGTGGGCTGCACCTCACTCCGAAAGGTCAGGCGGTTCTGGTCGAAGCCTTCCCGATCTGGAAAGAAGCCCAGGAGCGGTCGAACGCCATCCTTGGTCTCGATACCCGCGACGTGCTTGACGATCTGCTGTCCCATGCCGAAAAGCTGATAACGCCTTAGGTATCGCTCATCTAAGCTTTCGAAGCGAAGTCGTTCAATGCCATGGTAGCCTTGGGGGGTGCGCGTTGCGTGCCCCTATATCGCGTCAGGCATTTACGAGGCGAGATTGCGATGTTGAGCAACGACATTCTGTTGGACGCAGCAAGGCTGCTCGTTGAGTTGCGGGCAGCGGGCCTGCGTCTCGTTTCCGCGGAAAGCTGCACCGGTGGACTGGTCTGCGCGGCGCTGACTTCGGTCGCGGGCTCATCCGAAGTCGTTGAGAGAGGCTTCGTCACATACTCGAACGAGGCCAAGACAGATGTGCTTGGGGTGCCGGCCGAACTCATCGCAAAGCACGGCGCGGTGAGTGAAGAAGTGGCTCGCGAGATGGCAGCAGGTGCGTTGAGGGCGGCAAACCCAGCCGGTGTCTCGGTGTCGGTGACGGGGATTGCGGGACCTGGCGGGGGAAGCGCGGCCAAGCCGGTGGGACTCGTTTATCTGGCGGCGCAGCGGCGCGGCAGACCTGTCGTCGTGAAAGAGTGCCTGTTCGCAGATCCAGGCCGCGCCGAGATACGCGCGCGCAGCGTCAAGGCCGCATTCGATCTCGTCCGCGCAGCGCTCACGACTTAAGCCAGACAGGAGCACCCGGCGAGCCAAGGGCATCGCGTCTTGGGCGGTAGATCTTCCCGGCACGGGCTTCGAAGGCTGAAGAAAACTTGGCGAAAGCCTTGTCGAAGACAGCGCCCATCACGAGGGCCAGCATGCGCGAACGGAACTGGTAATCGAGATAAAAATCGACCTCGCAGCCCTCGTCGCTTGGAAGAAATCGCCATCGGTTCTCCAGATGGCTGAACGGGCCATCGAGGTATTCAACGAGGATCTCGTTCTTTTTCCGCTGCATGGTAATCCGCGTCGTGAAGGATTCCCGGATCGCCTTATATCCGACCCCCATCGTCGCAACGAGGATTTCGGCGTCGCCTCGGTTCTCGCGGGAATTCACCTTGAGGCTTTCGCACAGAGGTACGAATTCGGGATAGCGCTCGACATCGGCGACGAGATCGAACATCTGGACCGGCGTGAATTCGAGGCGGCGGCGGTTCTTGAATGTCGGCATGCGTCGGTTGCTCGTTGGCGCGGGATTTTTGCCGGGGCAGTGAGGCTGCGGCTAAGGGCTCCGTGGATCCGCAGGCTATCCGATCTACGTCGCGGCGTGAAGTCGCCGGCGGGCATCGCGTAGTTTCGCGAAGTCGTCGCCCGCGTGGTAGCTCGAGCGCGTCATCGGGGTTGCTGCGACAAGGAGGAAGCCTTTGGCCAGCGCCGTGCGCCGGTATCCTGCGAATTCCTCTGGCGGGACGTACCGCTTGACCTCGGCGTGTTTGCGGGTCGGCTGCAGGTATTGTCCGATGGTCAGGAAGTCGACATCGGCCGATCGCAGGTCGTCCATGAGCTGCAGGACTTGCTCGCGCTCTTCACCAAGCCCTACCATGATGCCGGACTTCGTGAACATCCCTTGGTCGAGTTCCTTGACCTTCTGGAGCAGTCGAAGCGAGTGGAAATAGCGCGCGCCCGGACGGATCTTCAGATAGAGGCCGGGTACGGTTTCGAGGTTGTGGTTGAAGACGTCGGGGCGCGCGGCCACCACGACTTCAAGTGCACCGTCCTTGCGCAGGAAATCGGGAGTCAGGATTTCAATCGTCGTCGTCGGCGCGTTGCGGCGGATGGCTGCAATGACGTCGGCGAAGTGCTGCGCACCGCCGTCGGCGAGGTCGTCGCGGTCAACCGACGTGATCACCACATGCTCAAGGCCAAGCGTTGCCACAGCTTCTGCGACGCGCTCGGGTTCGCTGCGGTCGAGCGGCTGGGGGAGGCCGGTGCGCACGTTGCAGAACGCGCAGGCCCGCGTGCAGGTGTCGCCCATGATCATCATGGTGGCATGGCGCTTTTCCCAGCACTCCCCGATGTTCGGGCAGCCGGCTTCCTCGCACACCGTGTGCAGGCCGTTCTCGCGCACGATTTCGCGGGTGCGGGCATATCCCGGCGAGCCAGCCGCGCGCACGCGGATCCAGGCCGGTTTCGGAAGCACGGCGGTGTCCGGGCGGTGTGCCTTTTCGGGATGCCGCGGGAGATCTGCGGAACTTCGATTGTCGAGAATGGTAACCATGGTTGAGCGTTGGGGCCTCCGCGTTCACCCTCCGGCACTCTGCAGGAGAGATGTTCGCCTTCAATTACTTGGCGAAAACCTCATTCAGTTCAACAGGGCGGAAGGTCTTATTTTACGGTGACCCGCGGCTAACGTGCGATGATCCGGGCAATGATGACAATGATGATGGCGCCGATCGTGGAGACGACGATCTGATTGCCCCAGGTGCCGAGGTCGAACGGCAGTTGAAGCAGCCCCATCTGGACGAGGCTGCCGCCGAGGACTGCTCCGATAACGCCGACGACAAGATTGCGGATGAGTCCGCCGCCGCCGAGCAGCAGTCCGGCCAGATAACCAGCGATCAGCCCGTTGATGGCCATGATGACCCACGGGTTTTCCAGGTAAACAAGGACTTGATCCATGGCTTTCACCCTCGCTTTGGCAGCTTCAGCTGATGAGACGGGCAATTATAACGACAACGATTGCGCCTATGGTGGCCGTCGCGATTTGCGCTAATAACGGATTCCTGATGCCCAGCCGAATGCCGCGGAGATCGAGCAGATAGCCGCCGACAAAAGCGCCGATCACACCCGAAACGAGGTACTGAATAAGGCCCCCGCCGAGAACGACAAACGAGGCAAGCCAGCCTGCGACAAGACCTACGAGAAGGAAGATGACGAGTTGCTGCGTCCTGGCATCCATCTGCACAGTCTCCAATTGACGTCGATTGTTCAAAGCCCATTCCGACGCAGGAACGATAGGTAAATCCGGACAGAATCCACACGCCTCAGGTGTGACAGCGCGCGCCAAGATATTGATTGAGGAGTTCGCTATAGCGATTGGCCAGCTGGCGATCCCGATCGGAAACGCGGCGCCCGGCGCTGACCGCTTCCACCTTGGAAGGAACGCCGCTGTTATCCAAGCGACGGAGTTCTGCACGTATCGATTGGCAAGAAGATCCAAGCGGGAGCGGCTGGGCGCCAGGGCCGCTAGCCCCGTCACCGGCGCATCCCGCCAGAGCCAAAACAGCCATTGCCGCTGCGCCTCCAAGTCCTGATTTCGTCGCAGTCAATCGTGCTGAAAACACGATGCCCTCCGGTAATGAATCGCCAAGTTCAAACGTCACACACCATAAGTCCCCATGCTACACAAGCGGCCGTGGTGACGATGTGGCAACGAAGCCTCACGCAAGCGCTGGTTGCCGGTCGCAGCAACCACTAAAGCGTCTGCGGCGATGATCTATTGTGCGGCGGCGACGGTTTTTGATGCAGTGGTAACGGCCGATGTTGTCACAGCAGCCGTTTTCTTTGTCACCTCGGTTGCCTTTGCCGCAGCTGTGCTCGTGGTGGCGGCCGGTGCTGCGGTGGTGGCGGCGACAGCAGCGGTCTTGGCGTTGGCGCCCGTTGC
>LOEV01000203.1 GCA_001516065.1 Alphaproteobacteria bacterium BRH_c36
CCGACTTCGCCACGGGCAGCGGCACCCAGCGCGGGACGGCGGACGCCGGCAGCAGTCCGGCCATAACGACCAGTATAGCGGCGACGGCTGCGGTCACGTGCTTGTGCGGCACCTTGTTCCCCTTGCTTGCGGGTGGCGAGTTATCAGACGTAGGACGAGTTTTTTCGCATCGTTTGCCGGCTTCGCCAAGTCCCTGGCCGGTTATCTTTGAATTCGATTAATGGCCGCCGAGGGCCTGGTAAGCAGGACGTCTGCGAACATTCAGATGCCGCCATCAATGCCGGCGGCTTGGTTCGCTTCGGCAGCGCTCGAGCGTCCGGTCGTCCGGCGGGTGGGGTTCTTCTTCCTGTTATTGCTTGGCGGGGTCACGCCGCCTGCCTGGATCTTCATGGACTTATTCCAGTAGGGAACCGGGCCGTAGAGTTCGGTCAGGAAATCGATGAAGGCGTGGACCTTGGCGGGCAGGAATTCGCGGCATGGATAGACCGCATGCACCGCGAAGTTCGAGGAACCGGAGAAGTCGGGCATAACCACCTGGAGATCCCCGCGCTCAAGTTCCGGGGCGACGTCCCAGGTTGAGCGCAGTCCGAGGCCGAGGCCGAGGAGGAGGGCTTCGCGGATAAAGTCGGACGAGTTCGAGCGGATTGAGCCTTCAACGCGCACCTGGTGTTCGCGGCCGTCCTTGTCCTTCAGACGCCATCCGTCCTGCGAGCCGGCCAACAGGCAGTTGTGGCGCTCGAGATCGGAGAGCTTCTGGGGGGCGGGATTATCGGCAAGGTACTTCGGCGAAGCGCACAGCAGGCGGTCGTCGGGGGCGATCTTGCGGGCAACGAGAGAGCTGTCGGCCAGTTCGCCTATGCGGATTGCGACGTCGAAGCCGTCGCGAATGATGTCGACGAAGTTGTCGGTCAGCTGGAAATCCAGTTCGATGTCGGGGTAGCGCTCCACGAACATCGGCAGATGCGGGGCAATATGCAGGCGCGCAAACGAGGTCGGGGCGGTGACCTTGAGCAGGCCGCGCGGGCTGGTATTGCGACGCGAGACGAAATCTTCGGCTTCTTCGAAAAGCGCGATGATGTCGACGACGCGCTTGAAATAGCCTTCGCCGGTTTCGGTCAGGGTCAGTTGGCGCGTCGTGCGCTGGAAGAGGCGCGCGTTAAGACGCTCCTCGAGAAGGGAGATGCGCTTCGAGACGACTGCCGGCGACAGTCCCATCTCCCGGCCCGCGGCCGACATATTACCGGTTCTGGCAACACGCGCGAAAATTTCGAGATCGGTGATTGCGGTCATGCTTGGAACCCTTGCGTTGGAAGATCCAGATTCGCTCAGTCGTGCTGCCTCACCTTCCTGAATTGCGCCTCGGACCGGCGAAAGTTTGCCGCTGCGTTTCGTTTTTAGCATATGTTTTGTTCGGATTCATTGAAATGTGCCGGCAACTTGAAGCGGCGGCACGGTTAGGTCTTGCCAAAGGGGGAGGGCGGTTGCAGGGATTGAAGCAGGAGATTTTTTTTGCATGAAGGACGTCCGCCATGAGCCTGAGGATGCCGCAGCCCGACCAGGCGATGATCGCGCGCAGGGCGGAGATCGCCACGGCGCTCGCGAAAATCGCCGGACCGGAGGCCGTGATCGCCGATGAGGACGGGCGGCGCACCTTCGAAACCGACGGATTGAACGCCTACAGGGCGATGCCGCTCGTCGTCGTGCTGCCGAAAACAACCGACGAAGTGGCCGCGGTTCTGCGCTACTGCCATGGCGAAAAGATCAAGGTCGTGGCGCGCGGCGCGGGGACCTCGCTGTGCGGTGGGGCGTTGCCGCTTGAAGACGCCGTTGTCGTCGGCGTGTCGCGGATGAACAAGGTTCTGGAGATTGACTACGACAACCGTTTCGCGCGGGTGGAGACCGGCATCACCAATCTTGCCATTTCGGCAGCCGTGGGTGCGGAAGGTTTCTTTTATGCGCCTGATCCTTCAAGCCAGCTTGCCTGCACATTGGCCGGCAATCTGGCGATGAATTCGGGAGGGGCGCATTGCCTCAAGTACGGTGTCACGACCAACAACGTGCTAGGTATGAAAGTCGTCTTGATGGACGGTGAGATCCTGGACATCGGCGGCCCGCATCTCGATGCCGAAGGTTACGACCTGCTCGGGCTGATGGTCGGTTCAGAAGGCCAGTTCGGGATGATCACTGAAGCAACCGTGCGTATCATCAAGGCGGCGGAAGGCGCGCGGCCGATGATGATCGGGTTCCCATCGAGCGAGGCGGCGGGTCAGTGCGTTTCGGCGATCATCGCGTCGGGGATCATACCGGTCGCCATCGAGTTCATGGACAAACCGGCCATCGAGGTCTGCGAAAGTTTTGCGAAGGCCGGCTATCCGATGGATGCGGATGCGCTTTTGATCGTCGAAGTGGAAGGCTCGGAAGACGAAATCAACGACCTGCTCGGGCGGATCGCCAGGATCGCCGAGCCGTTCGCGCCGACGACGGTGCAGATCAGTTCGGGGCCGGCGCAGAGCGCCAAGATCTGGAAAGGGCGCAAGTCGGCCTTCGGCGCGATCGGTCGGATTTCGGACTACTATTGCATGGACGGCACGATTCCCCTTTCACAACTTCCGCTGGTGCTGCGGCGGATCAGCGAGATCTGTGCGTCCCACAAGCTGAAGGTGGCTAATATCTTCCATGCCGGCGATGGCAATCTGCATCCGCTGATCCTCTATGAAGCCAACGATCCCGATCAGGCCGAACGCGCCGAACTGGCCGGCGCCGAAATCCTGACGCTGTGCGTCGAGGTCGGAGGGTGCCTGACCGGCGAACATGGCGTCGGCATCGAGAAGCGCGATCTGATGACGACGCAGTTCTCGCGGACCGATCTCATGTTGCAAATGCGGATCAAGACCGTGTTCGACCCGGACTGGCTGCTCAACCCGGGCAAGGTGTTTCCGCTCGATATGCTGACGAGGAGCGGGATTCCGAACGCCGCCTGAAGGAGAGGAATTTGAGCGAGATCATGCGCGCCGCGACGTCCTGGGAACTCCAGTCCATGTTGGCGCCCTTTGTCGAACGCCAGCAACCGGTCGAAATCCTGGGATCGGGGTCGAAGTCGCGGATTGGCCGGCCGATGCAGACAGCCGCGTCCATTTCGACCGCTTCCATGCACGGCATCTGGATGTATGAACCAACCGAACTCGTAATGTCGGCTCACGCCGGTACGCCGCTGGCGCAGGTCGAGGCGGAGCTTGCGGGCCATAACCAGATGCTGGCGTTTGAGCCCAGCGATATCGGGCCGGCGTGCGGGGGAAGGCGCGGCACGCAAACGATAGGTTCGGTGTTTGCAACCAACAGTTCCGGCAGCCGCCGCATCACGGTGGGTGCGGCGCGCGATCACCTGCTCGGAATAGAAGCGGTGTCCGGGCGGGCTGAACTGTTCCGTTCGGGTGGCCGGGTCATGAAGAACGTGACCGGGGTCGATTTGTGCCGAGGCCTGTCGGGAAGCTGGGGGACACTTGCCGTGCTGACGGAAGTGACGTTCAAGGTTCTGCCCGCTCCGGAGAAGACAGCGACGCTCGTCTACCTGGGGCTGCCGGACGATATCGGCGTCGAGTTGATGTGCGCAGCGATGCGGCTGCCCTTCGAGGTTTCCGGTACCGCGCATCTGCCGCAATCGGTTGCCGGCCGGCTCGAGACGGCTGTGCTCGCCGAACAAGGGCAGTCGATCACGGCCCTGAGGCTCGAGAACTTCGAGAAGTCCGTCGACTACCGCTCGAATGCGATGCAGGCGGCGCTCAAGGTTTATGGGGACCCGATCATCCTTGGTTCGACGACGTCTCTGGAGTTCTGGAACGAACTGCGGCGCTTGTCGATATTGCCATACGACGCGGATACCTGCCTTTGGCGGATTTCGACGACGCCGATGAAGGGTCCGAAGGTGGTGGCGGCGATCCGCCGGCACATGCCCACGGAAGTCTACTACGACTGGTCAGGCGGACTTATTTGGGTAGAGGTTGCGGCGAGTGCGGACGCGGGCGCTTCGGATATCCGACGCGCGGTTGCGGTGCACGGCGGTCATGCAACACTTATTCGAGCCGATCCTGCAGTGCGCTCATCGGTTGAAGTGTTCCAGCCGCAATCGCCGCTGGCGGAGAGGATCGTCCGCGGGCTCAAAGCGACATTCGATCCGCTGCGGCTGCTCAATCCCGGCCGCATGTACGCCAATCTCTAAAGGTCGCCGGTTCCGTTTTTTACGTGGTGTGCGACCAAAGGCCCCTTATATGCAGACGAACTTTTCGCCCGAGCAATTGACCGATCCGAAGCTCGAGGAGGCCGAACGAATCCTCAGAAGGTGCGTGCATTGCGGGCTGTGTACGGCGGTGTGCTCGACCTACGTCGTGCTTGGCGATGAGCGAGATTCGCCGCGCGGGCGGATCTACCTGATCAAAGACATGCTGGAAAACGACCGGCCGGCTTCCGCGGAAGTGCAGCATCACGTTGACCGTTGCCTGTCGTGCCTGTCGTGCATGACGACATGTCCGGGCGGTGTCGACTACATGCATCTCGTCGATATCGCGCGCGTTCACATAAAGGAGACCGGCAGCCGCTCGTTTGCCGACAGGTTGGTGCGCTCGGTGCTGGCGAAGGTCGTGCCCTATCCCGAGCGGTTTCGTTTCGCATTGAAGCTGGCGCCTCTGGGGCGGCCCTTCCTCAAGATCATGCGGCGGATGAAACTCGACGCGTTCGCCGCCATGGTGGAACTCGCCCCGGACAAAATTCCGACAACGCCGAAGTACGAAGGACCGGGCACCGCGCAATCGGACATGCGGCGGCGGGCCCGCGTCATCCTGCTTGCCGGGTGCGCCCAGCAGGTGCTGCGGCCAGACATCAACGATGCGACGATCCGGCTGCTTGCGCGGCGCGGTGTCGAAGTCGTCGTGGCGGCCGGGGCGGGATGCTGCGGGGCGCTGGTGCATCACATGGGGCGGGAAGAAGAAGCGCTCAGCCAGGCGCGGCGCAACGTCGACGCATGGATCAAGGAGATCGAGCGGGAGCCGGTCGATGCGATCATCATCAATGCATCCGGCTGCGGTACCACGGTCAAGGATTACGCGCACATGCTTCGCCATGACGAGGCCTATGCGCAGAAGGCGCGGCAGATCACCGATCTGACGAAGGACGTCACCGAGTTCATCGTCGACTACGACCTGGGTCCGCCGAAGCGTTATTCGTCGCTGCGGGTCGCCTATCATTCGGCCTGCTCGATGCAACACGGCCAGCGCATCACCGAAGAGCCGAAGGAACTCCTGAGCAAGGCGGGCTATACGGTATCGGAAGTGCCGGAGGGGCATATCTGCTGCGGTTCAGCGGGCGTCTACAACATCCTGCAATCGGAAATCGCTACGACGCTGCGGGACCGCAAGGTGGGGAACATCCGCAAGGCGAAACCGGATCTCGTCGCGACCGGCAACATCGGCTGCATCGCGCATCTGGAAAAGGGCATGGACCTGCCCATCGCGCACACCGTCGAATTGTTGGACTGGGCGTATGGCGGGCCGGTGCCGCGCGGACTCGAAAAGCTGCGGAGCTTCGTTTCCGATGTGCCGGAGCCGGAACGCTACGTATCCGACGACTTCCTCTACGATGCGGACATGACGGGGCGGCCCGACTAACCAGAAGACGGGCACGATCCGAGAGGTACGAAGAGGGCCTGCCCGACGCATCGTTGCGGTATTGGATTGTGAACATCATCACCGATTCGAGTGGACCCGCGACGAGTTTGCGGCATGGGCGGAGCCGGTGGCCGCGCGGTTTGGATACTTTGTCGAATTCTACGGGATCAGCGAAGAGGATGACGATTGCGGGGCGCCCTCGCAGATGGCGGTATTCGGCCGAGTCTGATAGGCGGGGAGGGAGCCAACTGAATTTGGGACGAGCATGAAGATATCCATTCCGGAATTCTGCCTTGTCGCCCTCGTCGGCGCCTCGGGTTCCGGCAAATCGACGTTTGCGCGCAGGCACTTTCTCCCAACAGAGATTATCTCCTCGGACGCCTGCCGCGGTATCGTCTCGGACGACGAGACCGACCTCAATGCGACCGACGATGCGTTCAAACTCGTGCACACCATCGCCGAGACGCGGCTGAGGCGGCGCAAGCTCGTCGTGATTGATGCGACCAACGTGCGCAAGGAAGACCGGGCGCGGCTCGTCCAGATCGCGAAGGCGCATCACGCGCTGGCCGTCGCGATCGTCATCAATCCGGGTGAGGAAATCTGCCATGGGCGCAATGCCACACGTCCCGACCGGCAATTCGGCGCCCATGTCGTGCGCAATCATACGCGGGCGTTGAAGCGGGATATCAAGCGAATCGACAAGGAAGGCTTCCGCTACGTCTACGAGTTGCGTTCCCCCGAGGAGATCGATGCGGTCGAGATCGAGCGGACGCGGCTGTGGACGGACCAGCGCGACGAAGACGGCCCGTTCGATATCATCGGGGACGTGCATGGATGCCGCGACGAGCTTCTGGCGTTGTTCGACAAGCTTGGCTATGCGGTGCGGCTCGAAGGCGAGGGCGAGGAGCGTTGCGTGTTCTCTTCGGTGCCCGAGGGACGGCGGGCGATATTCGTCGGCGATCTCGTCGATCGCGGCCCCGCTTCGCCTGACGTGTTGCGGATCGTCATGCACATGGTGGGGCAAGGCCAGGCGATCGCACTGCCCGGCAACCACGATGTCAAGCTTCTGCGCTACCTCAATGGGCGCAACGTCAAGCTTAATCACGGTCTCGATGCGACGGTGGCGCAACTCGACCGCGAGCCGCCCGAGTTCAGGAACACGGTGAAGAAGTTCATCGACAGTCTGGTCAGTCACGCCTGGCTCGAAGAAGGCCGGCTTGCCGTTGCCCACGCAGGCATCAAGGAGCACATGTTCGGGCGGGCATCAGGGGCGATCCGCGAATTCTGCCTCTACGGAGAGACCAGCGGGGAGACCGACGAATTCGGCCTGCCGATGCGCTACAACTGGGCGGCCGAATATCGCGGCAAGACGACGGTCGTCTACGGTCATACGCCGGTGCCGGAAGCCGAATGGTTGAACAATACGCTGTGCATTGATACCGGGTGCGTCTTCGGCGGCAAGCTGACGGCGTTGAAATGGCCCGAGAAGGAGATCGTTTCGGTTGCCGCAGCCCAAGTCTACACGCCGCCGATCCGGCCGATGGGGCACCCGCCGGCGCGGCCCGGAGTCGAACTTTCCCAGCAAGCATTACATGATGATCTGCTCAATCTCGACGACGTCGTTGGCAAACGCATCGTGGCGACGGCGGCGGGGCGGACGATCCAGGTGCCCGAAGCGAATGCGGCGGCGGCCCTAGAAGTGATGAGCCGGTTTGCCATCAATCCGAAGTGGCTCATCCATCTGCCAGCGACAATATCGCCGTGCGAGACGTCAACGCGGGAAGGCTTTCTCGAACACCCTAACGAAGCTTTCGCGTACTTCGAAAAGGAAGGCGTGGCTCGCGTCGTCGTCGAAGAAAAGCACATGGGGTCACGGGCACTCGCGGTTGTCTGCCGCGATGCGGACGCGGCCATGCGGCGCTTCGGGATCAGGTCTGGCGAGACGGGTGCACTCTATACCCGGACCGGGCGGTCCTTCTTCCAGGAGGCGGCGACGAGCGAAGAAATGCTGAGCCGTATTCGCAATGCGATGACGGCCTGTGACTTCTGGCAGCGGTTCGATACCGACTGGGGGCTTCTCGATGCCGAATTGATACCATGGTCGGCCAAGGCGCAGTTGCTGATCCGGGAGCAATACGCGGCAACGGGTGCGGCTGCGACGGCGGGCTTGGGGGAGGCTGTGGCGCTGCTGGAAAAAGCAGCACAGGCAGGTCTTGAGACTTCCGAGCTGCTTGCGGATTTCATGTCGCGCAAGGCGCGGGCGGATCAATACGTCGAAGCCTACCGGCGCTACTGCTGGCCGGTCGCTTCACTCGATGACTACAAGTTCGCGCCGTTCCATCTGCTGGCCAGCGAGGGCAAGGTTCACATGGACCGCGACCATCTGTGGCATATGCAGGAACTCGCCCTCATCACGGCCGAAGGTTTGCCAAGTCTGATGGCGACGAATTATCGAGTGGTCGATCTTTCGAGTGAGGCGGAGCGGTTGGGTGCGACCGAATGGTGGCTCGAACAGACTGCCAAAGGCGGCGAAGGAATGGTCGTCAAGCCGCTCGATTTCTCGGTGCGCGGGCTGCGCGGCATGGTGCAGCCGGCGATCAAGGTGCGAGGGCCGGAGTACCTGCGCATCATCTACGGCCCCGAATACGATCTCGAAGGCAATCTTGCGCGGTTGCGGCGGCGGGGTCTCGGCCTCAAACGCTCGCTTGCCATGCGGGAGTTCGCGCTGGGCGAAGAGGCATTGCTTCGCTTCGTCGCCCGCGAACCGCTGCGCCGCGTGCATGAGTGCGTCTTCGCGATCCTGGCGCTTGAATGCGAGCCAGTCGATCCGCGCCTTTGAATCGCCGGGGCCGTGTGACCGAAAATCCAAACAGATACATATTCAACTTTTGTTATATGTTTGACTTGGGACAAGTGGCGATTGATCGGCGCGGCCTATCAAATGAGAAGGTTTCCTCTATTCGTTGGGCAACGCCATGGATTACCTCCTCTCGTTCACCGACGTCTTCGGCGAAAGCGGGCTGCTAGCGCTGGGCGGGCTCGTCATCGGCATCATCTTCGGATTTGCCGCGCAGCGCAGCCGGTTCTGCCTGCGCTCGGCGGCCGTTGAGTTCTCACGTGCGGAATTCGGCGCCAAGCTCGCCATCTGGCTGTTGGCTTTTTCGACCGGCGTGATCCTGACGCAACTGCTGTTTGGATTCGAAATCCTCGCCGCCAGTGAAATCCGCCAACTGACGTTGCAGGGCAGCCTGTCGGGTTCGATCATCGGAGGGGCGATGTTCGGGGCGGGGATGGTTCTGGCCCGTGGCTGTTCGAGCCGGATGCTGGTTCTGGCCGGACAGGGCAATCTGCGCGCCGTCCTCAACGGGCTGGTGTTCGCCGTCACGGCACAGGCTTCGCTGCGCGGGATTCTGCATCCCGTGCGCGATGAACTTGCCGGGCTTTGGGTGGTTTCAGGCGAGCGGCTCGATATTCTCGGCAACCTCGGGATGGACCATGTTGCCGGGATTCTGATTGGTCTCGTGTGGCTGGCGTCAGGAATATTCTTCGCCTTGCGCAGCGGGGTCGGACTGAAAGGCTGGCTCGGCGGGATAGGGGTCGGCGTCGCGGTTGGGCTGGCTTGGGCCTGGACTGGAATGCTGAACGGGCAAGTTTTCATCCCCGTCAAGATCGAGAGCCTGACGTTCACAGGGCCCTCCGCCAATACGCTCATGCTGTTCCTGTCGCCGCCCACGGGAATCTGGCGCTTTGATGTAGCGCTTGTTCCAGGCGTGGTGATCGGTTCGTTCCTGGCGTCGGCATGGGCGCGCGAACTCAGACTCGAGGGCTTCTCTGGCGGTCCCTCGATGACGCGCTATCTTCTCGGAGCGGCGTTGATGGGGTTCGGCGGAATGCTGGCGGGTGGCTGTGCCGTCGGCAGCCTGACGAATGCGTCTGTGTTCGCGTTGACGGGTTGGTTGGCGCTGTTGTCGATCTTCCTCAGCGCGGTCGCCACCGACCATTACCTCGACCGGCAGTTGGAGCGGCATGCGCGACCCGACGTCGGGGAAGCCGGAACACCGATTCCCGCGAGTTAGGCACGACGAACGATGTGCTTTCGCGGTATCAGCGCAAACATCGCTGGCACAGCGCTTTGCGCCGCTTGGGGAAGCATGGTAAGGGGGCGCGCCCCGGAGCGGCTTCTCCTCTCCGGCGGCTATGATTCGAACCTGTTGAAAGCGCTTCAGACCCAGCTCCATGGCTAAAACGAATAACCCCGCGCGGCCGACCGCGCGACTGCCCAAAGGTTTCCGCGATATCGAGGCGGACGAACTGCGCGAGACGCAGGCCATGCTTGGCGCCATCCGCGAGGTCTATGAGCACTACGGCTTCGAAGCGCTGGAAACGCCTGCATTCGAATTCACCGAGGCGCTAGGCAAGTTTCTGCCCGACAGCGACCGGCCCAACGAGGGCGTCTTCTCGCTGCAGGACGAGGATGAGCAGTGGCTCAGCCTGCGCTATGACCTGACGGCGCCGCTGGCGCGCTATGTCGCGGAGAATTTCGACAGGCTGCCGAAGCCGTTCCGGCGCTATGCCACGGGAAACGTGTGGCGCAACGAGAAGCCGGGGCCGGGGCGCTTCCGGCAGTTCACCCAATTCGATGCGGATACGGTCGGGACGGAAAACGTCGCAGCGGATGCCGAAATCTGCATGCTGGCTGCCGACACCATGGAGGCACTGGGGTTTGCACGCGGCGAATATGTGATCCGCGTCAACAACCGGAAGGTGCTGGATGGGGTGCTGGAGGGAATTGGCGTCGATCCTGCCGATTCCTATTGCGCGAAACGGCTCGTCATCCTGCGCGCGGTCGACAAACTCGACCGTCTTGGCGCAGAGGGTGTGTCGCTTCTGCTCGGGGCGGGTCGCAAGGACGACTCGGGTGATTTCACGAAAGGTGCGGGGCTCGATGAGGCGGCTATCGCCAAGGTCATGGCGTTCGTCAATTCCGGCACGGAGAAGGGCAGCGACACCCTCAAGGCGATTGCATCGCTGGTGGTGGACAGCGAAGCCGGACAGCAAGGGCTCGCCGAACTCGCAGAGATGCAAAGCCTGCTCGATGTCGCCGGATATTGCGACGGTCGCGTGCGCATGGACCCTTCCGTCGTGCGTGGTCTCGAATATTACACCGGGCCGGTCTTCGAAGCTGAACTGACGTTCGAAGTGACCGACGACGACGGCCGTCCCGTGCGCTTTGGATCCGTTGGCGGTGGCGGGCGTTATGACGATCTGGTCGCGCGCTTTACGGGGAAACCGGTCCCGGCGACGGGTTTTTCCATCGGCGTGTCGCGCCTCCAGGCGGCGCTCACGGCGCTTGGGCGCAACAAAAAGGCGGCAAGCCCGGGTCCCGTCGTCGTGCTGGTGATGGACCGCGCCGAGCTGCCGCGCTATCAGCGCATGGCGCAGTTGCTCAGGGAAGCGGGCGTTCGTGCTGAAATGTATGTCGGCACGTCGGGCATGAAGGCGCAGATGAAGTACGCCGACAAGCGCGGCGCTCCTTGTGTCGTTATCCAGGGCTCGAACGAGCGCGAGGCGGGTGAAGTGCAGATCAAGGATCTGATCGAGGGCGCCAAGGCGGCGCAGTCGATCGGCGACAACAAGGAATGGAAGGAAAGCCGTCCGGCGCAGGTTTCGGTTGCCGAAGCCGACCTTGTCGCCGAGGTGAAAAGAATCATCGCGCGGCATACGGATTGAACATGGTCGCTGAAACCGCACGCGAATTCGAAGCGCTCGAAGAGCAGGCGCGCAAGCTTCTTTCGGCGTTCGTCGCCGCAGGGCATGAAGCGGTGGCGCCGGCTGTGTTGCAGCCCGCGGACGTCTATCTCGACGTCATCGGCGAAGCGCTGCGCGCGCGCAGCTACGTCTTTACCGATCCCGATGGGGACGAATTCTGCTTGCGGCCCGACCTGACGGTGCCGATCTGCCGGCTGCACCTGGAGCGGCATCCCGAAGGCTCCGACAAGGCGAGCTACTGCTATAACGGTTCGGCATTCCGATTCCAGCCGCGCGGTGCGGACGCCGCCCATCCGCGCGAATTCCGCCAGTGCGGGATCGAGTCGATCGGGGCGGGGGATCGTGAGAACACCGACGCGCACACGCTCGCTTTGATCCTCAAGGGTCTGGAGGAATCCGGCCTCAAGGAGTGGAAGCTGAGGATTGGCGATCTGGGGTTGTTCCGGGCGCTTTTGTCGGCGATCGACATGCCGGAACGCTGGCGGGAGCGGCTGCGCCATCAGTTCTGGCGGCCGCTCGCATTCCGCGAGGAACTTGAGCGGTTGACGAAGCCTGTGGAAAGACATGCCGTCGGCATTCCGGAGGAGCTGCTCGAGGGGCTTGATCCGGCTCGTTCCTCCGAATCCGCTCGCAAGGTTGCCCGGTATCTCGACGATCACGGCATCGAGCTGCAGGGCGTACGTACACTCGAAGAGATTTCACTGCAGCTGGCTCGAATTGCTGCCGATCGGCGGGCAGAGCGGCTGCCGGTCGAAACCGCAAACCTGATCGAGGGTTACATCGGTGTGCGGGCGCCGGCGCGGGCAGCCGGGGCGCGTGTCAAGGATCTCATTCGCGACGTCGGCATCGATATCACCCCGGCGCTCGATGCCTACCACAGGCGGCTTCAGCTTCTCTCCGAACTCGGTGTCGATGTGGCGAAGGCGGAATTCTCCGCCGAGTTCGGGCGCTCGCTTGAATACTACACCGGGTTCGTGTTCGAGGTGCAGGTGCCCGACCTTGGCGAAGGAAGTCCGGTGGCGGGGGGCGGGCGCTACGACGGGCTGATGAAGATGTGTGGCGCACCGGCAAAAGTGGCTGCAGTAGGCGGCGCCATTCATACGGAGCGCTTGCTGAAGGCCGTGCGCGGCTGAAGGTTCGGGCTGGAGGCTGGACGGATGGCGGCAGGATCGATGGCAACGAATTTAATGGTCACGAGTTTGATGGCAACGAGTTTGATGGCAGCAGCGGGTCTCACGCTCACAGGGCAATTTAAGCGATGACCGAACGGCTTCAATTGGCGCTGCCCTCGAAGGGGCGCTTGATGGAACAAGCGACCACGGTGCTCGCGGAGGCCGGACTGGTGGTCCGCAAGACGGGTAACGAGCGTGGCTATCACGGCGAGATCGAGGGTATCGGAAAGGCGGACGTGCTGTTCGTCTCGGCGTCCGAAATCGCATGGTATCTGAAGACCGGAAAAGCGCACATGGGGATCACGGGTGCGGATCTCGTGCAGGAGCGGATGACGGACTGGCAGGCGCGTGCGCAACTTCTCAAACCGCTCGGCTTCGGGTTTGCCGACGTCGTTGTGGCGGTGCCGGATTGCTGGCTTGACGTGCGCACGGTGGCCCACCTCGACGAACTGGCCAGCAGTTTCCGCAGCGCTCATGGGCGCTGGTTCCGGGTGGCGACGAAATACGTCAATCTGGCGCGGCAGTTCTTCGTCAGTCACGGGTTCAACGACTATCGCATCGTCGAGAGTCTGGGAGCAACCGAGGGGACGCCAGCTGCGGGCACGGCCGATTTCATCGTGGACATAACGACGACCGGTTCGACGCTGAAGGCCAACGGTCTGCGTATACTCGACGATGGCGTTATCCTGAAATCGGAGGCGAGCCTTTATGCTTCAAAAGTCGCCGAATGGTCGCCGAACATACGTGAAGCGCAGAACGTGATCATGTCAAAGCTTGGGCTGTGAGCCTGCCGGCGTGGAGGCTCACCAAAGCCGCATCGACAGGAACTTGCCCCCGACAGCCGAGATGCCGCCGAAGACAATGACCGCGGCAACGATGAGCAAAACGATGGCGCGCAGCAGCGGCCGGCCCGCAACCATGGCTTCATCGCAATCCTGGTATTGGCGGGCTGGTTTGCGCCCCGTAAACATTGCCCTGATCAAGGGGTCCCCGCGAACGAGGGCGTAGAAAGCGTTGGCGGCGAAGTGAATGGCTATGAGCCACAGTATTACCGACTCGAACAGGAAGTGGTGCCAACTCGATGCGGACTTGCGCCCGGCCTCGCTCAAAAAAAGATACAACGGACCGGCGGTCAGATCGTTGTGCTCGACGGTAAAGAGCCCGAGGGTGGCCTGCGTCAGGAGAAGCCCGAGCAGGGCGAGGATCATGACGCTGCCAAGCGGGTTATGCCCGAGGTATTTGGCCTCCCTGCCGCGCGTTACAGAGGCGGCGTAGTCGATCACGGTCGCGGGGCCTGGAACGAAGTTCGTGAAACGCGACGTCGATGCGCCGAAGAAGCCCCACAGTATCCGCCAGATCAGCAGCGTCAGGATAACGAGGCCGATCCAGCGATGCCACTTGAGCACGGCGTCGCCTAGCGCTTCGGAGAATTCAAACGATGCCCAGGCGGCAGCGACCAGCGCAACGAGCAGCCAGTGGAACACCCTTGTCGGCAGATCCCAGGCCGCGACCATGCGGCCGCCGTCTCGTGGATCGGCCCCGGGCCCGGTCCTCGGCTTGCGTCGGTCTTGTGAGGTCGCCTGCATTGGTTGCGGGACCGCCGTTGCAGGGCGGACTACTTCTTCTCGACCCGGTATTTCTTGTGGCAGCCGCCGCAGTTGCCGGCGACCTTCGGCCAGGTTTCCATGAATTCGAATTCGTCGCTGACGGCGACCTTGGCGGCCTGCGCATCGGCGACGAGTTTTTCATAACGGCTCATGACGTCCGCCTTGTTTTCCCAGATGGCGGGCAGAGCTTCGGTTTCGCCCCCGGTCCTCGAATCGTCGGGGAACAGCTCAGGGAGCTTTGCAGCGTTGGCGATGATGGTATCGAGGGCGGCCTGGACAGTAGCTTCGTCGAAGGGAATTTCCTGCTTCATCATCTGGCCCGGCCCCTTGGCGGCTTTGCCCATCTGGTCCAAAAGCTCCTGGCGCTGCTTGATGATTTCGACGTTCTGGGTCCATGCGCCCGTGGCGGTCGCGAGTACGAGAACGATCGAGGCCAAGAGAGTACGAAGCATTGCGGCGGCTCCTTTGCAGGATCATCTGTTGACTTCGGGCAATTCTGATTGACTGCATGCGGCGGTTTTGCGGCGAGGCTCGCACTGGGATTTGCGGCGCGTCAACTTAGTGTTCCGGTTCTGACATTTGCTTCCCAATGCGGCCAGGTCCGGAGCAAATGTCAGAACCATAAGGAACACTAGCAACACTATGATTCTAGAGTAGCTTTTGCACCTGACGTTTGGTTTCGAGTCCAGCCGCAAGCGGGTACCAAACGTCAGGTGCGCTACACTAGTGGGAGGGCACGATTTGTTTAGCCGAGAGGCCGTCAGATTGTCATAATCTGGCCGACTAGCGGCTAGCGGATGTTGGTTGGAGACCGGCGCGGCTGCGAACTGGCGGCTTGGCGTCCAGCCGGCTGCGCATTTGCCTCATTTCGCAGGAAATTCAGGTGGGACACGTCCTTGGCTAAGCTTGAACTCGTGCACGGTCTGCCCGATGGGCGGCGGCTTGGATACTGCGAATACGGCGATCCGGGCGGGCATCCGGTGGTGGCGCTGCACGGCACGCCGGGTTCGCGTTACAAGTTCGCGATTGCCGACCGGGAAGCGCAGCGGCTGGGTTTGAGGCTTATAAGTCCAGATCGCTGGGGTTATGGGCTTTCGGATGCCCCGCGCGGGAGGCCCAGGCTTGCGGACTACGCTTGCGACATTGAGAGCCTCCTGGGGGCACTGAGTATCGAACGCTTCGGCGTCGTCGGAGTCTCCGGTGGCGGTCCCTATGCTGCGGCATTGGCAACTGTTCTGGCGGAGAGAGTATCGAAGCTGGCGCTGGTTGCCCCGGTGGCCCCCCTTGATCTGGTGTCGCAGCGGCACGGTGTCAGCTGGTTCCACTGGTTCGCGTTCCGGGCTTTGCCGCGGGTGCCGGGTGGCGTTTCCTTCGTGTTTTCCTACTTTCGCGGCGTGCTTGCCGTTGCACCGGGGCTAGCGATGCGGACAAAGGCGGTGCGGGCGGGCAGGCCGGATCGCGAACTTCTCGCCGAACCGGAAATTTCCGGTGATCTCGTCAAGGCATTTAAGGCCGGGCTGGCGCGCGGGGTGATGGGGCCGGCGATCGACATGGCGTGCTTCAGCCGCGATTGGGGGCTCGACTTGAGCGGCGTGCGGAGCCGGAGCCGGATGTGGCTTGGCGCAATGGACCGCAACGTGCCGCTGCCGGCGGCGCGGAAATTGACCGGTGATATTCCGGATCTCGACGTGATCGAGGTCGAAGATGCGGGCCACTTCTGGATTACGCGGCACTACCGGGACGTGTTGGTGTGGCTTGCTGGCGGACCAGGGCGGCGGACCAATTGAGGACAGCGGCAATGCCAAGCCAAGCTGCAAGCGTCCACCCGCCGCCTGGCGAATTGACGAGGCAAGGCAGGCGCTGAAGGCCTATAAGCGCTTATATGGTGGCTTAAGCAGTGGCGCGGCCGGTCAGCCAGCCAAAGTCGAGCATCCGCCACCAGTTTGCGGAAGGCGGCTGCGGTGTTTCAGCAGCAACGTACTTGGCTTCGTAGGCGGCCGCTGCATTGCGCTGGCGGCGTTTGGTGCGAGATTTGCCGCGCGGAATAGCGCCGATGCCGGGGACGTCTTCGGAGGGCGCGAATACTACCCCGGCCGCGTAGACCGCTGACTTAATCGATCGCGTCTTCATCGTCTTACTCCTTGGCGCTCTCGCACCTCCCGGTTACCGCCCCATTGGTTGCCGCTCGTTGATGGCGGCGGGGGACGTGTATACAGCCATCATGTGCTTATTAAGCATCTCGTCAAGATAATTTTCAGCGGGTGGTTTCGCATTCGTTTCCTTCGCGGGTGCAGCGAAACCCTTGATTCATATGTGCAGTGCAGCCATCGCCCTGCGACAGCGTCACTTTGGATGCCGCCGATCAAAAACTTGCAATTTTCAATTGGTTTTTCCTTGAGAGGGGTTGCCTCTTGCGATTTGGAGCGTGCGGCGCGAACATGACCAGCGAATGGCGCCCGTTTTTTCCCGCGCCAATGCCAATTCAAGCATGGATTCGAACCACAAACGGATTGGAGATCAGCATGGCGCAGGAAACGGGTCGCGGTGCCGCGACGGATCGTGACGGCGGTAGTCGTGATGGTGGTACAAGGGCAATCGCGATTGTCGGCCCATATCTGGCAGGCAAGACGACGTTGCTCGAAGCCATTCTGGCCCGCACCGGAACAATTGCCCAGCAAGGGCGGGTCCAAGACGGGACGACAAAGGGGGATGCTTCCCCGGAGGCCCGCGCGCACGGGATGAGCGTTGCGCTCAACGTGTTCGATACCAACTATCTTGGCGGCGATTACACCTTCATCGATTGTCCGGGTTCGGTCGAGTTTCTGGCCGACGGGGCATCGGCACTGACGATCTGCGATGCTGCGGTGGTCGTGTGCGAACCCGATGCTAAGCGGGTGCCGGCCCTGCAGCTGATCCTGAGGCAGCTTGAAGAACGCGGCATTCCCCACTTCCTGTTCCTCAACAAGATCGACAGCTGCCGGCTGCAGGTGCGCGACATTATTCCGATGCTGCAACCAGCCAGCGAAAGGCCGCTCGTCCTACGGCAGGTGCCGATCTGGGAAAACGGGATCGCGACCGGCTTCGTCGATCTGGCGTCCGAGCGGGCATACGTCTATCGCGAGCATGCTCCCTCCGAAATCGTCGAATTGCCGGCGGGCATAAAGGGCCGCGAGGAGGAAGCCCGCTTCCATATGCTGGAGCAGCTTGCCGATTACGACGACGATCTGATGGAGCAGCTGCTCGCCGACATGATCCCGCCGCTGGACAAGATTTTCGAAGACCTGACTGCCGAGTTGCGCGAGGGCGCGATCTGCCCGGTGCTGATCGGCAGCGCCGAACATGGCAATGGTATCGGGCGACTGTTGAAGGCGTTGCGCCACGAAGTGCCTGACGCGGCGACGACGGCGGAAAGGATCGGCCTCGAACCCGGCGCGGCAACGGCGTTCGTCTTCAAGACGGTCCATTCCCCCCATGGCGGCAAGATCTCGTTTGCGCGCGTGTTCGGCGATACGCTTGCTGACGGCGCGATCGTTCGCAGCAGCAGCGGCGCCGAAGAACGCATCTCTGGAGTCCTTGCTATTCACGGTGAAGAGTACCTCAAGCGGGGCGCTGCGCGCCCCGGCGACGTCGTCGGGCTTGGCCGTCTCGATGGGATTGCGACCGGCGAGACGGCGATAGGGGGTAAGCGGGCGGCTGCACAGGCCGTCGCCTGCCCGCCGCCGCCGGAGCCGGTCTACGTCACCGGGCTCGCAATCAAGGATCGCAAGGACGAAGTCAAGCTGACGTCGGCATTGGCGAAACTCTGCGAGGAAGATCCTTCGCTCGAAGCGGAGAATTCAATCGATACCCACCAGCTGCTGCTCAAGGGACAGGGCGAAATGCACCTGCGGGTCGCGCTCGAACGCCTGCAGCGCAAGTTCGCGATTTCAGTCGAGCGGCAGCCGCGCCTCATTCCCTACAAAGAGACCATTCGCAAGAGCGCCGAAGTGCGCGGCCGGCACAAGAAGCAATCGGGCGGGCATGGCCAATTCGGCGATGTCGTGATCGCGATAAGGCCGCAGCCGCGCGGTGTTGGTTTTGCATTCGACGAGGTGATCACAGGCGGCGTCGTGCCCAAACAGTTCTTCCCGTCCGTCGAGCACGGCGCGCGCGATTATCTCAACAAGGGACCGCTCGGGTTCCCGGTCGTCGATGTGGCGGTGACATTGAAGGACGGCTCCGTTCACTCCGTCGATTCATCCGACATGGCGTTCCGGGCAGCGACGCGGCTGGCTATGAGCGAAGGCATGCCGCAATGCGCACCGGTACTTCTGGAGCCGATCATGGCGGTGTCGATCATGGTTCCCTCCGATGCGACGGCGCGCATCAACGGCATCATCCCGCAGCGCCGAGGGCAGATCCTGGGGTTCGATGCGCGGCATGGGTGGCCGGGCTGGGATGTCATCGAAGCGCACATCCCCGACTCGGAGATCGAGGACCTGATCATCGAGTTGCGTTCGGCGACGGCGGGCGTCGGCACTTATACCGCCAGGTTCGACCATCTTGCCGAACTCACCGGAAAGTTGGCCGATCAGGTGGTGTCGGGGCACGCAGAGGCCGCCGAATAAGACATTAGTGCGTGGCTTCGTCGCCCCACAGTTCTTTAAGGCGCCGGTCGCGGCCGCATCCGTTGCGATACCTCGAATAACGGTAGGGATGCGTCTGGTAATAGTCCTGGTGATATTCCTCGGCCGGCGTGAACGTGCTGGCGTCGGCAATCTCCACGGCGACGGGACGGTCGAAGCGCTTTGTCGCATCGATGGCGGCCTTCCCCTCCTCGGCGAGGCGACGCTGCTCAGGCGTATGGGCGAAAATCACCGGGCGGTACTGACTGCCGCGATCGCAGAACTGGCCGCCGCCGTCGAGGATGTCGGCGTGGCGCCAATAGTAGTCCAGCAAAGTCTTGTAACTGACCCGTTTGGGATCGTAAGTGATCTGCAGGACTTCGGCATGGCCCGTGCGGCCGCTCGAAACGCTCTGGTAGGTCGGGTTTTCGGTCTTGCCGCCCATGTAGCCCGAAATTGTGGTGGCGACGCCGGGTACCTTGTCGAAGTCAGATTCGGTGCACCAGAAGCAGCCCGAACCGAAGGTCGCGACTTCATGGCCTTCGGCGGGCACGGTCGTTACCTTTTCGGCGGCGACAACTGGTTGCGGCACCGGTCCGCCGCCAAAGCGCACGGCGGCAAGCAACGCGCCTATGGCGACGATGGCGAGCCCCAGTGAGATTGTCTGCTTGTTTAACATGAAGGTAGCTCCACTCAGCTGCCGGATTTTTCGCTCGCAGCGGCCGCCTGCGCGGGCTCGAAATTCATGGCGAGCCCGTTGATGCAGTAGCGGAGTCCGGTCGGTTTTGGACCGTCATTGAAGACGTGTCCGAGATGTCCGCCGCAGCGGCTGCAATGGACCTCGGTGCGCACCATGAAAAACGAGCGGTCGCTCGACGTGCCGACTTTGCCATCAATCGGCGCATAAAAGCTCGGCCAGCCGGTTCGGCTATCGAATTTCGTTTGCGAGGTGAACAATTCCTGGCCGCAGCCGGCGCACTTGTAGACGCCCGGGTCATAGATTTTGTCGAGCGGGCTTGTCCGAGCGCGCTCGGTGCCATGCTGGCGCAGCACGTAGAACTGCTCCGGCGTCAGCAACTCGCGCCATTCTTCTTCGGTTTTCGTAACTTCGAAGTCCATGGGCTTGTTCTCACCAGCTGAGAGTTCGGCGGCAGTCAGGCCGAGGCTGACCGCAAGGGTTCCAAATCCGAACGTCCGTCTGTCAATGTTCATCGCGGCGTCGTCCTCTGCAATCGATTTATGCCGGATATCGTGGCATTGCCATCGCCACTGCCGGCAGGTCGGCGGGTCCGACCGGGGTTATCCTCTATTTGGGGGCAAATCCCTTCTCTGTCAGCACAACTGTGTTCACAAGCGTGTGCAGCGCCCCCTGTGCAGCAGGTGCCGGCCTGCGGTGCCGGTTCGGGGTTGTGCCGATTTCGTCTCAAGGCATGCGTATGGGTACGGATTTCGCCAGCTGGATGCGTTCAGGGGTGATCTCGCAGCGGTACGCGAGCGTCTCGACGCCGCGGGACATGGCGCGCGCAAGCGCTTTGGCATAGGCGGGGTCGATGTCGGCACATGGGCTCATGCGGGTGGCATCGCCGCGCTGGATGAGAAACAGCATCACGGCCCGGTGACCCTGTTCGGCCATATCGCCAAGTTCGTCCAGATGTTTGAGGCCGCGTTCAGTAACCGAATCGGGAAATTCGGCAAGACCGGCTTTGCGCATCAGGTGGACGTTCTTGATCTCGACGTAGACGCGGCCGCGGTTATCGTCTTCGAGCAGAATGTCGATGCGGCTCGCCTTGCCGTATTTCTGCTCGCGCTTGAGGGAAGCGTAGCCCTTGAGAGCGGGGATGCGGTTTTTCCCGATTGCTTCGGCAACGATTCTGTTGGGGTGACCGGTGTTGATACCGACCAGTGTCGTTGCGTTGCCGATGTTGTTTTCGACGAGTTCGAGTGTGTAGGGATATTTTCGCGTAGGGCTGTCGCTTGCCGAAACCCAAACGTTAATTCCAGGATCGCTCAGCCCCATCATGGAGCCGGTGTTCGGGCAGCTCGCCGTGATTGTGCCGCCGTTGTCCAGTTCGATATCGGCGAGAAAGCGCTTGTAGCGTTTCAAGAGGCGGCCGCGCCGTAGGGGGCTTGGAAAAATCATCGTCTGCTCGGTTCCGTTCGGGAGGGGATTTGATCCGCGCAAATATCAACGCGAAATTAATGCTGTGTGGTTAGCCTGCGGGCGGTTTTTGTTCCAGCGTCCCGGACCTGTCATGCCCGTAAACTTTGTATTCCGCTCGATCTTCGCGTCGGTTCTGTCGGCGATGTTCCTCTCCCTGATGCTCTTTGGGCAGGCGCATGCCGATGGCGGGCAGGGCGAAGTCGAGATCGAAAAGCTGACCTGGGTGGCGGTGCGCGACCGGCTGAGTGCAGGCGCGACGACGATCCTGATCCCGACCGGGGGCACCGAGCAGAACGGTGCGCACATGGCGCTCGGCAAGCACAACTTCATCGTCCGCGAGACGACACGGCGTATTGCCCTTGAGCTCGGCGATGCGCTCGTTGCTCCCGTTCTCGGCTACGTGCCGGAGGGACCCCCGGGACTAAAGGTCGGGCATATGGCTTACCCCGGCACGCTCTCGCTACCCGACGATGTCTATGAGAAAGTCCTCGAAAACGCTGCTTTGAGCTTCAAGACGCATGGCTTCAAGCGCATTGTCTTTGTCGGCGATTCCGGCGGCAACCAGGCTGCGCAGGGACGCCTTTCGAAGCGGCTGTCGCAAGAGTGGGCAGCTGAGGGTGTCGCCGTTCTGGCTGCAGCGGGCTACTACGCTGGCAATGGAGGCGACGAATTCCTCAAGGCGCAGGGGCTGACGGCTGCCCAGATCGGTACGCATGCTGGCGTGCGCGATACTTCGGAACTGCTGTTCGTGAGGCCCGATGCGGTCGTTTTGGGCCAGGCCGCGGCGGACAGCGAGGGAGCGACGGGCGACGCGCGGCTTGCCAGGGCTGAATGGGGCGGGGCGCTGATCGAAACGAAAGTGGCGGCGGCGGTCGCGGAAATCCGTGCAGGCAAGCCCGGCGGGGCTGCCGCCAAGAGCAGCGGGCTTTTCGGCTGGCTGCTCTCATTCGTGACGGGCTGAAAGGGTCCATGTCCGTCGCGGGGTTCAATCGCTGCGGTGAACTTGTGCCGCACAATCCAAATCGCCAGCGGTATGCTAAGACATCCTGCAATTCAGTCAGGATGACCGATGACCAAGCCGCAAAGCACCCAGATCCCGCAGCCGCCGAATGAAGATGTCACCGCAGCCGTTCTCGTCATCGGCGACGAGATCCTGTCCGGGCGGACGAAGGAAGCCAACGCGGGCTATATCGCAGATGTGTTGACGGCCGCAGGCATCCGGCTTCGCGAAGTTCGCGTTGTTGCAGACGATCAAACCGACATCGTCGACGCGCTCAATGCCTTGCGGGTGCGATACACTTATGTGTTCACGACGGGCGGTATCGGACCGACCCATGACGACATCACCGCCGACTGCATCGCCAAGGCGTTCGGGGTCGCAATCGACGTCGATGAACGGGCGCTGGCGCGGATGATGCCGTATTATGAATCGCGGGGGCTTGAGTTGACGCCGTCGCGGTTGCGCATGGCGCGGCTGCCCAAGGGGGCCGATCTTATCAATAACAGGATTACCGCCGCGCCCGGCTTCAAAATCGGCAATGTCTTCGTCATGGCCGGCGTGCCCTCCATCATGCAGGCCATGCTCGACGAAATTCTGCCAGGACTGCGCACGGGGCGGAAAATGCTCAGCCAAAGCATCAAGGTGCTGGCGCCCGAGAGTGAAGTCGCCGACCTGTTTGCCGATCACCAGAAGGCGTTTCCCGCGGTCATAATGGGCAGTTACCCATCGTTTGCTGGAGGGCTGATGCGGTGCGAACTGGTTCTGCGGTCGATTGACGCGGAAGCACTCTCGGAAGCCGATGATGCGCTGCGACAAAAATTGACAAATGTCGGAATTCCAATCGCCAAATCAGATAGTTAATAATCTGTAGGCGGCAGGATGCCGCTGCGGCCCATGGCCTGTTGCATTAACCTTGTTTGTTAACTCTATCTCGCTCCGGCCTAGGTTCGTTGGGTATTGCGCCCACGGGCAAACGATTGCTGCGGGCGCGAGGATGGTGTGCTGGTCTCATGCACGCACCGTGCTCCACCACGTCCCGGCAATCACGTCCAATTTGGCAGCTCTCAGAAAAGGTCACCTGTGACTTCGCAGGTGCAGAGCTCTGGAGCGTCGAACCGGTTCGAGGGCCTGTCATGGCCGCAGAACTACGGGGGTGAAAAGTATGTTCGATTTCGTCAGTCGCCACGCAATCGTCACGGCGGGATGTCTCGTCGCGGCTATGACGCTTGGCATGTTTGGCATGGTTCAGTCGGTGCAGGCCAAGACGCCGGGCTCGACCTACTGCTTCGTTGGCAAGTGCCACAAGGTGAAGTCGCTGTCGGAAACAGCCGCTCTTGTCGGCGAGACGATCCCGCTGGTTGCGTCCCATTATAACGACTGCAGCAAGGATCGCTACAATCCGTGCGGGTTGACATCGTCGGGTGAGGAATTCCATCCAGACCGTTCGGATAATGCCGCCAGCCCGATCTACCCGGATGGCACCGTGCTGCTGGTACGCAATCCGGCGACAAAGGCGGCTGCCGTACTGCGCATCAACAATGCTGGTCCCTACTGGGGCGACCGCAAGCTCGACGTGTCTTACGCCGCCGCCGACAAGCTCGGTTTCAAGAAGCGTGGGGTTGCAAAACTTGAAACCAAGATCCTGTCGGCGCCCAACAAGCGGGAAGCCGGCTATATCCGCAAGCGCAACTACCGCCCTCTACCCGGATTCATCGGCACGTTCGAAAGCCTGGCTGGCGCCGAGAGGACGGCCGTGGCGTTGATGATCCTCGATGCGACAGCGGCGAGCGCGCTGGCGCCATCGAGCAGCGCGGCGGCGCTGGTTGCCGCGCGAACCGAAGGCGGTGACGAGCAAGTTCGCAAGACGGGCGACCGCAAGAAGCTCGAGCCAATCCTGAAGACGATGAACCTGATTGCCGAAATGAAGCCGGTCGAAACAA
>LOEV01000204.1 GCA_001516065.1 Alphaproteobacteria bacterium BRH_c36
GGCGGGGCGCGCGCGTTTTCCAGCGCCAGCGCGCGCTCGACGGCGCGCCTGGCTTCTTCGTGCAACCATTTCGCATCCTGTTCCGCGTCGGCTGCCTGTTTAGCTTCATCTGCTGCAAACTTGCCGGCAATCGCATCCGCCGCTTCGACTGAATCGGCCAGAGCCAGTCCGGGGGTAAGAGCCGCAAACGCCAGCGCAACGGCACTCAGTAAAACAACGCCAGCCCGTAATGACATAGGTAATCGCATTGGAATTCGCACTCCCGCTGCCTTATTCAGGCAACTTCAACACCAAGATTTGGGCAACTTCGCGCAAATCGGTTGAACGGCCGCTGAATTCCGCAATATGCGCGTTCACGAAGATAGACCCGCCACGATTTCCGCCAGTCCATCCCGGTACGTGGGATAGCGGAGCTGGACCCCAAGATCGGTCTTCAAGAGATCGTTTCGCACCCGCTTCACTTCTGCATAGAAGCTGCGTGCCATCGGCGTCAGTTCTGCGTTTTCGAACGCAACAGCAGGCGGCGGTGGCAGTCCCAGAAGTTCGGCCGCATAGCCGATAACGTCCTGCGGCGGCGCAGGTTCGTCGTCGGCGACGTTATAGACGGCATGATTGCCGCCGCGAGCAATCGCGGCTTCGAGTGTGTTGGCGATATCTTCGACGTGGATGCGGTTGAAGACCTGCCCGGGCTTGATGATGCGGCGCGCCCGCCCCGAAAGCACCTGATCGACGGCGCTGCGCCCCGGCCCATAGATCCCCGCGAGCCGGAACACCTGCACGCGCGGTTTCCCTGCGCCCTGTTGCCCATCCAGCGCCAGCCAATCCCGCTCCGCTTCGAGGCGCCTTCTCGAACGCTGCGTCTGGGGCGCCTCCGGCGTCGTCTCGTCGACCCACGCGCCATTCCGGTCGCCGTATACCCCGACTGTCGAAAGATAGCCGATCCATTCAAGCTGCCGGGCGCTGGCGATATCGGCCAGATGCTGGATGAGGACCGGATCGCCCACCTCCCCTGGTGGTGCGGAAACGACAATATGCGTAGCCGTTGCCAGCGCATCGCGTACACCCTCGCTTGCGGTGGCGCCGTCGAAAATGACCGCTTCAAATCCAGCTGTCCGGATCTTTGCTGCGCCCTCTGCGCTGCGCGACGTCCCGCTCACGCGCCAGCCCTGCGCCTTCAGCCGTGGCGCAAGCGCCTGGGCGCTGAAGCCGAATCCGAAACAGACGACGTGCTTCAAGGGTTTCCTCCATTTCACAGGACACACTGCCATTCCGCGGCAACTTGCCGGTCGGCCTCGCGCGGCAAATGCTCCTCGCGCGCCGTTGCGAATTCTTCAGCCGCTGCCAATTCACCGAGCGCCCATACCGCCATCGCCCGCACCAGCGGCGAAGCATCATTCAGCAACGACTTGACGGGGGCCAGCAGCGCCGCGTCTGCGGAATTTCCCGCAGCGATCAGGCAGTTCCGCACGAACCGCGCCCGCCCGGTGCGCTTCACCGGCGTCCCGGCGAAGCGCGCTCTGAAGGCGTCGTCATCGAGGGCAAGCAACTCTCCGAGCGGTGGATTATCTGATTGCGCACGCGCCCTCAGCTTGGTTTCCCGGGCGGCTTCGGCAAACTTGTTCCACGGACAAACCGCCAGGCAGTCGTCGCAGCCGAATACCCGGTTGCCGATAGCCCTGCGGAACTCCGCCGCGATGTGCCCCTGGTGTTCGATTGTGAGGTAGGAAATGCAGCGCCGTGCGTCGAGCTGATAGGGCGCCGGAAAGGCGTTCGTGGGGCACACGTCGAGGCATTTTCGGCAGTTGCCGCAATGGTCGGCTTCTGGGGCGTCGGCGGCGAGATCCGCGTCTGTGAGGATCGCTCCCAGAAACAGCCACGAGCCATGCCCACGCGATACCAGATTGGTGTGCTTGCCTTGCCAGCCCAGGCCGGCAGCGGCGGCAAGCGGCTTCTCCATCAGCGGCGCGGTATCGACGAACACCTTGACGTCGGCATTGGCGCGGCGCGCCAGCAATCCGGCAAGGTCCTTCAGACGCCCCTTGATGATGTCGTGATAATCGCGGCTCTTGGCATATACCGAGATCGCGGCGTGCGATTTCGCCGCCAGAGCTTCCAGCGGATCGCGCTCAGGCGAATAGCTCATGCCGAGCATGACGATGCTGCGTGCCGCCGGCATCAACTGGAGTGGATCGGCGCGGCGTTCTGCTGTGTCGGCCATCCAGCTCATGTCGCCGTGGCGGTCCAGACGAAGAAAGTCATAGAGCCGCGCCGCCGTTGCTTCGCTCGCCTCGGCGCTCGTGATCCCGAAGGCATCGAAACCGAGGGCGTCGGCGCGGGCCTTCAGTTCGTCGTTCAGCCGTGCCATCACGCTCGCGCCTCGCCGATTGGACCATGGCAGCATCGCGTTTCAGAAATCGAGATTCGTGTAATGCATTGGCGGCGGTGAACCGGGGATGCGGTCGGCCAGAATCGGGCGAAACGCCGGCCTTGACTTGATGCGCGCAAACCATTCCTTCGCCTGCGGGTACTCATCCCAGGGCACCTCGTCGAAATAGTCGATCGTCGAGAGCTGGGCGGCCGCTGCGATATCGGCAAACGACAGATCCTCTCCCGCGAGCCACCGGCGCCCATGCGCCAGGTAGCCGATATAACTCAAATGATAGCGCAAATTCGCACGGACCGCCCGCAGGATATCCGCATCGGGCGAATGGCTGCCGTTGCCCGGTTGCAGTCTTGCGTAGACCTTCTCGTACAGAAGTTCGCGCGTCACCTCTCGGTTGAACTTGCCGTGAAACCAGTCGACCAGCCGGCGCACTTCCGCACGTTCCTCACGATTGCCGGGGAACAGCGGAACAATCAGTCCATCCTGCGGGTGGCGCTTCAGTTCCTCCGCGATGTATTCGGAGATCGCGTACGTACCACATAGAATCGGTCCGGCCTCGATTTCGAGAACCGGCAACTCGCCCGCCGGATTGAGCTGCAGGAACGACAGGCCAAGATCCCACGGCAGCTCTTCAAGCGCGTTCACCTTGAGTTCAAGCTCATCGAGCACGACCCGGATGGAGCGCGATAAAGGGCAAAGTCGGTAATGGGTCAACTTATGCATGGGGTTTGCCTATGCATTGGGCCTTCTTTTCGTGTGGGCCGAACGTGGTCCGACAGGTCACGGCACGCGCTTTAAAAGGTCCAGATGGCGTCGAGCCATCGTCCCTCAACTCCCAAAGTCTACATGGATTCGTGAGCAACTCCGCGCCGGGACGAAATATGCGGAATCGCCCATCGGGGCGCTGCCTGGATGTGGCCCAGGATGTGGCATGGATGCGGCACGCCGAAGCCTTTGTCTGCCAACCATTTGTGGCGGCTTGCCGGATGCACCGGGCCATGGTTGTTGCCGGACGTGAGCCGGGCGAATCATCCGAAGACTGGGCGTAGCGCTTTCCCCGGAAACATAGCGACTTTGACAGCCCCGCGGCCATCGCGCCGCCGTCCGGGTCCAACGAAGATGCGGAGATCCCCCATCCATGGAGACGTGGCACGTAATCCTGCTCGGCCTGATCGAGGGCCTGACCGAATTCATTCCCGTTTCCTCGACCGGGCACGTTCTGCTCGCCGGGCACTTCCTCGGCTTCTGTTCTCCTGGCAAAACCTTTGAAGTGCTCATCCAGCTTGGGGCGATTCTGGCGATTCTCTCGGTTTATTCCGCCAAGCTCTTGCGATTGCTGATCGATCTCCCCTTCGATGCGCGCACGCAGCGATTCGTTCTCGGCATCCTCATCGCGTTCCTCCCCGCTGCGGTGATCGGCGCGCTGGGCCACTCCTTCATCAAGAGCGTGTTGTTCGAAAGCCCGATGCTGATCTGCGTGACTTTGATCGTGGGCGGCATCATCCTGCTCGTCGTCGACCGGCTCGCCCTGGAGCCGCGCTACGCTGATGTCATGGACTATCCGCCGTCGCTCGCCTTCAAGATCGGCCTGTGTCAATGCCTTGCCATGGTTCCCGGCGTTTCGCGCTCCGGCGCCACTATTGTCGGTGCACTGCTGCTTGGCACGGACAAGCGCTCGGCGGCCGAGTTCTCGTTCTTCCTTGCCATGCCGACAATGGCGGGCGCCTTCGCCTACGATCTCTACAAGAATTGGTCAAACATCGACACTTCCGATGCAGCCAGCATAGCCATCGGCTTCGTGATGGCCTTCATCACGGCGGTGTTCGTGGTGCGTTTTTTACTGGAATACGTGAGCCGCCATGGTTTCGCGCTGTTCGGATGGTGGCGGATCATCGTCGGCGGCGTTGGCCTGGGTGCTCTGCTCATCTTGGGAAATGCAAGCGTTTGCGCTTGATCGTTTCGGCTAACGGTTCCGGTATTCTGGGTCAGACGATTGCCGGCTCGTCGCCTGGGGCAAGCATCAGACCGAGGACACAAAAGTGAGTCGGCGAGTATACGACAGAGGCGCCTCAAGCGGCGTTCGAGACCGGATTGGAAAGGACGGCGTGCAATTCGTCGGTATCCCGCGCGCTACGCAGCCTCTCAAGCGTTGCTGGCTCGCGAACCAGCCGCGAGATCCGCGCCAGCGCCTTCAGATGGTCTCCGCTTGCGTGTTCGGGGGCAAGTAGCAGGAAGATCAGGTCGACGGGAGCATCGTCGTGGCTTTCGAACTCGATCGGCTCGGGAAGCCGGCCGAACAGGCAGACGATCCGCTCAAGGCTCTTGAATTTGACATGCGGTATCGCGATGCCCCGGCCTAGACCGGTCGAACCGAGCCGCTCGCGCTGCAACAGCGTATCGAACACGTCGCGCGGATCGAGTCCCGTGAGTTCGCCGGCCTTGCTGGCAAGTTCCTGAAGCGCTTGTTTCTTACTTTTCGCCTTCAGCGCCGGCAAGATGCCGTCAGTCTCAAGAAGGTCACTCAGATCCATGGTCTTTTGTCCCAACGTTTGCTGCCTTCCCTCGAACAACCCTGATTTAGGAATTCCGTTGCCGCAGTTCCACTCAGGACATGCTCTTGACGCGTGGCGCGTGCGCGCCGCGAGACCCCGCAAACTTGATTTCTTCCAATCCACCCGGATTAGTGGCGCCGCCGTGCGCTGATTCGGTCTCGCCGCACCGCGGAGCCAGCCTGTATTATCTCGACTTGGCCGGATCGACCCAACCGACATTGCCATCGGGTCGCCTGTAAACAACGTTTATGCCGCCATTTCCAGCGTTTCTGAAGATCAGAAATGGGCTTTCCCCCAGGTCGAGATGCATTACCGCCTCGCCCACTGTCAATTCACGAATGCCACGCTCTGTTTCAGCGATGACAATCGGGTGGTGGTCGTTCTTGGCATGATCCTCGTTTTCATCGTCCGTCAATTGCAGCACGTAGTCGCGGGCAGGAAGTTCTGCTGGAAGTGCGGCACCATTCTGACGGCCGTGGTGATGGTCCTTTAGACGACGTTTGTAGCGGCGCACGCGCTTCTCAAGCCGTTCCACTGCGGCATCGGCGCTCGAATAGGCGTCTCCACCCGTCCCATGGGCTTCGACAAGTAGTCCGGTACGTAAGCGGATAGAACAATCGGTTCGAAATATGCTGCGTTCCTTCTCGAGGCGAACGTGGCCGCCGATTTCGGGGCCTATATACTTCTCCAGGACTGTCGATATTTTGTCGAGGACATAGGTCTTGTAAGCATCTCCAGCGTCTACATTCTTTCCGGTGACTTGGAGTGTCATAGTTCCGCCTTGTTATTTGTTGTTCGAGTACTTGGCTGCGTCATCCCTGCGAGTCAAGCCTATGCAGCAGGCCAATTCTGAATCCGGCATTGTGAACGAAATCGCTGGTTGGAACCCATTGATGCTTCGCTCAAGCCTACCAAAAAGTACCGGCCTGCGTCGCCTCCTTTGCAATCGAAGCTTAATCAGGGAAGTGGTGTCAAGCGATGCCTCATATCCCCCGACGGGATGAAGTGGACGATATGCTCAAGTTATTAATCATAACGCGAAAGGCCTCCGGGATCACCTGAAATCAGGCGCGTGCGACCTGTTCAAGCGCCCGTTTCTGGCGGCGGCGCTGAACCGATGAGGGGACGCGCATGGCTTCGCGGTACTTGGCGACGGTGCGCCGGGCGATGTCGATTCCATCGCGGCGAAGGAGGTCGACGATCTGGTCGTCCGAGAGCACCTGGTCGGCCATTTCCCCGTCGATCAGTTGCTTGATGCGGTAGCGTACCGACTCCGAGGAATGAGCTTCACCATCGCTTGCAGACTGGATTGCCGAGGTGAAGAAGTACTTGAGTTCGAAAATGCCGCGGCTGGTCGCCATGTACTTGTTCGAGGTGACGCGTGACACAGTCGACTCGTGCATCGAGATGGCGTCGGCCACGGTCTTAAGGTTGAGCGGTCGCAGGTGCTGAATCCCGTATGTGAAGAAGCCATCCTGCTGGCGCACGATCTCCTGGCTGACCTTCAGGATGGTGCGGGCGCGCTGATCGAGGCTCTTGACCAGCCAATTTGCCGTCTGCAGGCATTCGGACAGGTATTCCTTGTCAGACTCGGAATTAGCGGTTCTGGAGACACGCACGAAATAACTGCGGTCGACCAGTACGCGGGGCAGCGTGTCGCTATTGAGTTCGACGATCCAGCTATTGTCGGAAGCGGTTCTGACGATCACGTCCGGCACCACGGGCTGCACTTGCACCGAACCGAAGGCGAGCCCGGGCTTCGGGTTCAAACCCTTGATCTCGTTGATCATATCAGACAGCTCATCGAGATCCACGCCGACCGCCTTGCGTAGTTTGGCGACATCGTGGCGGGCCAGGAGATCGAGGTTGTCGAGGAGGGCTGCGATCTGCGGGTCGTAACGATTGCAATCCTTGAGTTGCAGGGCGAGACATTCGGCCAGCGATCGCGCGAAAATGCCGGGCGGATCCAAGGTCTGCAACGCGCTGAGGACGCGCTCGATCATTTCGCGCGGGGCCCCGAGTTTGTCGCTGAGTTCGTCAAGGTCTGCGTGGAGGTAGCCAGCATCGTCTACGAGGTCGATCAGGTGCACGCCGATCAGGCGTTCGGCAGGGTCGCTCAAGGTCAGTGGCAATTGCGCGCTGAGATGGTCATGCAGCGACAAACTGCTTGCGACATAGGACTCTAGATCGTTGTCCTCGCTGCCTAAACCGCCTGAACCGATGCCCTTGACGTTTGCCCAGCTGGAGCCCGCCAGCATCGCGCCATCAAGTCCGCCGGCCGACGCAAGCTCGCTTGGCGATGTATCGGGATAGATATTCTCGTAATCGGTGTCGAGTGCGTTGGCGGCTTCCGACGTCCCGCGCCCGGTGTCGACCCATTCGTCAGATGCACTGGGGTCGCCTTCACTCTTGACGAGGGCAGCCTCGCCATCTGGCCGTTCGGCGCTCAGCGGGCGCTCCGCGCTCTCGTCGCGCTCAAGCAGCGGATTACGCTCGAGTTCAATCTCCACGAATTCAGCGAGTTCGAGATTCGACAACTGCAGAAGCTTGATCGCCTGCTGCAGCTGGGGTGTCATCACCAGCTGCTGGCTGTGTCTCAACTCTAGTTTGGCGTTGATCGCCATTACCCCACCTTGCAGGCATTGATCGACGTAGATTCATCCAGGCCGAGCCTAGTGTTCCGGTTCTGACATTTGCTTCCCGTTGCGGCCAAGTTCCGGGCAAATGTCAGAACCATAAGGAACACTAGCAACTCTATGATTCTAGTGCAGCTTTTGCACCTGACGTTTGGTTTCGAGTCCAGCCGCAAGCG
>LOEV01000205.1 GCA_001516065.1 Alphaproteobacteria bacterium BRH_c36
GACCACGCGGCGATCAGGATCGGCTCGCCGCTCAAGCGACGAACGATCGCGCTAACTTGAACGCGTCACGGAAGTCAAGGTGGACGGGTTCGGTGGCGTTGATCATACGGGTGAACAATCCGGCCTGCGTCTTGTACTTGATGTCGCCGATCGCAAGCGGCCCGACGCCGCTGGTTCTGGTGCAGCCTGGCAGAATCTCGCCTTTCATGAACAGGTCCATGCCTTCCACGCCCGGAGGCGGAACGGCATTGACGTCGGCGGCGACGAGAAGGTTTTTCGCCGATTGCAGTTCGGCGCTGCTGAGGATCTGCACGCCGGCGGCGGCGGCGGCAAACACAACCTCAGCGTTCTTGACGATTTCGGCCTTCTGCTCTGGCGTTTCGCCGGGCACCGGTTCCAGGTCGACGCCAAAGCGTTCCTTGGCGGCCTCGGCGGTCTTGAAGACGCGCTCGACGCCGCGGTGCGCGACCATCTTGACTTTGGCCCCTTCGAGGGCGGCGATCACGGCGGACGCGAACCCGACGACGCCGGTGGCGCCGAAGACGGTCACGGTGGTGCCGTCGAGGCCGCGCGAATGCTTTTCTCGGAGAACTTTTTCGACGCAGGCGACCATGCCGGCCGCCGTCGTGAACGAGCCGGCAGGATCCGCGAACACCGAGAGCTGGAACGGCGGAACCAGGGCTTCCTTGGCCGCCTTCATCATATCGAGAGCCAGCAGCGCATCCTTGCCGCCGATGAAGACGCCGGTGCGAATGCCGTAATCGGGGGGCCGCGAGAAGATGGCGTCCTGTACCAGGCCAGTGATCTCGGTGAGTTCGACGTTGATGTAGGGTATAATGACCTTGAACCCGGCATCCGCTGCCATATTCACATCGAACGGGCTCATGTGTTTTTGCGGAGCGAACATGTGGAGGATGGGGGTAGCTTGGGTCATGGGGCTCTCCTTGGCGCCGATATCGCGATCTGCGGGGCGCGCGAGCGCCCGATTCAGCGCCGGTTATAAGTTGAGCCTATTGTCGCTGACCAGTGCGTTCCTCCACGAAAGTCGAATTGGTCGCGTTTGCGCTATCCGATCGGGTAGTTATTACGTCTTCGCATGCCCGTTAGCTTTGGGGGCCGAAACCACGTTCACCGAGCCGCGTTGTTCCATGCGGCCGGCCCTGCCCCTTGCCTCATCCCCCCGGGGCTGGCATCCCTTTGCCCAACGCCGCGCGCCCGCCGCGCCTACCGCCATCAGGCATAAAGGAAACCGCTGATGCCCGCTCTGCCCGCAACGATGACCGCCATCCATGTCGACGGTAAAGGCGGTCCGGACGTGCTGAAGCCGATCGAGATGGCCTTGCCGCAACCCGGCGAAGGTCAGGTGCTGATAAAGGTCGCAGCCGCAGGCATCAACCGTCCCGACGTCATGCAGCGCCAGGGGCTCTACCCCGCTCCCAAGGGCCACTCCGAGATTCCCGGCCTCGAAGTCTCCGGAACTGTTGCCGCGACAGGCCACGGCGCAACGCGCTTCAAGGACGGCGACAAAGTGATGGCCCTCGTAAACGGCGGCGGTTATGCGCAGTACTGCATAGCCGATGAGCCGTGCTGCCTTGCCATCCCCGATGGCCTGTCGATGGAGCAGGCCGGCGGCGTGCCCGAAACCTTCTTCACCGTCTGGCATAACGTCTTCGAACGCGCCCATCTGACAGCTGGCGAATGGTTCATGATCCACGGCGGCTCGTCTGGCATCGGCGTCACCGCGATCCAGCTTGCCAAGGCGTTCGGCGCCAACGTCATCGCCACCGCAGGTTCGGACGAAAAATGCGACGCCTGCCGGAAGCTCGGCGCCGACCTGGCCGTCAACTACCGCACGGAGGATTTCGTCGAGGCGGTCAAGTCCCACGTCGGCAAGGGCGGCATTGATGTCATCCTCGACATGGTCGGCGGCGATTACATAGCAAAGAACATCAGTTGCCTTGGCGACGATGGCCGCCTCGTCAACATCGCCTATCAGAAGGGCTCAAAAGCGGAGGTCGATTTCCTTCGCGTCATGCTGAAGCGCCTCACGATAACCGGTTCGACGCTGCGGATCCGCCCAACGGAAGTGAAGGGCCGCATCGCTCGCGGGCTGGCGGAATACGTCCTGCCAATGCTTGCCGACGGCCGCGTCAAAGTCGTGATGGATGGAACCTATCCCCTGCGCGAGGCCGCCGCTGCCCACGCCCGCATGGACGCAGGCGAGCATATCGGCAAAATCGTGCTGACGGTGTAAAAGACAAGACAAAAAAAGACCCGCGCGCAACCACCTCCGCAGTAAGTAGGTGGGATTGCACGCGGGCAGGAGGAAGACGTTCTTCCCATGCTCGCAGTCGACCGCATCAAGGCTACGTTTTCGAGGTAACCTATCCGCTGCGTGTGGCCGCTGCCGCCGAACCGGCATGGATGCCGGTGCAAACGTAAGGAAGAACGCATTTGGTCAGTGTGATAAAATTCCCGCGGGCTCGCGCGCCGCTGTACCGGCTCCGGCCTCAGGATGCATAGTCGATCAGCGCCCTATTGAGCCAAAGCGGGGTGCGCCGTTCCCGAAACTTCACGTAGCGCAGGTCGCCTGAGACCTTGAGAACCTCCCCATGGTGGAACGAGGAGTGCGGGAACGATTTCATGAACTCGTCTTTCATGATGACGTTGGCGCCGATGTCTGTGTGATTAGGCTCGCATTTGCGCATTTTTCCCTCCTTCATCAGATCTTCTGATTTTTTCTTCCCGGTTTGCTGGGCCGATTTTGATCCGCGGCCTCTCGCATTCTTTGAATTGAAACTTACAACTCGCCGTATCAAGGCCCCGTCATACCGCGCGCCATCCCGCGGCCACCTGCATGACATGTGCCGCAATCGCATTACGCATCAAAAGCGCAACAGTCACCGGCCCGACACCGCCCGGCACCGGTGTTACCCAGCTTGCAACTTCCCGCACGCCGTCGGTGTCGACATCGCCGACAATCATCGCACCGTTCGGGCCGGTGACATGGTTGATGCCGATATCGATGACCGCCGCTCCCGGCTTCACCATCTCGGCGGTGAGGAAATTGGGTATGCCGACGGCCACGATGACGGCATCTGCCCGGCGCGAATGCATGGCCACGGAACGAGTGAGGTGGTGACAGACCGTCACCGTCGCGCCTTGCGCCATCAGGAGGAATGCCGCCGGCTTCCCGACGATTTCCGAATGCCCGATCATCACCACTTCAAGCCCATTGAGCTTGAGACCGGTTTCCTTCAACAGCTCCACCGCAGCCGCTGCCGTGCACGGCGCCAGCGCCAGGTCGTTATAGACGATGTTGCCGATCGAAGCGGGATTCATCCCTTCGATGTCCTTGAGGGGATGGATCGCCGATTGCAGCGAACGCACGTTGATTCCCTTGGGCACCGGCCGCTGCAAGATGATACCCAGCACGTCCGGGTCATCGTTCATTGCAACGATCCGCTTCTTGCAGTCTTCCTGCGAGAGCGTCTCCGGCCAGAACAGTTCTTCGAACGGCAGGCCGACTTCGGCGGCTGCCCGTGCCTGCCCGCGGATGTAGATCGCGATCTCCTCGCGACGGCCGACGCTCACCGAAACGATTCTGCCGAGACCGCGACCGGCCGCCTCTTCGCGAGCAATGTCGGCGCGGACCTCGCCCAGGATGCGTTCGCGCACCGGCTTACCCATGAGAAGTCGCTGTTCATGGAGTGTGGCTTTTGTCGTGATGCTCAAAACCCCGACCTCGCAAATTAGACTTTAGGCATACCTTCAAAAGGCTTCGTCGGGTTCTGTCCAATTGATAGAAGCAATAACTAGTACCAATCGACTTGAATAATTCGATAGTCTCCCCCTATTTTGGAATTGCCTGATCCTGAATTTGAACAGCGAGAGCGCGATATCGCTGGCGGACTGTCAGAGTACGGAATAGATGGTCCGAACCGGCCGATGAACCAGAGCGGCAAACGCCGAAACGTCTCCTCGATGGAATTGATGTAGTTTGGACCCATCGTTGATTGACCGCTGGGGGCTCCCTTGATTGCCAAACATCTCATCCTGCACGAAACGCCGTTCTGGTCCTGGAGCCTGTTTGCCAACCAGAGCTATCTCGGCCGAGTCCAATTGACGTTGCGCCGGGAATGCCACGGCTCGCTTGCCGACCTCACCGAACCGGAATGGTCCGACCTTCGTGCCAGCTTGCTTGATCTCGAGGCGTTGATACGACACCTCTTTCAACCTGATCGCTTCAACTACGTCCAGCTCGGCAATGTCTGGCCGCAAGTCCATGTCCACGCCATTCCCCGATACGCGACCTCGCGCAATTGGAACGACATCACCTTCACGGACGCACGCTGGGGAGACTCGCCGTTGCCGGAACCCGCTTCGGCCATCGGCGAGGTTGAATTGGTGCGGCTGGTAGCGGCGATGAAGGACGCGCTGAATAAAGCCGGATGAGTTCAAGGCAGACGCCGGTCTGCGCCAGCATGCCACAGATGACGAGCGACGAAGGCAGGGCGACTGAGAGAAATCGACACCTGGTCGGCCACTAGGAAACCAAAAACGGCGCGCTACTGCTCACACTGAGAACTTTCTCGGCGACCAATAATTCGCAAGGAAGTTGCAGCGAGCCTCATTATGTCTTGCCGGTGTGCGGTGCAGCACACGAGATTCCCGCTGACTCGCAACCCATCGCATAGCTCAGCTGTAGATCTCGTGTTCTTGCGGCAATGTGGCCGCCAAGATGTGTAATTCAGCGACATCTATTGCAATGGCTGCGTCACTCAAAAAACGATAAGTATTACTTGCTCTATAATGATGTATAACTTTTGATTAGAATTGGGTTTTACTTCTTAAAAGACAGAATTTTGCAGATCTTTGTCTTGAAAAATAAGCATATGGCTAATCTTTTATTTCTAGCAGAAGCTTAGTCAAACGAAACAAGAACCTGCAAGCGACACCACGGTCGTCACGGTCCGGGCGATGGATATACTCGTCGCCCTTGGACTTCTGGTGCTGGCCGCCGTCGTCATGATTGAGTGCGGCAGCATCGGCTACGGCTGGATCGAGACCGAAGGTCCCGAGCCCGGGATCTTCCCCTTTATCGTCGCCGCATTGCTGGCCTGCGCCAGCATTGCAAACCACACTCAAGCCGCCCTGTTTCCTTCGAACGAACAACGCGAAGACTTCGTCTCGATCACCGGCCTCGGCCGCGTCGCACTTGTCGTCGTGCCGCTTGCCGTCTACATCGCCGGAATCGGCTACATCGGGATTTACGTCGCCTCCGCCCTCTTCATCGCCATCTTCATGATGGCGTTCGGCAAGATGCCCGTCCTCAGGTCACTGGCCGTCGGGACCGGGGTGCCGCTCGCTTTGTTCTTCATGTTCGAGCTCTGGTTTCTCGTGCCGCTGCCCAAGGGGCCGCTCGAAGCGATGCTGGGTTTCTGAAGCGGCGGCGAACCACACGCTTCCTTCTGATGTGGGTGTGCTGGAAGATGTACCGGCAGATCCAGGACGGCAATCACGGACCGCCGCCCACGCCTGTCGGGGCCGGCGTCTCAAGCGCAGAGCAGGAAACCTATCAGGTCGGCTTCTGGGTGGCCGTCTGGCAAATCATGCTGGCTGACGTATCGATGGCCCTCGACAACGTCCTCGCGGTGGCCGGTGCGGCCGGCGAGAGCAGGCTCGTCCTCATCATCGGACTGACGCTGGCGATCGTATTGATGGCGATCGCCTCGCACTTCATCGCCGGCCTGTTGGCCAAGCACCCATGGATCTCTTGGGTCGGACTTGTCATCATAGTGTGGGTTGCGCTCGATATGATCTACCGTGGCTCTCACGAAGTAACCTGTCAGGCGTTCCAGATTGGATGCTCGGAGGACCGCTACCATGGCGTGCTGCACCGTCTGGGACTGGGTCCCGGTGCACCGACGCCGTAGTTTGTAGGGCCTGCCTGATCCAATGCCCGATGCGTGCCTGCCGAACAGACGCGCCTCACTCGGCAAGGAGGCAGCGCCGCACCTGCTTCTCGTAGTGGCGCAGCCAGTGTTCGTAGTAGGCCATGTCCTTGCTGGCCCAGGCCTCGAATTCGGCGGGACCGAGCTGCGTGAAGCGCAATGCGAGTGCGATAACATCGGCGAGGATCTGGGCGTCCTCGCGGGTCATGCCGAGGCGTACTTCGTCGGCATCGCCGTCAGTGAAAGGATGGCTGACGACGAACTGAAACGCGGCTTCGACAAGCGCGACGTTGCTATCCTTGCGGCGGGGCGAATCGAGGGAGGCCGACGGCCTGTTCAGCCAGATGACGTTGTCGCTCATTCATAACCCCTCGGCGGCCTTGTTGGCATTTTTCGTTACGCCGTCCGCACGATTTTGGACCGCTTCACCACGCACCGCCAAGAGCTAAGTTGGCGGGAAAATCGGTAAGTTCAGCCGTTACCAGGCAAGCTGCGACATCGCCGCGACAGGCCGCGCCCGTTCATCGGGGAAGAGACCGGCCAGAACCCCTGGCTCAAGCGCCTCGTCGTCGTCCATGTGCACCCGGCTCGCCACGTAGACCGCGCGCACTCCCGCGCCGATCGCTCCGGCAATATCGGTCTTCACGCCGTCCCCGATTGCCAGTATCCGCGACTTTGGCACCTCCCACCCGCGTAGCTCCGCAATCCGCTTGAAGGCCATGTCATATATCGGCCGGTGCGGCTTTCCGGCAAGTTCGACTGGAGCTCCGAGGGCCGCATAGGCTTCCGCAATCGAACCGGCGCAATAGACGATGTGTCCGCCGCGCTCCACCTTGACATCGGGATTGGCGCAGATCATCGGCAGACCGCGCGCAGCCAGGCCTCCGAGCAGTTCGGCATAGTCCGCCGGCGTCTCGGTCGTGTCGTCGAACAGACCCGTGCAGATGACCGCCTCCGCCCCCTCGGTTACCTCCGGCCCAACGCGATGGACGTCGATGCCCGCGAAGATCGCCAGGTCGCGCTCGGGACCGAGATGGTAGACGGCGCGCCCGGCGTACACCTCGATCAGTTCCCGGGTTGCATCTCCCGACGACAGGATCGCATCATAGGCATCCGTGCTGACGCCAATCTGATCGAGTTGCGCTTCTACGCCTTCGCCAGGACGCGGCGAGTTCGAAAGCAGGAGTACAGTGCCACCCGCCTCGCGGAACCGGGCGCAGGCCTCGCCGGCACTTTGATACGGCGTCACACCGTTATGGATGACGCCCCAAATGTCGACAAGCCAGGCGTCGGTCGCGGCGGCAAGCGGTGCGATCGAGGAAATGACGGGAATGGGATGCGCCATAAAAACTCACGGGGACGGATTGGACCTCGGGGGGGGCCCGAGCGATTGGTCTTGTTGGCTTAGCCCGGTTCCAGGAAAAGAACCAGACACCAGCCGTAGCCACCCTAACCGGACCGTCAGGTGAATCGTCACGCCGCCGCGTGCCCGCTGCCTGCAATGAGCTCCCGCTTGACGGCCTTTGCACCGCCAAACAGTGCGCCCTGGCCGAACAGAACGCCGAACCCGAACACCTTCGCCGCAGTCGCCTCGTTCTTCATGCCCCCGACGATGACGCTGAGCCCAAGTCCGGCGAGATGCTTGCAGACGTCGTCAGCTGGAACAAACACGTCGTTTCCAGCCGGCAGCCCTTCGAGGAAAACATCCGCATCGAGCTTCACGAAATCGAAGCCGCGCGATTTCAGGTCCTCGAAGTCCATATCGAGATCCATCACCTCAGCGATGCAGTAACGGAAGCCAATACTGGCGAATTCCGAAAGCGCGTGCCATTCGCGTGGCCCGAAACCGCGCACGTCCGACTGACTGAAGGTCATGATCAGCACGCCGGCAACGCTGCGCCGCTCGCGGTAGGCCTGTGCCACGCCGTTGAGGAAGTTGTGTGCCGAGAGTGCTTCGCCGCTCACCGTAGAGAACAAGGCGTTGTCTCGGCCGCGCCCGCTAAAGCGGACGGCAATTTGGGAGGCATGCGCGATGCGGGCACCGTCGATGCGCGCCAGCATGCCGGTTCCAGTAAAATCTTCGCACGATTGCTCGGTGTCGAGAACGCGGCCCTGCTCGTCGCGCAGGCGCACGTAGAGTTCGAAATGACGCGGCCTGCCGGCGTTGAAATCGATTATCGGATCGAGCAGCACTTCCACCCGGCCCAGCGCCAACGCCTCGGCCAGCGCCGACAGCCGCGCATTCACCTCCGGCGGGCGGCCCGACTCCGTCAGGCGGACCTCGCCAGCTTTCTCAGCAGGAGCGGTCTTACGCTGCTGCGCCGCATCATCCTGCGACCGCATCCTGCCAGCCGTCACCTTCAAGGCATTGAGCGACGTTGCGATGGCCTGTTCGGATATCACAGCTGCCGCCTCTGCCTCCTTCGGTGGAGACTGAGTTGCCGCGTTGACCTGATCGGCGAGCTTGCGGATCAAGCCTTGGATCATCTCGACATCGGCTT
>LOEV01000206.1 GCA_001516065.1 Alphaproteobacteria bacterium BRH_c36
ACCGACGCCGACGCCTCCCGTCGAGCCTGCGCCGACTGAGCCGACACCGACGCCGACGCCTCCCGTCGAGCCTGCGCCGACTGAGCCGACACCGACGCCGACGCCTCCCGTCGAGCCTGCGCCGACTGAGCCGACACCAACGCAGCCTGAAGAAGGTACGTGGTCGGGGTGGTATCAGAAAAACGTCGTGCCGTGGTGGAACTGGGCCACGGGCTGGTGGAGCAATTAAGCTGCAAGATGCGAGATCGACTCTCAGGGTGTTTACGATGTGAGTGTCGCGATTCGGTCTCGTGACGGGACGGCTCAGCCCAAGCCGATTTGCTGTGAAGGAGTACGCGCCATGATCGTCCGTTGCTTATTGCTGGCAGCTACACTGGCAGCCGCCGTGGCACCAAGTGCTGTCCTGGCGGAGACCGACGCCGACCGCCTGAAAAGCATTCTCAAGAAGAAATATTCGAAAGATTCGCAACCGGGCACGCGCTCGGTTCCGGCTCCGGCGCAGCCCGATCTCTACATCATCGGCCCGGACGGAAAAGTGCGCAGCGTGCCTTCGCAAAAGAAGAGTTCGAACGACGGCCCGTCCGGCTCCCTGCGAACTCTCAGATACGCCGGAGTCGTCGCCAGCTCTGCGCTTGCGGCGGCGGGAGAGCCGGCGAATTCCGCCGACCATGGCGGCGATCCATCGCCAGCGCCCGCCGGCAAGATCGTCGTTGCGCAGGGCGAGCAGCAACAGCAGATGGTCGTCAATCGCCGGATCGTCGTTATTCAGCTCAAGGCGAACACCCGCGAAGTTGAAATCGAGCAGCTGATCTCCAAATTCGACCTCAACGTCATCGACGCGGTGCCGAGCCTCGGAGCGCTCTACGTCGAACTCGCCGAAGAGGATCTGCCGGACGCGCAAACGATCGCCCCGGAAGAGCGCAGCAGCGTCAGGGCGCTGCTGGAGCCGTCGATCGTCGTCCGACTGAGAGAGGAACCGTCCGTCAACGCGGCCTTCGTGCAGTCGACCGTCGCCCCCAAGAATATTCCACCACCGACCGATGCGGAAATTCGCCAGGAGCAGGGACCGGTCAAGTGGAACTGGCTCCTCAATGCCAAGAACGATGGCAACTGGGGCCTGAAATCGATGCGCCTGCCGCAGGTTTGGACGATCTTGGTGCGCGAGCGCAAGGCCCGGGGCGTCGAGGCGCCGGCCTCCGTTGCCATTCTCGACAGCGGATTGGGAAAACATGCTCAGCTAGTTTATCAAAACGTGACAGGCCCACTTCCAGCTGAGCTCATTCCCGCCGATTGCGCGCGCAGCCACGGCACGCATGTCGCCGGAATCATCTCAGCGCGCAGAAATGGCGACAGCGGTATCGACGGCATAATTCCCAAGGCGCGGCTCGATGCCATCCCGATCAGCCGAAACCTGCTCCTCGAGGGAACCCTCGAGGGGGCCGAGCGCCCGCAGCTTCACCTGTCGTATTTCGCGGATGTCATTCGCGACCTGGGCGAATATTTCGACGCGTTTCCGCTGGCGCCCGACGAGAGGCGCGTCGTCAACGTCAGCCTCGCCTACAATTGGGGATGGGTGCGCCGGATCAGCGCCTCCGACCCGACGACAGACCTGAGTGTCCGCAACCAGGTGCAGCAACACGCGAACTTCATCCAATACCTCGTCGACCGCGTGAACACCCAGGTGCTTTTCGTGGCCGCTGCCGGAAACGACTCGGAGGGCGCGGCACTACCTCTGAGCGCCAAACTCGCTTCACCCTTCGCATTCGCGGCGCTTCACAGTACGGCCTACTTCAAGCCCAGCCGCAACATCATCGTCGTCGAAGCTCATGATCGCGACAATCGTCGCGCAGGGTTTTCGAACATCGGAGGGCATGTCAGCGCGCCGGGCGTCGATGTCATGAGCACGCTGGCTTCGCAATCCAAGCCATACGGTGCCTGCAGCGGCACCTCGCAAGCCGCCCCCCACGTCACGGCACTGGCGGCAATTTTGTTCGAACTGGACAAGACGAAGACGCCGGAAGAGGTAATGGGCATCATCAAGCGGTCGGCTGTGCCGGATACGGCGAGCGGATCCGCACCGGCAATCGACGCACTATCTGCCGTAGCTGAACTTTCCGGCCGGCATCTGAGCCGGCTTGCCGATCTCAACGAGGACGGAAAGGTGGACGCTGCCGATCTTGCTGTATTCAAGGACGATCTCATCGCGCTCGAGGGCGGCCGGTATGGCGGAACGATTTCGGTCGATCTCAACGGCGATGGAATCGTCGACAACACAGAGAGGTGTTGGCCGAGAATCGACCTTAACGGTAGCGGGCGGGCTTCCTACGACGCGAGCGACAAGCGCCTTGTCGGTGGCGTCATGCGCAGCGACCTTGATGTCTTGCGTATGGCCTGGAGCGATGAAACCGGGACGTTCGAAACGGCGCTGCAGCGCAACGGTGTCAGCGAGCTTATAGCGACATGGCAAGGAACGATGCTGATCGCCGCGAGCCCACTTCTGCATGAGCCGTTCCCCTGTCAGTAGCGTGCCTTTGGCGTGGCGTTCGGATCGGGAATTAGCGATCGCCGCATACTACAGCGTCTTCGATGAATCGTTTTGTTGCCGGCCCGGGAGTCCGATTATGAGAAGCATCTTCAGCTATGCCATCGCCGTGACGGGTGCGGTAGCACTCCTGCACGCGGCAGCAGCGCTTGCGCAGGAGGGAGGCGCCTCCTCGAAGCCGCGCTCCGTCGAGCAAATCGTTCAGGAGGCGAGGTCGAAAAATCCCGCGCTGAGGATTCGCGTCGACCCGGTGACCGGGCTGCCGGTCAAGGTCAGGGGATTGCGGCCCAGCGTCGATCCCGAGGTGACGCTCGGCGCCTCGCGCGATGCTTCCGGGCAACCAAGCGACGACGACATCATCAAGACAACCGAAGCCTTCTTCCGGACCGGCGAGTTGTCGGCTGCATTCGCCACGGCGAGCGACCGGTCGAAAGTCGTGGCGCTCAGGGTCCGCCGGGATCCTGACTTCAAGGGGCAGAGCATCGTTCATGTCGAGCAGCGTATCGACGGCATCCCCGTGTTCGGTTCGTCCGGCCGCGTGCACGTCAGCCCGTCGCTTGCCGTGACGCAGTTCACGACGACGTTTTCACTGGTCGATGTCGGATCGACGACGCCATCCATTACGAAGGAGCGCGCGATCTTCGCGGCCCGCGAGCGGCTGCGCGAATTGCTGGCCTCAGATAAGGATCGCAAGTCGTTGGACCGTCTGCGGGCGGGGTTCGAGACGGCAGCTGCTGAAGCCGAACTCGTCATCTACGATCCGGCCCTGGTGCGAGGAAGGAAGGCGGCGGCGAGGGCGAAGCAGACCACGCGGCTGAGTTGGCTGACCAGAATCGACCAGTTCCGCATCTTCGTCGACGCGGAAACCGGCGAGGTTCTCTATTTTCATTCCGACCAGCGCTGGATGATGCCGCGCCAGGTCTACGATCTGAACAGGGGGTTCCTGTTTCCGGGCGTCAAGCTCGTCGATGATGTTTCAGGAGAACGACACGAGCCGCTTCCCGATGATGCCAGCAACGCCTACCTCAACGCGGGCCGTGTCGGTGAATTCTACTCGCGCAACTTTGGACGCACCGGAATCCTCGAACTGGGTGAAGAAGAACTGTTGTCGGCCTACGTGCAATACGGCGAATCTACGAATGCCTACTGGTGCACCGGGCAAACCTTCGATTGTCCGGGATCGGGAGCGATGGTTTATGGCGTTTCCACGCCGGCGGCACTCGACGTGGTCGGCCACGAGATGACGCACGGCGTCATCAGCGCCGAGGCCGATCTGACATATGCTGACGAATCCGGGGCGGTGAACGAGTCGCTGGCCGATATCCTGGGAACGCTGATCGAGTTCCAGGAAAATCCGGGTGAAGCAAACTGGGTGCTGGGTGAAAAGATCCCCGGGTACGCAAGGACGTCCGCCATCCGCAACATGGCTAACCCCAACATGATCGATGTCGACGGCAAGTCGCTTTTCGACCGCAACAAGCCCTACGCACACGATAACAGAGGTCAACCCGATCACTACGACGACTATGTCACCAGGGAAGACCCAATCTGTGAAACGACACGCGACTACTTCACAGGATGCGTGCATTTCAACAGTGGAATCTTCAACAAATTCGCCTTCCTGATATCCGAGGGCGGACGGCACCGCGGACGCGTCGTGAAGGGTATCGGCCGCAACAAGTTAGGCCGGATCGCCTACCGGGCCCTCGTCGCCCATCTGACGCCGAGTTCGGGGCTGCAGGATTCAGCGGAAGCATTCGACGACGCATGCCGGGAACTGGTCGCCGTCGATGGGTCCGGAATGGACAGCAGCGATTGCGACCGGGTCCGCGAGGCGCAGTCGGCGGTCGGCCTCGCCTTCGCGGGAACATGAGCGGGGCGCCATTGGCAGTTTGGCGCCTGCGACATAGCCACGGCGCCAAGCGAAGCGCCGCTATGCCGAAGGGATGCGGACCAGGTCGCGTTCGGCCAGGACCTTCAGCATGACGGCCGCACCGCATTGCTTGGAAACGGCATTCGGGTCCCAGACGTTATCGGCGACGAATTTGCCCTTGGAATAGTGGTTCGAGAAACTCCACAAGTAGGGTGTGTTGATACCGTTCGCGCGGCTGCGGACGCCGTTGTATAGTTCCCAACGGTAGAGCGTCCTTTCAAGCGACCAATCCGAGACGTCCACGAAGCCGTCGTAGTCCAAGGCATCGATGGCACTCGATTCCCAATCGCTGGGGGGATTCCAAACTTTCGGGCGGCCCTTAGGGACCTGCCAGGTCCGGCTGGACAGCGAGTCACCGTTGTGCAGATGGGACCGGAAGTTGAAGGCAGCTTCCATGGCATGGATGATAGACACGAAGTACCACGGGCAGCAGGCGCCTTGAGCAGCCGCGTACCATCGCTTCTGGCTGCCTTCCTTCAAGATCTGGGAAATGTACCAATTGACGGTCGAACGGTCTTTCTCGCGCACGACGCAGGTCTCGAAAAGAGTGCGGTACTCGTCCTTCACGCTCTCGAACGACGGACGGACAGCCTTCGTCGATATTCCCAGCCCCGTCTCGCGGGGGTCAGGAAGGTTGCGCTCGGCCTGATGCACCCGCCGCAACAGGCTGTCGGCTTCATCGATGAGCTTTTCCACCTCACCTGGGGGCGGCGTCGTGAGCGGCACGGAGGTTTCCAGGCTTTCGATCAGTTCAACGGCCGCCGGCATGATCTGCGTGTAATCGCGCCCATCGGCAATATCGATGCGGGCCGACATTCGCGGCACGGAAATCCCCAGATTAGCTGCCTTGGCAGTCAGCCGGCCGAGCTGGCGCCAATCTTCCAGTGGATCGGGTGGCATCGCAACCGACTGCGCACTTGCCGAAGTGGGGAGAAGGCAAGCGAGAGCCGGCATGGCCAGAGCCGAACAGCCTGTGCCGACAAACTGCCGGCGATCCAAATGGCGCGATGGTACCGCTTGTTTCCGCATGAGCTTGTGTCCTTCAAATCACTTCCAAGGAAAGACCGTGGTCGGCGGCCGCTCTGGCGGCGCACCTCGCCCAAGCATGTTATGCTGCGCACGGTACATGACGGAAATAGTCTGATGGTGTACCCGGTTCTTTATGTTTGACCGGGATCAAAATGCATCGACGCAGCGCAGTGCATAAGTGCCCAAAAGCGGGGTCCCGGGTCAAGCGAGCAGGTTACGGCTTGCCTGGAATGGCGAGCCCGCCGAGGACACAAGGCTTTCCCAAACGGCGGTGACCCAATGGCTGACCTATCGAATTCCGACACCAAGCCCCCTCGCAAGAACACCGCGGTCGCAGCGCTCCGGTTGGCCGCTTATCTCACGGCAGGACTGATCGGTGTTGTCGTCGTGGTGGGGCTGGCGACCTTCGTCTCGCCGCCGGGATGGCTCGCCAGGGACTATCTGATCCGGGTGGTGAAGGAGAAGACCGGACGCGATCTTACCGTCGGCGGCAATACAAGACTGCTTCTGCGCCCCGATATCCGTTTGCACCTTGAGAAGGTCGCCCTTTCCGGCCCGCCCGATAAGGCAGATGCGCGTCCGTTCTCGGCGGACGGCGTCGACATTTCGATCCAGATTCTCGATGTGTGGAACTGGCAGTTCGAGGTGCCCGAAGTTGCATTCGATCGTCCACACCTGCAATTGCGATCGGGAGAGCCGCTGCTTGTGCGGATCGCCGATGGCGAGGTCAAAGCCGGCGGCATCCCGCAGAAAATGATCGTTTCAAACGGGTCAATCGCAATCGAAGGGGCACCTTCCGTCCCGACGGTCAACCTCGATGACGTGACAGGCGAGGTGGTCCGGAACAGCGAAGGAAACGGAATTTCCTTCAAGGGGACATTGAAGGCGCAGGGCGAACCTGTCTCTGTAGACGGCAGTGTTGGCGACGTTTTCGCTCTGGCAGATGGAACGTCATCGCAAATCGCACTGAAGTTCGATGCCGATTACCTCCAAGCTAGTATTGACGGTCAATTCGCAACCCAGCCGGTCGGCCAGTTCAAGGGCTGGGTGAACGCCAAATCAGATAAGCTCGACCGGCTGCTCGAAGTCTCGCAGGTCGACGCGGGGGGAGCGGACCTGGGCCGCACCGTGGCGCTCGAAGGCAAGGTGACGAGTTCACTGCGGCGGATGTCGCTGAGCCCGGCAAAACTAACTCTCGACGCGATGTCCGGGATCGTCGTCGGGAACATTTCGATCGAGGAAGAGCGCCCGGAAATCAAGGCGCGAGTGACATCGGGCAAGCTCGACCTCGATGCACTTCTGCCGGCGACCGCGAGACGGGCGGCCTTCAGTCTCGAACCTCTGGAACGGCACGCGACGATACCAACGCCGTGGGACAGTCTCGTCGGATCGCTCAAGCGTGCCACGTCGCCGAGGCGCAGTTTCCAGCAGGCGGCGATTACATCGCCGGATGGCTGGAGCACAGAGCCATTCACGCTGACCGAATTCCCGCATATGGACGTCGCCCTGTCGATCCAGGCCGATGAGATCAAGTTCAAAAAGCTACCGCTCAGGAACGGCCAGCTGGAGCTGACGTCAAATCCCAGCCGGCTCGAATTACTGCTCAGAAAAATCGAACTCGATAACGGGAGTGTCAGCGGACGAGTCGACTTGGACCTGGCCAATGGACCGCTTCAATCCGACGTCAGGCTCAAGCTCGAGCGGCTGTCGCTTGACGCGTTCGTCTCCCAACTGCTGGAACAGCGCCTTATGACAGGAGTCGGCGACATCGATATGACGGTTTCCGGTAGCGGCGGCAGCATGCGCGAACTCGTCGGATCATTGGACGGCTCGGCGACGATGGCCGCCGAAAAGGGGGCAATCATCGGATATGATCTGCGTCGCGCGATCCTGAGTTTCGGCGCTGCGCAGCCCTATGATCCCTCGAGGACAACGCGATTCGATAAAGTGAAGGCGAGCTTTGCTGTACGCCAAGGCGTCCTCAAAACCTCCGAGGATCTCAGCCTGACAGGACCTGAAGTCGATATCGCTTCAAGCGGTTCGATCGGCCTCGTATCGCAACGAATCGACCAGCACGTACAAATGAGCCTGAAGCCGCCGCCGTTGCATCTTCCGATTCCGCTCAGGGTGCGCGGCACGCTCGACGAGCCCGCCTTCAGCTGGGACATCTTCTCGGCAATCGCAGAGCCGGCGAAATATGCCACGCCTTTCGCCGTCGGTGCCCGCGAGGAAAAGATGCCGCCTGAAGTGCGCGAGGCGATCACCCTGGCCCTTTCAGCCGATCCCGCAGAAAACCGAATTTCTGCTGAAGCCCGTGAGTTCCTCGAGGAACTACTGCGGACACGGTGAGGAAAAGCAACGACTGTGACGCCGTCTCGTCCTCCGCCGGTGGCGTGGTGTCGAAGGGCTCAAGCCGGCGTCGTTCACTCGGCTGCATGCGTGGAGAGAGATGTGATGAAGCGGTCGATCTGAGGCAGGACGTCGGCGCGAAACCTGTCGCCGTGAAACAGAGAAAAATGCCCGGCATCAGCGACCACGAAATGCTTACGACGCCCGCCAGGTATGTTGCGGCAGATCCTATGGGCGGCAAAGGTCTGGCCTGGGGCCGCGATGTCGTCCTCGAGCCCCTCGATCGTCATCAGGGCCGTCGCCTCGATTGCTTCGGGCCGCACCGTCTCGCCCCGATACGTGAGCCTGCCATCGAGAATCCTACGCTCGTGATAGACCGTCTCGATGTTCTCCATAAACAGCTCGACTGGCAAATCCATGATGGCGGTGTACAGCCTCAGGAAGGGAAACGATTTCGGGTCCGAGCCGTCGTCGTGAGTGAGTTTCCTTGAAAGCTCCCGGCCTTCCTGCACGTGTCGCGTCAGATAACCCAGGAGGCCGGTCAACTGGATATGGGCGGGGTAGACGAGGCGGCCTTTGCCGGCACACTGCGACGTAACCCGCTGAATGACGTTGACGTAGAACCACTCCAGACTGCGTTCGCGCAGAAGAGCGACGACCCGCGTGGGGTTGGCCATGGGGTCTATCGCCCCTCCCAAGAGGACCAGGGCGTGCGGCGCCAGGGCGCTTTTCTTCTCGCTTAAGACCGACACCGCCGCCAGGGCAGGGACTGCGGACTGACAGATGCCGATGACATTCAGGTCCGGCCCGAGGGCCTCGATCATGCGCACGATGTATTCGATGTTGTGCTCAAAGCCGAACGGCCCGTTTTCGAGGCTGACGTGACGCGCGTTTTTCCACTCGGCCACATGGACGTTGCGGTGCTGCAAAACCCCCAGAACGAAGTCGCGGAACAGGACTGGAAAATGGCCTGAAAGGGGTGGGACCACGAGGGCGGCGCCGGTCCCGGTCCGGCCTGCAATCGAATAAGAGCGCAGCGTACAGAAGGGAAGTTCCACGGCGCTGTGGACCTGCAGCGCTGATGAGTCCGGCCCGCACCTCAATCCTGCGATACCCAAATCAAGCTGGGCTGGCTGATTGAAAGGGTCTTCTACTGGGTGATCCGGCATGCCAGCCCTTACTCGCTGCCTTGAACATCTTCGAACGTACGCCAAACATCTGTTGTCAGCCAACGGTCGCTTTGGCGCGCGTTCGTCGGTTGAATCGGAGTCTTAACGGTAGTGCCTGCTGGAGCTATTGCAAACTTGTCTGGTGGTCCGAGGCTGACAGCTCAGCGGAACTCACGTGCGATCGCGTTGATGAGGATCAACCGCCGGAGCAGGTCGAGAGCGGCGGGGGCAGGGCTGGAACGGGCGATGCGCGGAGCCGCCATGCTCTGTGTGCGATGGTGTTGTAGCGACATCCGTCGCATGGGCCGCCCGCAAGGATTCGTCGCCTGTTGCAATAATCTGAGCGGCGCTAACGCAGCCACTGTTTTGTTTTATCCCAGTGAAGCGTAAGGATGTAGGGTCTCGGGCATCGCCAAACAGCGGGGGGCTGCGGTCACGTGGTCTATCAGTATTTAGCCGATCGATGGATCGGCCGCAGAAGGCAGGTCGAACAGGTCGCCATCGACGCCATCGACGGGAAAACGCCGGCTGTCGTCGTGACGGGCGGGTCGCGGGGGATAGGTCTGGCGATCGCCATCCGCTTCGCGTTGGCCGGCCGAACGGTTGCGCTTGTTGCCCGTGACGCCGGTCAGCTCGCAGCTGCCGTTGAAAGCGTTCAAGAACGAACCGGCCAAGCCGCCTTGGCCATCCGTTGCGACATCACCGATCCGGCGGCCGCGCAAATCATCGAAGCCCGGCTCGGCGAGCACAACTGCTATCTCGAAATCCTTGTGAACAATGCCGGAGCGGGGATCGGGGGAGAATTCATCCTTCAGGATCCAGCCTCGATCGCGAACGTCGTCGACCTCAACGTTCAGGCGCCGACGCGGCTGACGCGTCACGTGCTGCCGGGAATGCTCGACAGGGGACGCGGCGGAATTATCAACGTTTCGTCGCTTGGAGGGTTGATGCCGGGTCCATATCAGAGCGCCTATTATGCCAGCAAAGCCTACGTAATCTCGTTGACGCGGGCGCTGGCGCACGAAGTGCGTGGGCGCGGCGTGCGCATCAGTTGTGTGGCACCTGGGCCGGTAAGGACCGAATTTCACGAGGCTCTGGATAGCGATCACCGCGCGCTTTATCGATACCTGTTGCCGTGGATGTCACCTGAGAGCGTTGCCGCCAGCATCTATCGCGGCTATCGCCTCGGCCATGCGGTGATCGTGCCCGGCGTCGTCAACGCAGGGCTCTACCGGATCGTCGGATTCCTGCCGTATCAACTGATCGTTCCGCTGGTGGGGCTATTGCTGTACCCGGGCCCCAACGGGGCGCAGCAGGATGGGGCACGGCACGACAAGGTCCGAAAAAGGAAAGCGTGATGGCCGTCTCGGCGGGCGTTTCCGCCCCTGGAGCAGGCCATCACGCCCATTTGCGCCGGATACGCATAACAAAAATCCTGGCGCTCGATCAGTAGTAAAGCTGAAAAGTATTGCAGGAAAGCAAACGACCGGCTCAGAGCGCCACGATTTCAACCAAAGTGCAATAATCGACTTCCAGCGCCGTCAGAACCGAACCTTGACACCGCCGTAGGCCGCAACCGGAGCGGCGGGCACGATGGAGCGAGGATTGTTGAACTGGAAGTTCGGCCCGACCGGCTCGGTTGGGGCTTCATCGGCTTCGAACAATGTGCCGAACAGGCCGTAGCGCCGGTCGAAGACGTTGTTGACAATACCGAACACCTCGACCTGATCGGTAACCTGGTAAGTCGTTTTCAGATCGACCCGGGTGTAACCGCCGACTTTCGGTAGAACGTTGATCTCGTCGCCAAGGTGGTACTGGCCGCTGGAGGCGATGAGGTCGGCGCCGAACATCCACTTCTGCGTGATCATGTATTCGAACCCAGCCTTGAAGCGATGCTCGGGCACGTTGGTGAGGCGGTCGCCCGGCGTCACCTGGATGCAAACATCGTCGCCGCCGTCCGAACACGGTCCAGCAAGAGGGTGGGCCGGCGACTGGAACTCCAAGGCATCCTCGAACGTCGCTCGGATGTAGGCATAACCGGCGTAGATCGACAGGCGCTCGCGCCATTCATACGTCGCCCGGGCCTCGATACCCTGGCGGAGCGTGTCGCCGCCATTGAAGAAAAAGCCGCGGCCAGTCACGTTGGAGTTCACGAACAGGATGTCATTCTCGTTCAACGTGCGGAAGTAACCGACCCCATAGGTGAATTTCTGGTCGCCCGCGTTGGAGTTGAGCTCGCCACGAATGCCTGCCTCGACAGAGCGCGAGACGACCTGATCGAGCGGCGGGTCATCGGTGAGGAAGCTTTCGATCGGGCAGGGGTTGTCCGGATTGGCGCAAGCCAGTTCGGCCGGTGTCGGTGCGCGGTTAGCTTCCGAGTATCCCGCGTACACTTGGAAGCCCGGCATAAATTTGTAGGTGGCACCGACGTTGGGGTTGAACCGCTCGAAGGAATGGCTCGAGGTAATGCCATCGAATTCGCCGGTCAGGTCGACAAGATCGACGCTTGCATAATTGAAACGACCCCCGACGGTAACAGCAAGCGCATCGGTCACGTCCAACGTGTTGGTGAAATAGACGCCTGCGTACTCGGTTTCGACATCTACGTCGCGTCCCGTAAAATCATCGGGTTCCGTGATGGTGATCCCGGAGCCGTTGACGACAAAGCGGTCGCCTAGCTCTCCAATCTCGGAAGCTGTCTTGTAGCGGACCGATCCCTTGTCATAGCTGACCCCGACCAGAAACTGGTTCGGGCGATTGAACAGCTCGCGTTTCTCGACAGCCTGGAAGGAGGTGCCCCAGCTCTCCGCCTTCTGGTTGATGCGGTCGATTACGCCAAAAGGTTCATCGCCGACATCGTCCTCCTCGACCAATTGGCCATTTGCTTTACCAAGCGCTTCGAGAGCCAAACTGGCAGGCGTATCTCCCTCCACGCCTTCTTCGGCGCAGACGTTTTCGTCATTCAGCGCGTTGTTCGCCAGTGCCAGGTTTACATCGGCCTGCTGGCCGGGCGTCAGATTATCGGCATCGAAACCGAGTGCTTCCGCGGCCACTTCTCCGCAACCCTCCGCTTCCAGGACGTTGCCATCGATCACTGACGACTTGAGGCGGCGATAGTAGGCGAGGCCGGACACCGTCAGCGTTTCAGTGACGTCAACCTTGGCATTGACAGACGGCATGAGGACTTCGAGGTCGGTGACCTGGGGCGAAGTGAAAGTCCGCTCATAGCCGATGTTGAGCAGATCTTCAGGAGTTGCAGCCGTCACCCCGGCGGAGCTTTTCGCCCAGGTGAGATTGAAATGGGCTTCCACCTTCGACCCCTTGGCTCCGATGTCAGCGTACATTCGGTCGACTTCGGCGGGCGAGAAGTCACGCCAGCCGTCTTCAGCGATGTGCTGGCCGGCAAAGTAGAGTGCCCACGGCCCACTGGTGATGCCGATCTGAGTGCCGATCTCCTTGTAGCCGAACGATCCGAACTTCGATTCAATCTCGACGCCCTGGAATTCGAAACCGTCCTTCATTCGAATGACGGCGGCGCCGCCGAGCGCGTTCAACCCGTAGACGGGATTGCCGCTGACGACGGTCAGGCCAGATATGCCATTGGTGGGAACGAGGTCCCAGTTGACGACATCGCCAAACACCTCGTTGATGCGGATGCCACTCTGATAGACGGCAAGGCCCTGCGGGAAGCCGGTGATGGAACCTGCTCCAAAGCCGCGATAATCGAGCTGGGAGCGAATGTTGGAGCCGCCCGCGTCGATCAGCAGAACGCCCGGCACCTTCTTGGAGAGAACGTCCTGTATGTCGGTGCGCGTGTTGCCGGAAATCGTCTCGCTGTCGATGACAGTTACGCCGCCAGGTACTTTGTCGATCGGTATCGTGCCACCGCCGGGAGCTGCGGGAATATCGATAACGATGCCTTCAAGAACTTCCTGGGCATGCGCAATGTTACCTGCTCCAACCAGAATTGCGGCAGTCGCAAGCGCCGCAAGGCGAAAATTTCTAAACTCGCTCATCCCATCCCACCCGATCTCTTCGACATGCCGTATGCGTTACAGTGTTGCTTATCTTGTCCTGTAATTCGACGGGGCTGACCACCGATTTGGAAGCATTTCCGGGGAGAACGAATCGGGTTGAATGGCATGAGTTGCCAGGCCGCAACATTTACTGGGAATTATTCCCAGTAAATGTCGGGAGCGGGAATAGCCGGCTGAATTACCGGGAAAATTTGCAGGGAGAGTTGCGTCGTCCAGGTGCGGCTCAGCGGAAGGAAATGGTGACGGTGTAGGATTTCGCACCCATGCCGGCCGGCGGTCGGGGGAAGGATGTCCCGCTGACCGCGGAACGGACGGCACCCGACAAGGCGGACGGGCCGGAGACGCTGACGGACGCAGATCCGGACGCCGAAATTCGGACCGTGACGCGGACGCTGCCTTTGCCTCTGGCAGCGCGCCGGGCTGCGGAAGCAATTCTGCTGCGAACCTGCGAGCTGTATCCGGCGACGGCGGCCGCGCTGGCCCGTCCGGTCTTCGATTTTCCCGCCTGGCCCTTTTTCCCGTCGCCGCGCGTCTTGGTGGTGCGCTTGGTCTTGGTCGGTTTCTTTGTTTTCGTCTTCTTGGTCTTTTTCGGCGGCTCGACTTTTTCTACTTCTTCTTTCGTCTCGATTTTTTCCGGTGTGACTGGCGTCAGCACCGGGGCCGGCTCCGTCGTCTTCAATTCCGTCGTCGGTGCGACCGGGATGGCTTCGAGCGACTGCACATTCTCTGGTAGTACGACGGGCGCGGTTGCTGCGAGTTCGACCGGCTCCGAAGTCTCGAGGACTTCGGGCTCGGGCTCGATCTCATCGATCCTCTCGGGCTGGATCTCGGAGACTTCGAGGGGCTCGCCCAGGATGCCGGCAAGGGAATCGGCCATCTCGATTTGCGGACCGGAATCCATGGTGGCGGCATCGGCGGAGTTCTCCTGCATCGAGATGAAGAGGATCACAGCGGCATTGAGGGCCACCGCCAACACTCCCGCAATCAGCCAATGTCGAAGCCCGATCCGCATGTCGTTCAGCGTGCCTTCCGGGTGAGAAGTTTGACGTCGCGAACGCCGGCGACATTGGCAGACGTCACGATGGCGATCAGCGCGCCGGCGTCCATGTCGCGGTCGGCGACCAGAGTGACGCCCCGGCTGGGGTCGTCTTTGGCCCATTCAGCAAGCTGGATTTGAAGCTGCTCCTGGCTGACTCGAGCGCCGCTGACGAAGATCGAACCGTCCTCGCGAAGGACTGCCATGCGGGTTCCAGCACCCGGACTTTTCGCTTCAGAAGATTCAGCCAGACGAACCTCGCGGTCGCTGAATGGACGCAAGGCGCTCGCAACGAGGAAGAATATCAATATCAGGAAGACAATATTGATCAGCGGAATCATGTTCTCCGCCGGTTGCTTCTTCACCTGTACTGCACGCAATCGCATTTAAGAGGCTCGTCCTTCAACGGAATTCCAGGTTCAGCGCACGACCACAACACTTTTCAGCGCGGTCTTGCGGGTGAGCTCGAGGACCTTGACGAGGTCCTGGACCTTGGCGCCCTCGACGGGCTGCAGCACGGCCCGCGTCACGCCCTTTGTGACGAGTTCGGCAATCTGGCCTTGCAGGCCGTCCAGTTTGATGCCGACGCCGTTGACCCTGATGTCCTCGATGCCACGCAGCTTAATCAGCGCGATCTCGCTCAGGCTGCCGGTGGCTCCGCCTGCGCGCGCGCCCGACACCGGCACGGCCGAGAACTTCAGAAAGGTCGAGGCCAGCATGAAGAAGATGAGCAGAAGAAAGACGACGTCGATCAGCGGCGTCAGTCCGATCGTCGACCTCTTGCGTTGCCAATCACTCAGCTGCATGCGCCACCCGGCCCCCGATATCGTTGGCGGGCATCGCAGGGCGCAGGCCTTCAGTTGCACGCCGCGTAAACAAGCTCGTTAGAGCGCCTTCGATGTTTTCCTTTTCGTGCTCGATGCGGCCCTCGAACCAGGAATTCACGAAAGCCATCGGAATGGCGATGGAGAGGCCGACAGCCGTCGTCAGAAGTGCGACCCAGATGCCGCCCGCAAGTACGGTCGGATCGGCTTCGGAGCCGGCGTTCTGTAGCGCCTGGAAGGCGGAGATCATGCCGAGCACGGTACCGAAGAGCCCGAGCAGCGGGGCGATCTGAACCGTGGAATCGAGGACACGCATGTAGGAGCGAAGGCCCGAGAGCTGGGCCAAGGCGACGCGCTCACTGTCCTCTCGGACGGTGCGCTCTTCGACCCCGGTAATGAGGCCGCGCATGCCGTGGGTCAACACGACTGCGGTCGGCGAGGAGGACGTCGAAGCGGCGGCGTAGGCGTCCTGGTGGCGTCCGGCGACCCACAGATCGAGAGCCCGGTTTGTCACACCTGTCACACCGACGCGGAGCCAGGTGAACTGGAACAGCTTCACAAGCGTGACCGCCACCGCGACCACGGACAGGAGCAGCAGGATGACGACGACCGGACCACCCTTTTCGACGATCTCGTAGGCCTGTTGCAGGTCGTATCCCAACAGTTCGCTCGGCAAGAATGCGGGATGGGAGTCGACTGTCACCTCGATGGGAACTGCGTCAATCGCAGGCGCGGGCGCCATTGCAGGCGCCGCGGCAGCATCGGCGGGGGCGGGAACAGCAACGGCATCTGCCGGCGATCCCGGAATGGCCGCGGGCTCGGCTGCCTGCGCAATAACAAATTTTGTCGTCGACTCTGCCACGTTATTCTCCTACCGCCGTTATCGAGTCCGGAGTTCTAGAGCGCTGCCACGCCTGTTGCAATTGCGGTTTATGCCGCAATCCTGCTCCGTTTGCGCCTCGGGCGACCCGATGGTCGCCAAGCGTGCGCGTTCAAGTAACGCGCAAATGTGCAGCGCGCTGGTTCATTTCGTGTTCTCGCTGGAGTCCCTATCCGCGGAGTTCGCCTGGGATCGAATCCGGCCCCTGAGCGAGTTTCGAAAACCATAAGGGGCAACGGATTCCAAGTCTTGCCCGTGCAATCCAGATCGTGAATTTCGCTCGCGGCAGCGCCTTAATCAACCATCCCACGCCGAACCGACCTCGATCATACCGTGCACACAGTTCTAAGTTATCGCGGATTTCGCCAGTCTGTCATTTCCGATAATTCCCGAATTTCGGGGGGGAAGTTGCCCAAGGACGGCAAATCGACGCTCAAGGGCCGCACGGCGTCCCGTATCGACACGAAGAGTTCAGAGGGATATTGCAGACAACGGCTTTGCCGGGTTAACGCATCATCTTGAAAACTCTGGCCAAGAACGAGCCATCTCTACAGAACACGTTTCGGGAGGATGTCAGTGTGAAGATCTGGAACAAGCTTGCAGCGTCCGGCATGTTTTTCAGCGCCCGCCGGTTCACCGGGGCGATTTGTGCCGGGCTTGTACTGGCTTTCGCGCCCGCCATTGCGGAAGCCCAATCGGAAAGCGATACGCCGATCTCGGTGGAACTCAACAAACTGGAGTCGATCGATACCGGCTGCAGGATCTATGTCGTCGTCAACAACGAGACGGATTCGGAATTCGATACGCTCAAGCTCGACTTGGTGCTGTTCAAGACCGACGGCATCGTCGATCAGCGCTTCTTCGTCGACCTGGCACCGCTGCGCAAGCAGAAGCGAATTGTCAAGCTCTTCGAACTGGGCAAGGTCAAGTGCGACGACATCGGCTCGTTCCTTGTCAACGACGTCGTTGAGTGCCGCAGCGGAACGGAAGCCGTCGAAAACTGTCTGGCGCGCCTCGATGTAACGTCGCGGGCTACCGCGAAACTGTCGAAGTAGGCTCGATCAATCGTCCAAGACTGGTGAGCGCCTTGTTCAACGGGGCCGCCAAAATCCGACATCAAACCCACGGGGCAACGCCGATGACAGAATTCTACAGCGACGCACAGCGCAAACTTCAGGACGCGTTCGGCACGCGGCCGCTCGCCGACCGGGTCGTGGAGCTCATTGTTCACGACTCCCTGACGCCGGAAGACCAGGGCTTTATCGAGAGCCGCGACATGTTCTTCCTGGCGACCGTCGATGCCAACGGTTCGCCGACGGTGTCCTACAAAGGCGGCACGCCGGGGTTCGTGAAGGCGCTCGATCCGCAGACAATTGCGTTCCCGGCCTACGACGGCAACGGCATGTTCCTGTCGATGGGAAATGCCTCGCAGACCGGCGAGATCGGCATGCTGTTCATCGATTTCGAGACGCCGCACCGCCTGCGCGTCCAGGCCCGCGCCGAGGTGGCCGCTGACGACCCGCTGATGGCGGAGTTTCCCGGGGCCACGATGGTCGTGCGGGCGAAGATCAAAGACATCTTCATCAACTGCCCCCGCTACATCCACAAGCACAAGAAGCTGGAAACGTCGGTGTACGCGCCGACCGCGGACCACACTCCGCCGATGCCGAGCTGGAAACGGATCGACCTCGTGCAGGACGTGCTGCCGGATAACATCAAGCCTGCCGTCGCCGAAGCCGGCGGGCCGATCACGTTTGAAGAATACGCAGCCATGGCACAAGCTGGCGAGGGCTGAAACCGACAGCGCTCAGCCGCGGCCCTCGAAGGGCATGGCCGTCGCCTTGATGGTCATGTTCAGCACGTTCGTGTCGAGCGGCAGGCTCGCCATGTAGAGAACGGCGCTGGCAACGTGGGCGACATCGAAGCGCGGTTCGGGACGCTTCACGCCGTCTGCCTGCATGACGCCCGTTACGAACGGTTCGGTCATTTCGGTTGCGGCATTTCCGATATCGATCTGCGAGCAGGCGATATTAAACTTGCGGCCGTCGAGTGCGATCGATTTCGTCAAGCCGGCGATGGCATGCTTGGTGGCTGTGTAGGGCGCGGTACAGGGGCGGGGCGAATGGGCTGAAATCGAGCCGTTGTTGATGATGCGGCCGCCTTGTGGATCCTGCGACTTCATCAGCTTGATAGCTTCCTGGCAGCAATAGAACACGCCCGACAGGTTGACGCTCACGACCTTGCGCCATTCGTCGGCGGTGAGTTCCTCCATCGGCTTCACCGGCGCGCCGATGCCGGCGTTGTTGAACAGCACATCAAGCCGGCCGTAAGCCTGGTCGGCGGCATGGAATAACGCCTTGACCGCCAGCGGGTCAGAGATATCGGTTGGAACCGCGCGCATTTCGCCGCCGCCGGCCTTCGCCTTCTTGATGGTGTCTTCCAGCTTGGCCCTATGGCGGCCGGCGAGAACGACGTGATAGCCGTTCGCCTGCAGCGCCAGGGCGACGGCTTGGCCAATACCGGTTCCGGCACCGGTGACGATCGCAACCCGCGCGTTTTCACTCATTATTGTTCCTTGAACTTCTCTGTCGCGCCGACTTATCGCGTCGGCACAGGCACGTCACCACGGTAATCGTAGAATCCGCGTTTGGTCTTGCGGCCGAGCCAACCGGCTTCGACGTACTTCACGAGCAGCGGGCATGGCCGGTACTTGGAGTCGGCGAGGCCTTCGTAAAGCACCTGCATGACCGACAGGCAGGTGTCGAGCCCGATGAAATCGGCCAGTTCCAGCGGCCCCATCGGGTGATTTGCGCCAAGCTTCATGGCCTTGTCGATCGATTCAACGGTACCGACGCCTTCGTAAAGCGTGTAGACGGCTTCATTGATCATCGGCAGCAGAATGCGGTTGACGATAAAGGCCGGAAAATCTTCCGAGACCGCCGTGGTCTTGCCGAGCGAGTGAACAAAAGTTCGGCTTAGCTCGAAGGTGTCATCCTCGGTGGCGATGCCGCGGATCAGTTCGACCAGCTCCATCAGCGGCACAGGGTTCATAAAGTGCATGCCAATGAAACGATCGGGGCGGTCGGTGACCGCCGCCAACCGGGTTACCGAGATCGAGGACGTGTTGGTCGCGATGATCGCTTCGGGTTTGAGATGCGCGCAAAGCTCACCGAAAATGGAGCGCTTGACGCCCTCATCCTCGACGGCTGCCTCGATCACGAGGTCGCAGTCCTTAAAGCCCGCGAAACTGTCCGCGAACCCGATTCGGGCGAGGGCCTTCTTCTTGTCGGACTCGCTGATCAAGTCCTTGGCGACCTGACGATCCAAATTATATGAAATCGTCGCCATCGCCTTCTCGAAGGCTTCCGACGTGAGGTCGTTGAGGAGCACGCCGTAGTCGGACAGGGCAGCAACGTGGGCGATGCCGTTGCCCATCTGGCCGGCGCCGATGACCCCGATATTCCGAATCGAGAAGGAATCGGTATCCGCGTTCGGCCCCGTTTTTTCAGAAGGCATGACGGGGGTATCCATAAAGTGCGGCTCCCTTGAGCATTAGTGCGACTACTCCGCTAGTTCTTGATGCTTTTGAGTTCGGCCTCAAGCTCGGGCAGAGCCTTGAACAAATCGGCGACCAAGCCATAGTCGGCGACTTGAAATATCGGTGCTTCCGCGTCCTTGTTGATGGCAACAATGACTTTGGAATCCTTCATACCTGCGAGGTGTTGGATCGCGCCGGAAATTCCCACAGCGATGTAAAGGTCCGGCGCGACGACCTTGCCCGTCTGGCCAACCTGCATATCGTTTGGAACGTAGCCGGCATCCACCGCAGCGCGGCTCGCACCGATCGCGGCGCCGAGCGCATCGGCGAGGGGTGCGATCAACTTGTCGAAGTTCTCACCCGACCCTAGCCCGCGACCGCCCGAAACGATGATCTTGGCGGCTGCGAGTTCCGGGCGGTCGGACTTCGTCAACTCTGCCGAATCGAATGCGGACTTGGCGACAGCGGCTGGGGCTTCAATGACCTCGACAGGCGCGTTGGCACCTTCGCCAGCCGACCTGAAGGCCGCCGTGCGGACGGTGATGACTTTCTTGGGTTCGGTGCACTGCACCGTCTGGACGGCGTTGCCGGCATAGATCGGGCGCTCGAAAGTGTCAGGCGCATTGACCTTGATGATGTCGGAGACCTGCATGACGTCTAGAAGGGCGGCAACGCGCGGGGCGACGTTCTTGCCGTAAGCGGTTGCGGGCGCGACGAAGGCGTCATAGCCCTGCATCAGCGAAACCACTAGGGCTGCGAGTTCCTCGGCCAGCGGATGAGCGAGATGCGGCGCATCGGCGAGCAGAACCTTGGCGGCGCCATCGAGTTTTGCAGCAGCCTCGGCAACCGTTTTGCAACCGGAGCCGGCGACAAGAATGTGAATGTCGCCGCCGAGATCCGCGGCGGCCGACATCGCCTTCGCCGTCGCGTCATTGAGTATTGCGTTGTCGTGTTCAGCCAGCAACAGAATCGGCATCAAAGGACCCCCGCCTCGTTTTTCAGTTTCGACACCAGTTCGCCGACACTTTCAACGACGATACCGGCTTGGCGGACGGGAGGCTCGGTGGTTTTCAATACCTGCAGCCGCGGGGTGACGTCGACGCCGTAGTCCTCAGGGGATTTTTTGTCGAGCGGCTTCTTCTTGGCCTTCATGATATTCGGCAGCGAAGGATAACGAGGCTCATTGAGGCGAAGGTCGGTGGTGATCACGGCTGGAATGGCGAGCGATATCGTTTCAAGCCCGCCGTCGATCTCGCGGGTGACGAGCGCCTTGCCGCCTTCGAGCTGGATCTTCGAAGCGAAGGTTCCTTGCGGCCAGCCGAGCAGGGCTGCAAGCATCTGTCCGGTCTGGTTGCAGTCATCGTCAATGGCCTGCTTGCCGAGAATGACGAGATCGGGCTTTTCTTCCTCGACGACCGCCTTAAGGAGTTTGGCGACGGCGAGAGGCTCAACGGCTACGTCGGTTTCGATGTGAATCGCGCGATCGGCGCCGATCGCCTGCGCGGTGCGCAGGGTATCCTGCGCCTTCGCGGGACCGATCGTCACGGCGACCACTTCCGTGGCGGCGCCGCGTTCCTTGATGCGAACCGCTTCCTCGACGGCAATTTCGTCAAAGGGATTCATCGACATTTTGACGTTCGCAAGCTCAACGCCCGAACCGTCCGCCTTGACCCGGATCTTGACGTTGTAGTCGACCACGCGCTTGACCGGCACGAGTATTTTCATCCGCCTTGAACTCTCCGCTATTGTGTCCGACCGTTCATCGAGCTTGATGGCCTTAATCGGGCCCGAACGTCGCATCCGGCGCGTATGATGACGTTGCGATGCGCCCAAGCACGTTCGCAAATGCGAACATAAAGCCTAGTTGCCCGCCAAGTGAACGTCAATTGAGCAGGAAAGTGGCTTTGTTGTCTCAGCGCCACAGCGGCGGGGGACTAGATAAGCGCTTAAGCCGCACTGCAGCAAAGTATCCAACCAACCGATCGCGACGAGCGATCGCGTATGGACGGATGATGCTCTAGGCGAGCCCGCGGTCGAACAGCGGAACGCCGGGCCGCTTCAAGATCAAAATGAGGAAAGCGCCAGCCGCGAGCCCGCCGATATGCGCCCACCACGCGACGGGGTTGGGATCGCCCAATTCCGGCGTCAGCACCATGATCACCTGGGTAACGACCCACAGGCCAAGGACGATGGCTGCCGAAATCTGCAGCGGGATGACCTTCAGCGCCAGAACCCATACGCGGACGCGGGGGTGCAGCATAAGGTATGCGGCGATAACGCCGGCTACCGCGCCGCTGGCGCCGATCAGAGGGACACCGGCCATTGCCGTATCTGCCACCATGTAAGCGTGGACCAGGCCCGCAAACACTCCGCAGGCCAGATAGAACACCAGGAATTTGATGTGTCCCACAGCGTCTTCGACGTTATCGCCGAAGACCCACAGGAACACCATGTTGCCCAGGAGATGCCAGATATCGCCGTGGAAAAACATGTACGATATCAGCGTGTAAGCCTCGGGGACGGCGATCAGGTCATCGGTCGCGGGGGACGGGCCGCCAATAACGTTGACCAGGAACAGTTCGGCCGGGCGAACGGCGAAACTGGTGATAACGCCCTGGTCCATGCCCATCGCAGCGAACGCGAAAACGACGACGTTGATAGCGATCAGAGCAATCGTGACGAACTGAAACTTTATAGATTTCAGTGGGTTGTCGTCTTGCATGGGAATGAACACAACCGCAGCCTCCGGCTTGACGCTTCGATTAGACCGTAGGATGCGGCCTTTCACCATCGGCAATCCTTGTCGATGGCCCAGCCGACCTTGTCAACTTGGGAGTGGGTCAAACCGAGGCCGGCTAGTGTGACGATTCAGAAGTTCGCTTGAGTGGTTGCCGCAGAGTGGAGGCGAACTTCGGAGACGGGACACTAGCTTCCGCTTTTTACCGACTTCAAGTCAGCGGTTGGCCCCGGGAACCCATAGAATATCGCCCTCACCTCGCCCGTTGGTATAACGCCCGGCGACAAAGAGAAGGTCGGATAAGCGGTTGATATACTTGAGTGCAGCAGTGCTGACCGGCTCATTCTCATCGGCGGCGAGTTCCGTCATCAGGCGCTCGGCGCGACGGCTGATGGTCCGTGCCAGGTGCATGTAGGCCGATGCCGGCGAACCGCCGGGCAACACGAAGGACCTAAGGGGTTGCAAATCCGCATTCAAGCGGTCGATTTCCTGTTCAAGCCGCGTGACCTGCTCGTCGCTGATGCGCAGGGGCTCGTAGGGCAGTTCTTCGCCGCGATCGGGGACACACAGATCGGCGCCAAGGTCAAACAGATCGTTTTGCAGCCGCCCAAGGATCTCATCGACAATCGCGTCGTCTTCGCCCAGATGCAGGCGGACGAGCCCGATGGCGGCATTGGCCTCATCGACCGTCCCATAGGCGGCGATGCGCTTGTCGTATTTAACAACGCGTTCACCGGTGCCCAGGCCGGTGGTGCCGGCATCACCTGTGCGTGTGTAGATTTTATTCAACTTGACCATGGCAGCAGGTCCTTTTCGTTCGGAACGTCTCAGCGATTGAGCAACACAAAGCCAATAACGAGCAGGATGGCCAGAAACTGGAGCCCGACGCGCCAGCGCATCAGCTTCTGGCTGAGGCTTGCGGTTGAGTTGCCAAGCAGCGTGTAAAGGCCCAAACAGAGAACAACAAGGACGGAGAGCGTTGCAAGCGTTGCCAAATAGTAGAGTGTGGTTTGCATGTTTTTCCAAGGTGCGAGGCGGTTCGGAGGCGGCCGGGCTGGCGCGAACCAGGGGAACCAGCAGCCGCAATTTCTTCTTGGCAAGTCTTGCCAAGGTTTTTTCCCGACGCTTCGGAAGAGCCCGTATTGGCTTGGCGTGTTTGCCGTCGCGTCAACCGGCCTCCGTTCAGGGGCAACGCACGGCGTTACGAAACAGTTCAGCAATCGGTGCGCACAATAAATGCCGCAATTGTCGGTCCAGTGTTGGTTACACCCTTTTGCCACCGGAATTAACACGTTCCAGTGCGCTGTTGCTAGTGTAGCGCACCTGACATTTGGTACCCGCTTGCGGCTGAACTCGAAACCAAACGTCAGGTGCAAAAGCTACACTAGACTCATGGAATAGCTAGTGTTCCTTATGGTCCTGACATTTGATCGGAAGTTGGCCGCAATAGGAAGCAAATGTCAGCACCGGAACATTAGCAGCGCGTCACAGACCTTGGCATACAAAGTAAAAACGCAACCAAGAACCCTCGCCCGCGACCGGACTTAGGTCTCAGGCGGACCTTAAAGAAACTGGACAGAAGAATTTTGCGCCGCTTCCACTGTTTCCGTTTAACGAACCTACCGCTTGGCGCGGCGCTTCTGGCGCTGTCGGCGGGTGTGGGGTTGGCGCAGGAAACGCTGGAGGAAGCCCGCCTCAAGCTCGAATCGCAGCGCAATCAGCTGCAATCGACGCAGGGCAAGGCGCACGAACTCGAAGTCAGCCTGAAGGATCTGCAGAAGGAGCGCGAGCGCCTGAATGCGCGCCTGCTCGAGACAGCTGCGCTCATTCAGAAGAGCGAAGCGCGCATGACGGCGCAGGAGGCGCGCCTTGATGAATTGAGGTCGCAGGAGCAGTTGGTGCGCGGCTCTCTGGCGCAAAGCCATGGCCAGATCGCTGGTCTGCTGGCGGTTCTGCAGCGCATGGGGCGCAATCCGCCGCCGGTAATGATTACCCATCGTGAGGACGCCCTGTCGATGGTGCGCAGCGCAATGCTGTTGGCGGCGGCCTTTCCAACCATGAGTAAACAAGCTCTGGCGCTGGCCGGCAGACTGAAAGAACTGGTCCGCGTCATGACGGATATAGAAACGGAAACCCAGCAGCTGAAAGCGGAAACGAAAAGCCTGCTTGACGCGCGTACCCGATTGTCAGGCTTAATGACTGCAAAGCAAACGTCGTTGGCTGAACGCCAGTCGGAACTGGCCAAGGTCCGCACGGCAGCTGCCGAGATCTCGCGCAACGTTTCGTCGCTGTCGGAGCTGATGCAGAAGCTCGATACGGCCGAAACCGCGGAAATGAAGGCACACGACGAGAAAGTGGCGCATACGCTCGATGCTGCAGCCTCACGCGAACGGCTGGGAACCGTCCAGGGAGAGCGCCCGCGGGTGCCCGTCGAAGACGATCCGGGACTGATCAAGGAAGCCGGTACGCCGACGACCCTTCGCGATCCGGCGCAGGAATTTGAAGTCGCCGTGCTGGCGCCTTCGGCTGCGGGTTTCGGCCGCACCAGCGCCGCCCGCATCGAGCCGGCGATCCCGTTCCATCTCGCCAAGGCAAAGCTGCCGCGTCCAACCGGCGGCGAACTCGTGCTCAAATATGATGAAAAAACCCAGTACGGCCAGAATTCAAAGGGTATCGTGTTCCGCACGCGGCATGCCGCCCAGATCACATCTCCGTGTGATGGCTGGATAGTTTATGCAGGTCCGTTTCGGAGTTATGGGCAACTCTTGATCATTAACGCCGGCGGTGGGTATCATGTGCTTCTGGCCGGAATGACGCGAATCGATGTGCAACCAGGACAATTTGTCCTAGCCGCAGAGCCGGTTGGAACGATGAGCGAGGCGCCGCCGACGGTGAAACAGAGTTCCGAAGAGACTTCTCCCGTCCTATATGTGGAATTCCGCAAAGACGGGCGACCAATTGATCCTGCCCCATGGTGGGTTCCCAACCCAAGAGGGTGATAAAGACTATGCGCAAGACCGACTTTGCGTTCTGGACGTTCCTTTTTATGACCGCCCTCGCCGGCGCGACGACGCTGCTCAACGTTTCGCAGACGTATTCGGCGACATCCCCGAACACGAGCCTATACAGGCAGCTCGACCTGTTCGGTGACGTGCTTGAACGGGTTCGATCCGACTATGTCGAAAAGCCCGACGACTCGAAGCTGATCAAGAATGCGATCAACGGCATGTTGAGCGCGCTCGACCCGCACTCCGCCTATCTGTCGGCTGAAAGCTTCAGCGACATGCAGGTGCAAACGCGAGGCGAATTCGGCGGGCTCGGCATCGAGGTCACCATGGAAGACCAGGTGGTCAAGGTGGTGGCGCCAATCGACGATACGCCAGCTGCGCGTTCGGGGGTGCAGACCAATGATTTGATCACGGCGCTCGATGGGGAATCCATCGTGGGCATGTCGCTCGAGGATGCAGTCAAAAAGATGCGGGGGCCGGTCAACACCCCGATCATCCTGACCGTGATTCGCAAGGGCCAGGACGAGCCGCTCGAAATCAAGATTGTTCGCGACGTCATCAGGATCAATCCGGTCAAGGCCCGTGCCGACGACGACATCGCGTATATCAAGCTGACGACGTTCAACGAACAAACGCACGCGAACCTCGTGAAGGCCGTCAAGGACCTGCGAAAGGAAATCGGAGAGGACAAGCTCAAGGGCTATGTCATCGACCTGCGCAATAACCCAGGCGGACTGCTCGATCAGGCAATCTCGATTTCCGATGATTTCCTTGAGCAGGGTGCGATCGTGATCACCAAGGGCCGCAATAGCGAGGAAACCCAGCGCAGCTCGGCGCGCAAGGGTGACCTCACCGACGGCAAGAAGGTCATCGTCCTGATCAACGGCGGTTCGGCATCGGCTTCGGAAATCGTTGCCGGCGCCCTTCAAGATCACGGTCGTGCAACCATCGTGGGTACCCGTTCTTTCGGCAAAGGGTCTGTGCAGACCATCATCCCGCTCGGTGCGAACGGCGCGATACGCCTGACGACGGCGCGCTACTACACGCCGCGCAACCGGTCGATCCAGGCCAAGGGCATCGAACCCGATATCCTGATCGAGCAGGAACTGCCTGATGAGCTGAAAGACAAAAAGCAACCAAAGCCACGCGGCGAAGCGAGCTTGCGCGGGCACCTCAAGAACAAGGACGTCGAAGAAGAAGAATCGGGCTCTTCGGCCTACGTCCCCAAGGAACCCGAGAAGGACACGCAGCTGCAGTTCGCGCTGAACTTCCTGCGCGGCAAGGTGACGGCGCCGCCGCCGAAGGTTGAGGCGACAGTTGAGAAAAAGGCTGAAGTGACGCCGCCGAAGGCCGAAGATGAAAAGTCCAAGCCTTGAGAGCTGGTGACGGCGAAAGCCTGGAGTCCGACGATGTGGATATGGGGCGCCCTTGCGGCGCCCCTTCTTTTAGCGCAAATCGATACCGGCTGCGCTGGATGCCGAATGACTGGCGAGAACATCGGATCAAGCCAGGATGCGCGCTTCAAGGAGTACACCATGAGCAAGGACGAACTGGCCAGCGGCACACGTAGCGCCCACCTTGGCTACCGCCCGTGTGTCGGCGTCATGGTGCTCAACGCCTCCGGCAAGGTCTGGATAGGACGCCGGACGGGTTCCAAGAAGCGCAACGATCCCAAGGGACCCGGTCTATGGTGGCAAATGCCCCAGGGCGGAATCGACAAGGGTGAACACCCCGCCGCGGCGGCCTACCGGGAACTTCATGAGGAAACGGGGATCGGCCGGCTTAGCGTCGAGATTATTGCGGAGGCAAGCTCCTGGTACCGCTACGACCTGCCCACGGACGTCGCCGGCCGCAAATGGGGCGGGCGCTACAAGGGCCAGTCGCAGAAGTGGTTCGCCATGCGCTTTACTGGCGACGACAAGGAGATCAACATTACTCCGGCACCGCCGCATGAAGTGGAGTTCGATGCGTGGCGGTGGGCTTCCCAACAGGAGCTACTCGACCTGATCGTGCCTTTCAAACGGGACGTCTACCTCGCCGTGCTCCACGAGTTTTCGAACCTGCTGGGACGCTGACCGGCGCGCCTGCTCGACGCTAGTGTCCCGTCTCCGAAGTTCGCCTCCATTCTGCGGCAACCACTCGAGAGAACTTTTGAATTATCACACGCCTGGCAAGCATTCGAAATAATTACTTGGTCGCAGGTCACTTGGTGTCGGCATTAACTCCCGACCGCGCGCGTTGCGCGAGGTGGACACCGACAGGCGCCCTCATTCATCTCTTGGAGATTTGAATATGAACAAGACCATGCAATCAGGAATTGCGCTCACTGCACTGATTGGGCTCACCGCTCCGGCGGCCGCGCTCAGCTTTATGAATAACGACGAAGCCAACTACACGGTCATCGTCACTATTGGAGAACAACAGACGGAATTCGCCATGGATGCCGGGGCGACGGTGCAGGCGGCATGCGGGGAAAGCTGCTCAATCGTGCTGATTGGTCCCGACGGCGATCTCGACCAAATGGATGCCGTGGAAGCCGACCAGCTTATTGTGACGACGGGAATTTTCCAGAAGACCGAATAAGCGCTGAGAGTTCGGCGCCCCGGTTCGGATCAAGTTGAAATTCAGACAAGGAAAAGCCGCGCGACCCCACATACGGTCAGCGCGGCTTTAGCGATTGCGGTGTCGATCGTTTTGTTGGAGGAGCGCAGATCCTGTCAGGCTGCCCCGCCCACCAGGACCTTCAGCTGCTCGATGGCGCGGGTAACATGCAGGCGGGCATCGTCGCTATCTGCGCTATCGAGTGCGCGGTGCGCCAGTTCGAGTTCTTCGTCGAGGTGGCGCGGGTCCACCTCATCGACGATAAAGGCGCGTTCGGCAAGGATGGTGAGCTGGTCGGCGGTCACTTCAGCGAATCCAGAGCGGACGAAGATCGACTTCTTGATCTCCGCGGACCTGACATGGATAACGCCCGGCAGCAGCGTCGAAATGACGGGAGCGTGGCCTTGAAGAACGGTGAACTGGCCTTCGGCTCCAGGCACGATGACCTGATCGACGTCAACCGACATAAGGATTCGCTCGGGGCTTACCAGCTCGAACTTGAACGTGCCTGCCATTCTATCCAACCCTCAATCAATCGCGTATCTTGGCCCAGTATCCAATCGGATCAGGACTCCTCGGCCTCGTCAGCCGCATCGAGCTGTGTGCGGATGGCTTCAGCGTCCTGCACCTTGGTGCCGCAGAATGGGCAGTAGAAGACCGGATGATCGACCATGCCCGGTTCTTCCTCTTCAATGTCGATCAATCCAACCGACATGTAGAGGATGCCATCGCCACCAACGGTGACGAGCGGTTCGAATTCCTCGCCCGACATCACCTGGTTCAATTCTTCGCAGCAGGAGCCGAAGTCGGCCAACTGCGCGTCTTGTGTCTCTGACGCCATTTACCCCTCCCATTGGTTTTGAGCTCATCCCGGCTATGGTCACCGGCGACTTGCTCTATTCTTCAGCGAGCGAATCGCACGGCGTCAAGCCTGATGGCGATTCACGGGAGCGATTTGCGTCACGAAACGGTTCAAGCCGCTTCGGCGAGCTTCTCGGCCTTGTTGATGGCTTCGGCGATGGTGCCGACCATGTAGAACGCCTGCTCGGGCAGGTGGTCGTATTCGCCGTCGCAGAGCCCCTTGAAGCTCTTGATGGTGTCTTCGAGCGGCACCTGTACGCCCGGAGAACCGGTGAAAACTTCGGCGACGTCGAAGGGCTGCGAAAGGAAGCGCTCGATCTTGCGGGCGCGGGCCACCGTCATCTTGTCGTCTTCGGAGAGTTCGTCCATGCCGAGGATGGCGATGATGTCCTGGAGGGCCTTGTAGCGCTGCAGAATTTCCTGGACGCGTCGGGCGACGCGGTAGTGCTCCTCGCCGATGATGCGCGGGTCGAGCATGCGCGAAGTCGAATCGAGCGGGTCAACGGCCGGGTAGATGCCCTTTTCCGCGATGGAGCGTGACAGAACGGTGGTCGCGTCCAAGTGTGCGAACGTCGAGGCTGGCGCGGGGTCGGTCAAGTCGTCGGCGGGAACGTAGACGGCCTGCACGGAGGTGATAGATCCCTTCTGCGTCGTGGTGATGCGCTCCTGCATGCTGCCCATGTCGGTGCCGAGCGTCGGCTGATAACCCACCGCCGACGGGATACGGCCGAGGAGCGCGGACACTTCCGAACCGGCCTGGGTGAAGCGGAAGATGTTGTCGACGAAGAAGAGAACGTCCTGGCCTTCGTCTCGGAAATGCTCTGCAACCGTCAGGCCCGTGAGAGCAACGCGGGCGCGGGCGCCGGGAGGCTCGTTCATCTGGCCGTACACGAGCGCGGCCTTGGAGCCTTCCGCCGAACCGTTGTTCTCGGCCGGATTCACGTTCACCTTCGATTCGATCATTTCGTAGTAGAGGTCGTTGCCTTCGCGCGTGCGCTCGCCGACACCGGCGAACACGGAATAGCCGCCGTGAACCTTGGCGATGTTGTTGATGAGTTCCATGATGAGAACGGTTTTGCCGACGCCGGCGCCCCCGAAGAGGCCGATCTTGCCGCCCTTGGCATAAGGCGCGAGCAGGTCGATGACCTTGATGCCGGTGGGAAGGATTTCGGCCTCCGTCGACTGCTCGACGAAATCAGGGGCCTGGGCGTGGATCGGGCGGAGGTAGTCGCCCTCGATCGGGCCGGCTTCGTCAACGGGCTCGCCGATGACGTTCATGATCCGGCCGAGCGTGCCGACGCCGACTGGAATTGCGATGGCTCGTCCGGTGTCGATGACGTCCTGGCCGCGCACGAGGCCTTCGGTGGAGTCCATCGCAATCGTGCGGACGGTGTTCTCGCCGAGGTGCTGGGCGACCTCAAGCACGAGTCGGTTGCCGTGGTTGTCGGTCTCCAGCGCGTTGAGAATTGCCGGCAGATTCGCGTTGTCGAACTGTACGTCGACGACGGCGCCCGTCACCTGCTTGATGCGTCCGTTTTTTTTGTCAGCCATTACCCAATCCTCGTCTTTGCCGTTCCTCAGAGCGCTTCGGCGCCCGAAATGATTTCGATGAGTTCCTTGGTGATCTGGGCCTGGCGCTGGCGGTTGTAGATGAGCGTCAGATTGTCGATCATGTCGGAAGCGTTGCGCGTGGCGTTGTCCATCGCGGACATACGCGCGCCCTGCTCGGAAGCCGCGTTTTCAAGGAGACCGCGGAAGATCTGCGTCGAGATATTGCGGCGCAGGAGATAGTCAAGAATCTCGTTCTCCTCAGGCTCGTAGTCGTAGACCACGCTGTCGGCGGCGGCTTCACCGGATGCCGCCGCGTCGGGCAAGCATGCCGGGATCAACTGAAGCGCGGTCGGCTTCTGGGAGATGACGGACTCGAATTGCGAGAAGTAGATCGTGCAGACGTCGAAATCGCCAGCGGCGAATTGCGACATCACGCGATCGGCGATTTCGGCGGCCTTGTCGAAACCGAGCGTCTTTATTCCGGCAAGACTGACGCGGTCGGTGATGAATTTGCCCAGGTCGCGCTTGAGGTTGTCAGCGCCCTTGCGGCCGACCGCCAGGATCTTCACCGTCTTGCCAGCTTTTATCAGGCGTTTGGCGTCATTGCGCACCAGCTTGGCGATGTTGGAGTTGAAGCCGCCGCACAGGCCGCGTTCGGCGGTCATCATGACAAGCAGATGCGTATCGTCCTTGCCGGTACCGACGAGGAGCTGGGAAGCGCCCTCGGGGCTGGCGACGCCTCGGGCGAGGTTCGACAGGACGGCATCCATGCGCTCGGCATAGGGGCGTGCAGCAATGGCTGCCTCCTGTGCGCGACGCAGCTTGGCTGCTGCCACCATCTGCATCGCCTTGGTGATCTTGCGGGTCGCCTTCACCGAGTTGATGCGGTTTCGTAGGTCCTTGAGGCTCGCCATCTCGCCGTCTCTTTTCCTGGTCTTGTGCGCCGCCGCCGGATCCCGAAGGAGCACGGCAACGGTCTAGCGATGGATCGAAGGTCAGGTCGACACAGTCCGGACCGGACTCAGGCTGAGAAGTTCTTGGCGAAGCTGTCGAGAACGCCAACCAGGGCTTTCTCGGTGTCGTCGGTCAGCTTCTTCTCCGAGCGAATCGACTCGAGGATGCCGGCGTGCTGGCTGCGCAGCGTCGAAAGAAGCTGCTCCTCGAACTTGCCGACGGCGTCGACGGCGATGGCGTCGAGATAGCCACGCGTACCAGCGAAGATCACGCAGACCTGCTCTTCCATCTTCAGCGGCGAGAACTGAGGCTGCTTGAGAAGCTCGGTCAGGCGGGCGCCGCGAGCGAGCAGCTTCTGGGTGGCGGCGTCGAGGTCGGATCCGAACTGCGCGAAGGCGGCCATCTCGCGGTACTGGGCAAGCTCGCCTTTGATCTTGCCGGCGACCTGCTTCATGGCTTTCGTCTGGGCTGCCGAGCCGACGCGCGACACCGAAAGACCGACGTTCACGGCTGGGCGGATGCCCTGATAGAAGAGGTCGGTTTCGAGGAAGATCTGGCCGTCGGTGATGGAGATTACGTTAGTGGGAATGTAGGCCGAGACGTCGTTGGCCTGCGTTTCGATAACTGGAAGCGCGGTCAGCGAACCGGCGCCGTGGTTCTCGTTGAGCTTGGCAGCACGTTCGAGCAGGCGCGAGTGGAGATAGAAAACGTCGCCGGGGTAGGCTTCGCGGCCGGGAGGACGACGCAGCAGAAGGGACATCTGGCGGTAGGCGACGGCCTGTTTGGACAAGTCGTCGTAAGCGATCACGGCGTGCATGCCGTTATCGCGGAAGTACTCGCCCATGGTGCAGCCGGTGAACGGTGCGAGATACTGCATGGGCGCCGGGTCGGAAGCGGTAGCGGCGACGATGATCGAGTACTGCAGCGCGCCGCGCTCTTCGAGCACCTTGACGAACTGGGCGACGGTCGAACGCTTTTGCCCAACAGCGACGTAGACGCAATAGAGCTTCTGGGATTCGTCGTCGCTCTGGTTGATCGGTCCCTGATTCAAGAATGTATCGAGAATGATCGCGGTCTTGCCGGTCTGGCGGTCGCCGATGATAAGTTCGCGCTGGCCGCGGCCAACGGGGATCAGGGCATCGACAGCCTTGAGGCCGGTAGCCATCGGCTCGTGCACCGATTTACGCGGCAGGATGCCCGGCGCCTTGACGTCAACGCGCTTGCGTTCGGCCGCTTGGATAGGGCCCTTGCCGTCGATCGGATTGCCGAGACCGTCGACAACGCGGCCAAGCAGACCCTTGCCAACTGGAACTTCCACGATAGCCTCGGTACGCTTGACCGTCTGGCCTTCCATGATGTTGCGGTCGTCGCCAAAGATCACGACGCCGACGTTGTCGGCTTCCAGGTTGAGGGCCATGCCCTTGGTGCCGTCCTGGAACTCCACCATTTCACCGGCCTGGACGCGGTCGAGGCCGTAAACGCGGGCGATTCCGTCACCGACGGAAAGCACCTGCCCTATTTCAGATACCTCGGCCTCTTTGCCAAAGTTCTGAATCTGCTCCTTCAAGATCGAGGAGATCTCTGCGGCGCGGATTTCCATCGCGTGACCTCATAAGCTTTTAGCGTTTCTGTTCGACACCGCGGGGAGCGGTGAAAATTCAAGTCCGGTTCGTCCAGTCCGGTGCGCCGCATCCTTGCGACTGCGTACACCGGTTTATTTCGTCGAGGCGGCCCATGCGGGACCCCGCAACAGTCAGGCGGCTCCCTTGAGCCCCATGCGGATCGCGGTCAGTTTCGTACGTAGCGAAGAATCGACCATGCGGCTGCCGACCTTGACGATAAGGCCGCCAAGGATCGAGGGATCGACGCGAGTGTCGAGCATCACGGTCTTGCCCACCGAAGCGGTCAGGGTCTTCTTGAGTTCAGCGGCCTGTTCGTCGCTGAGCGGCTGGGCGGTCGTCACTTCGGCGGTGACTTCGTCGCGCGATCTGGCAGCAAGGCTCTTATAAGCGGAAATCATCTGCGGGAGAGCGAACAGACGGCGGTTGCGCGCGATGACGCGCAGGAAGTTCGAGGTCAGTTCCGAAAGGCCCGCTTTGTCGCTCAAAGTCTTTAGAGCGCGGTCCTGGTCCTCGGCGGTGAAGACCGGGCTCGCCACAAGGCGCCGTAGATCTTCACTTTCGTCGAGAAGGGCCTGAAAAGCGGAGAGATCCTTCTCCACATCGGCGGCTTTCTGCTGGCCGTTGGCCAATTCGAACAATGCTCCGGCGTAGCGGCCGGGCATGCTCGACAAGTTAAGGTCGTCTGTTGCCACGTCGATCGCTCTTGTTAAGCGTGTCGGGAAACGCGCCGAAAGGGCTGCGGAAACGAATTCACAGCCAATGCCCGGCGCGGAAGATGTTGTGATTTCGGTCAGCGGCGGCGAACAACACCGCGCTTTCCCATGTCACGGAATGGGGGTCTATCACGCACTGTGCGATGCATCAACGGGCCGTAAGTTGCAGGGATGCCGCAAGGTGTATAACTGTTGGGCACATTCGGCCGTCCCAGCCCTGTGTTGCTGGTGCACATGATCGCTAGATCATCAGCCCGCGTCAGTCGGCGACGCCGCGGGCAATCCGCGTGACCACCGCCGAACCGGCTTCCAGCGTCCGGTGAACGGGGCACTTTCCAGCGATCTCAACAAGCTTTTCGCGCAGGCCCGCATCGATTGCTCCTTCCACAGAAATGATGCGCTCGAAGCGGTCGATACGGCCCTCGCGACCTTCCGCCGCGGCTTCGCAGTCCTCGCAATGCGCCGCATCCACTTTGCCATGGCGTACCTCGACGGAAATGCGGCCGAGGCCGAGTTTTTTGCGGTCGGCGTACATGCGCAGCGTCATCGAGGTGCAGGCGCCCAACGCGATACTAAGGAAATCATATGGGCTTGGCCCCGAGTCGAGGCCGCCGACGGACTCGGGCTCGTCGGTAAGGATGCGGTGCGCCCCTGAGCGCACGGAATTCTGAAACTTGCCGGCTGCGGTCTCGGTGACTACGACGTTTTCGACTCCCTGATCGGCGACGATGTTTTCGGCTGAGAGGAAGCGTGCAGCCCAAGCAGATATGACGCGGGCGGCGTAGGCGGCATCCTCTGCGCGGGTCAGTAAGTGGTCGGCGTTGTCGAGGGAAATGAAGCTTTTCGGGTGCTTTGCTGCTTTGAAGATCGCCGAAGCGTTTTCTATACCGACGATTTCGTCGGTGGGACTGTGCAGAACCAGCAGCGGTTTTTTCATGGCGCCGATCCGGGCTAACAGGTCGTGGCCGCCTGCGTCCTCGATGAACTGTCGCTTGATCGTGAAGGGTCGGCCGCCCAGCCTCACGTGCGCCTCGCCTTCGGCTGCGACTTCGTCTAGCGAGGATCCGAACTGGTGGAGTACGTGAGCGACGTCCGAGGGGGCCCCGATGGTTGCCACCGCCTTGACGTCTGCGATTTCACCTGCCGCTGCCAGCACCGCCGCGCCGCCCAGCGAATGGCCGATAAGGATCGAGGGCGCGGCAAGATTGGCGCGCATGTAATCGGCGGCTGCGACGAGATCGGCGATGTTGGATGAAAAGTTAGTGTTGGCGAACTCGCCGTCGGAGTGACCCAGGCCGGTAAAGTCGAACCGCACGACGCCGATACCCTCTTCAGCGAGACCCTGGGCGATACGCCGGGCGGCCGCGAGATCCTTCGAGCACGTGAAGCAATGGGCGAAGAGGGCGTAGGCGCGCGGCGTGCCTACCGGCAAGTCGAGTCGGGCGGCGAGTTCGTGACCGGTGGCACCGGGGAACAAAATTCGCTGCGGAGCGGGCATGGTGGATCTTTCTTCTGTTCGATGTTCAAAACTCGACTGCCGACACTGCGCAAGCTTGTGTCGGAACTGAATTGCCGACACTGCGCAAGCTTGTGTCGGAACGATTGCGATGCAGGCCAGCACGCAGGCCGCCCAAGTTCAAGACTCCCTGGACTGCTTCAAGGCGATGTGAAGCGGCGTATTCTTGCTTCGCAGGCCTCGATCTCCAAACCACCTCGACAGCTAATACCGATCTCCATTTCCTCTGTGCGATCCAGGCACCATTGCCGTCCGAATTAGAGTTTACGGTAATGCTGACCCAGCTGAGCCGTTGCAAAACGCACACCAGGGTGTGACATTGAGGGCTCGGTTGCGCCGTGCGATCACCCCACCCGTCCTCGCCAGCCGCGCAACGCCACTTGCCGCCACCTCCATTTTTGAGGCCGGCTGCCGAGATTCCGGGAAGCACGATGATAGGTCGCTGGGTTCTGCTGCTCGCACTCGCCACCCTTCCCGGCGCCGCCTCCGCGGCAGGGACGGCTTGTGTCCCCTACAAGGTCGACACCGGCCTGCTCAATATTTCAAAGGATATCGGCGGCACTACGTATATCGACGTTATGGTTGGCGGTGATACGGCCTGCGTAACGAAGGAGGACAAATTCGAAGGCCGCGATTGGGGATATGTCATCCACAAGCTCGAGGACTCCGACCAGACGACCGCCGTCGAAGGCTGGGCGCCGATGCGCTACCTGAAGAGCCTTTCGGATGGCGACCGGAAGAATAGTGAAAGCGACTCGGCGCAAGGCGAATGCCGGCGCTACCTGCCCATGCTCGACCAAACCGTCTCATGCGAAGGAACGAAGACCGCTGCTCAAGGCGAAGACGACAACACGATGGCGAATCGCGAACCTGTCCAGAAGGATCGGGTGGCGCGTGCGCCGGACCCCAAGCCGCAGCCGAAACCGACTGCCGCCAGCCCGCCCAGCCAGTCGCCAGAGCCGAAGGCGCGGCAAACCGCGAACGACGATAGCGGCAGCGACAGCGACGAACTCCGCTATAAACAGCCTGTGCCGTTTGGACCCTACCCGGTCAACGGGCTGTCGTTGGAGCAGTTGATCGAGACCGTGCCGTTGTTTGCTCCGATCGAAGGCTTGCCCGATGAACTATGGAAGAAGAGCTGCGCGACCTGCCACAAATGGAACAAGGACCGCTTGTGCGAGCAGGGCAAGACGTACGCGAAAAGCGCCAAGGACGTGTTGCGCCACCAGCACCCCATGGGCGGGGCATTCAAGATTGCGCTGATGAAATGGTCCATGTCCGGCTGCAATTGAGCTCACAGGCAAGACCGATGATCGCTTCGATACGACTTGGTTCGACTGGGGGAAACGACATGACGATTGCACTGATTCGCGGATTTTTCGCTGTGGGCGTGCTGGCCGCGGGTCTTTTTTCCGGCCATGCGAATGCCAAGGATTTGCTAAGTCAGGAGTGGGTGCTGAACCCGCGCCTGTCAAACGTCTACATGCAGACCGTGAAAAAGAACGAGGTTTTCGAGACCCACCAGTTCAACGCCGTCGAGGGCGGCGTCACAGAAGACGGCAACGCAGTCATTAATATCCAGCTCGAATCGATCGACACGCACCACGACTTGCGCAATGTGCGCATGCGGTTTCTGCTGTTCGAGACGTTCAAATTCCCCGAGGCGCAGATAACCGCGAACATCAACAAGTCGAAGCTGGAGAATCTGACCGGCCAGACCCGGATCCCCTATCTGTTGGATTTCACGGTGGGCATGCATGGCCTGGAAAAAGAGTTCCAGGCTCCGGTGTGGGTCACGCTGATCAACGATACTACGGTATCGGTTGCAACCATCAAGCCGGTCATCGTCGCGGCGAAAGACTTCGGACTTGAAGGCAACGTCGGCAAGCTCGCCGAGCTGGTCGGCGGAATACTTATCGCTCCGGGAGCTTCCATTACGTTCGATCTGGTGTTTGGAACGGGAGAAGCAAAACCGGAGCTGGAAAGCGCGCGCGCCGAACGCCAAAAGCTTCGTGCCAAGGAAGCATCCGACAATATCACCGCCGAAGCCTGCGAAAACCGGTTGGAAGTCATCTCGCAGACGAACGCGATCTATTTCCGCAGCGGCAGCGCTCAGCTCGACGACAAGAGCCGGCCGCTGCTCGATAGCCTCGCCGATATCGCCAACCGCTGCCCGGAGGTGGAAAAGATCACTGTGGAGGGGCATACCGACACGGTCGGGTTGTCGAATTCAAATCAGCGGCTTTCCGAACAGAGGGCGCAGTCGGTGGTGGAGTTCTTGACGGGCAAGGGCGTCGGCGGGAACCGCATCAGATCGGCTGGCTACGGCGACAGCCGCCCGGTCGCTTCGAACGACACCGAGAACAACCGGGCGAAGAACCGCCGCATCGAGTTCAAGGTGACGAAGGACTGACCTCAACCTGTACATCCATATGTTCGAAAGCATCCGGGTTTCCAACGAAGCTGCCGGAGATGGGCATTGTCTGGCGGATGTGACGCCCGACGGCGACAGGAATAAGATTGAACCCGCCGACGCTGCGGTTGGTGGGGTCAAATACAATCCAACCTGCTCCAGGCACATAGACTTCGGCCCATGCATGCGTCGAGCCTGCACCTTTTGACCCCACGGCATCCTGGCCGGGGTCGTACAGGTAGCCCGACACGATCCGTGCGCCGAAACCGAGACTACGCACCGCATCTACAAAAAGGACTGCGAAGTCGCGGCACGAACCTTTATCGCGGTCGAGGGTGATCGAGGGAGACTGGGCTTCGTCGTTCTCGCGATATTCATAGCCGATCCGTGCGGCAACGCCCGCAGACAAGTCCTTCAGCAATGCGAGTGTATCGGTCGGGCTTCCGGCGACAAATCCCGATGCCCAGTCCCGGAGTCGTCCTTCAGAGTCTAGATAAGCTTGAAGCCGCAACGCCCCGAGATCGGCCATCTCATCTTCGGTCAACAGAAATGGGTAGTTCGCGGCAGAAGCCGCGATATCGAATACGGGCCAGCGTTCAACATCGAGAGTCAGCTCCGCAATGCTGTTGATGACAAGTTCGTTCGACGGCTCTTGAAACGTGGCGGTCGCTACAGCGTTGCCAAAAACGTCATGCGCCCATGTGACGGCCGCTGCTGGCGCGATCACAAGCTCATGCGACAAGAGACGCAGACTGCGGCTCTCACGGGGGCGAAGCATCAACTTGTGCTGGCCGAATTCGAGCGGTTCCCGGTAGCGGTAGGCCGTCCTGTGGTGAATCTGGATCCTGGTCAAATGCTGCCTCCACGCGGAAGCTACCATAGAGAATCTGGCGCAGTCGCGCAAAAGTAGCGTCCGACAACTCTCGCCTATCGCTCACAAAAACGAATACGGATCGACATCGACTGCGAGTCGGTTGTCGCCCTTCAGCGGCGGCAGGCGGGAAAGCCATTCGCGCAGATAACTTTGCATGTCGATTTCGCGCGGAGCCTTGACCAGAATCCGCCAGCGATGGCGGCCGCGGATTACCGCGATTGGCGCTTCTGCGGGACCGAGCACCTGGATGCGTTCGGCGGCCGGCGCCCGAATGGCAATTTCACGGGCGATCCGTTCCGCGGCCGCCTTATCGCGCGAGGAGACGACAAGGGCGGCGAGGCGCCCGTAGGGCGGCAGCATGCCGGCCTGACGTTGGGCGATCTCACGTTCCAGGAACGCTTCGCGGTCACCGGAGATGATGGCGGCCATCACCGGGTGCTCCGGCAGGTGCGTCTGGATGTAGGCGCGGCCCCGGATCAGCGCGCGCCCAGCGCGGCCCGTCACCTGATGCAGCAATTGGAACGTGCGCTCGCCGGCACGCGGATCCGCGCCTTGTGCAAGCCCCAGATCGCCATCGACGATGCCGACGAGATTGAGGTTTGGGAAATGGTGCCCCTTGGCGACCAGCTGCGTGCCGATGATGATGTCGGCGTCGCCGGCCTCGATCGACTTTATCACCTGTCGCATCTCGGTGAGGCCGGGGATCAGGTCGGACGACAGCAAAGCGATGCGTGCCTGCGGATAGCGCTCGGCGACTTCCTCGGCGACGCGCTCGACGCCGGGGCCGCAGGCAGTCATTGTGCCTTCCTCTCCGCATTTCTGGCATTTGTCGGGGACCGGGAGGGAGAAGCCGCAATGGTGGCAATCGAGGCGCTTCTTGAAGCGGTGCTCGACCAGCCAGGCGGTGCACTGCGGGCATTCGAGCCGATGACCGCAAGCGCGGCACAGCGTCAGCGGCGCGTAACCGCGGCGGTTGAGGAAAAGCAGGCTTTGCTGGCCGCGCTCGAGGCATTCGGCGATTTCGGCGGCAAGGCGCGGGGCCAGCCAGCGGCCCTTGTCGGGCTGCTCCTTGCGCAGGTCGATGGCCTCGATCTCGGGCAGTTCGGTGCCTGAAAAGCGGCCCGGCAGGACGAGATGGCGGTATTTGCCCGAGCGCGCATTGACGTGGGTTTCGATGG
>LOEV01000207.1 GCA_001516065.1 Alphaproteobacteria bacterium BRH_c36
GCCAGGACGGCAAGCCGGGCTGGAGCGCGCGCGGCTGGGTCAAGGGGCGGTCCGCGACATGCCGCGATGAACCGATTGTCTGAAGATTCGTCTTAGCCTTTTGAGCGGCAGCCTCGCCGCCCGGGCCGGGATATTCGAAAGCGTCGAAGTCGTCTGAGGTCAGCATCTCGCCTGCTCCAAGCGGTTTCCTATTCGAACCGATGTAGCGCCGAGGCAAGTCGTGAACAGTTACCGGGGAAACCCTTCGACGCCCTGGGACAGGCTCGGCGGCCGGACGGCGCATTTTCCCGACGACCACTTCATTTGCATTTTTCGCTACCTGCCACTGCACGCCTGGGCATGCACTACACACACCAATTCCGTACGGTGCACGCCAGACTGAAATGGCAGTCTGCTCAAAAATATGGCCAAGAGCCAAGTCATTAGGAGGAAGACTGATGAAACCCAAGGCGCAGGACGAATACGTGCAGATCGATGATGGCCCGTGGGCACCATTTGAGGGATTCGCAACAGGCGGCATCAAGTGGCGTCTCCTTCACGTCTCGCCGGAAATGGGATCTTGGACCGCAATTTTCGATTGCCCCGCCGGTTCTTCGTTTGCAACGCACATTCACACCGGGCCCGGTGAATACTTCCTCTATAAGGGAAAGATGGATATTCGAGGTGGCGAAGCCGCAGGCGGCGAGACTGCTCGTGCACCAGGTTATGGTTTTGAGGCTTCCGACGTACGCCACGACCGGACTAATTTTCCGGTGGACAGCGCCTTTTACATGACATTCCTCGGTCCTCTTGCCTTCCTCAATGAAGAAGACGGGTCGATCATTGCCAATGTCGGTTGGGCCGAAGCTCAGCAGGTATGGGATGCGTTCTTGCAGGAGCAAAAGTCGGCGGCGGCGTAGAGAACATTTCTGAGAAGAATTTCAAGGGTGTCTGGCGCGTTATGGTTGGACACCCTTACTTATTCGGACGCTAGAGCATAGCCGGCAAAAAGCCGGCCCCCTAGAAGGCGGGCACAATAGATGCGGTTCGAACATGCGATAAAACAAACACTGAGACGCGCGGCCGCGAGTCCATGAAAAGAACGCGCTCTAAGAGGAATGCGTATATTCCCAGTATTCGAGCGGCGTGCGCCCGAAGCGTCTCTTGAACACGCGGCTGAAGTGGGCGGTATCGTTGAAGCCCCATTGGAATGCGACGTCCTTTACCACACCACGGCTTTGGTGGCGTGACGCAAGAGCGTCTTTGCAACGTTCGAGTCTACGTTCCATGATCCAATGAGAAACCGTTTCGCCCAACGGACTGAATAAAGAGTGGACATAACGAATTGAGATTCCATTGTTGTCCGCAATCTGTTTCACGGAGAGGCTGGGATCCTGCAGATTTTTTAGTATATAGTTTTGAATTTGACGGGTATGCGTTTGAGCGGAGGTGAGCATTGGTTGTTGCAGCCATACTGCTGCGGCAGCGGCCAGCTCGATACTTGACCATTTGACGCCATAGACTTCCTGCGACGAAATTTCCTCAAATTGAATACACAGGCCGCGGATATGAGAATAGAGTAATGCACCGGTCGCTGTGCGGGTGTCTACGATCCCGCCTCTGATCAGCATTCCAAGCTGAAGACGAGATTCGAGTAGCGCCTGAGGCATGAGCAAGGTTATTTTGTGCAGTGGCTCGACGACCTCGAACTCAGTGGCTTCATAGCTATTCCAGAAAACAACATCTCCACTGCCGACGGTTATGGTCTTGTCCCCAATCTTGAATCGTTCGTGGCCCGAAACAACGATCTGAATCCCAACAAAGGGTTGGCCTTCCTTGTCGAGTTGCTGTCGAACCCGCCGGCCTGAGCAAGGGTCGCAGTAACACTCAACCAGGCTGACTTCATCGAGCCTGCGTTTACGTATTTTTGCTTGAAATTCGTCTGCTACGGCTTTGGTCAATTCCCAGTCGAGATAACAAGATCGCAGCGCTCCTTCCCATGCGCTTGATTTGTCTCGTGCTTGGTTGGTCGTCCACCAAGCGCGACGGACCTGTTCTTGCTCGACGTCCACCCGGTTGGCTCCTGATGTTACCGCTCAAATTCTCTCGGATTCAATTTTCATGCGATCGAAGCAACTGAAGGCGGAACTATAAATCATAACAATGATCGTTGCCACTTGCTCAAGCCCTGACCGAGACGCTGACGTGCTGGGTCTGCCCCGACGTCGCGCCTTTGGCGTCCGCTACGATCGTGTCGAAACCCGCCGCCTGTGTGCTCCCGCCGTCGTGAACGAAGATGACGCGCCCATTCTCGAGATCGGCCTGGGTAAACTGGCTAATGGATGTCGAACGGTCCGCGACCAACGCGACGAAGCCGCTGGTCGGGGTCGTAACTGTAAACGTCAGATCCTTGGCGTCGTCGTCGGGATCAAAAGCGGTCAGGTCCGCGGTTGTAATTTGCACAGAACCGCCTCGGTCGACCGACAGGTTGAGATCGCCGGCCAGATGCGGGGGCACGTTTCGCAGCGTCGCACTCAGCGTGCCGCCCTGCGCCATTGCTATCTTCCCGTACTCGACCTTGCCCGTGACTGAGCCCGTCTCGCCAATCCGGATCAACTCGCGAATGTAAACATCGCCTTGAACGGCGCCGTGCACTTCGGCGTCTTGCGCCCGCAACGAGCCGAATATTCCACCGGACTGGCTTATCACCACCGAGTGCGCGGATACATTACCCTGCACCCGTCCGCTGACGGTGATCTGCCCCTTCGAGGTCATGTCACCTTCGACGACCATGTCGGGCATGATAACGCTCTTACCGGTTCGCTCGCTCACTTGGATACTCCGCGCAAATACTTTCTTTTTCTAGGCCGGAACAATCCGGAACCCGGCCGATATGTCAAGTACAGCGACACCCTTCTCGCGAGCGGGCCGCTCCGATCTTCATGGCTCACGATTAGCGTAAGTGACAACGTGTGGCATTTCGATGATCGAGGCGTTGCGGCGGGTTTCGATGCCAAGCCGCGTCGGTGCGGACTTCCCGGCGCCGCTGGCTTGCTGCCGCCTTGATCGGGGTCGCCGGTTGGAACACTATCGAGACGGCGGTACCCCTGGCGCGGCTGCGCTCGCTGCTTCCCACCACACACCTTGGTTGAGGTATAAAAACGTTTGTCCACTGACAGCATAAGGATCGAGACGGCGTTCCCTACAGGCCTCGATGCGGGCGGGGACGGGAGCTTGTTTAAGCCCGGCCATGGCAAGCGGGAGTGGTTCGCGGATCTGGCCGGCGGACCGGAATTCGTCGTCGTTCCGGCGGGCAAATTCGCAATGGGCTCCGCGGCAAGCGAGCCGGAACGCGGAGCCTCCGAAGGCCCAGTCCACACGGTCACGTTCGCCGGACCTTTCGCAGTCGGCCGTCACGCCATTACGCGCGCGCAGTTCGCAACCTTTGTCGAAGCGACTGGCCACAAGGCCGATGCGGGAGCCTACATCTGGACGGCGAGCCGCTGGCGGTTCGATCCCCACGCCTGCTGGCGCAATCCGGGCTTCGCGCAGGACGATGACCACCCCGTCGTTTGCATCAATTGGAATGATGCCAAGGCCTATGCGGCATGGCTTTCGCTGCGCGCCGGCGAGACCTACGGTCTGATGAGCGAGGCCGAGTGGGAATACGCGGCGCGAGCCGGCACGTCGACGACGTTCTGGTGGGGTTCGACCATCTCGCCGGAGATGGCCAACTACGATGGCAATCATGCCTACCAGGGCGGCGGTGCCACTGGCGAGTGGCGGCGCGGAACGGTGGCCGCCGACAGTTTCGAAGCCAACCCCTGGGGCATATATCAGATGCTCGGCAACTGCTGGGAATGGACCGAGGACTGCTGGAACGAAAATTACGTCGGCGCTCCCGGTGACGGCTCGGCCCGCACTAGCGGAAACTGCACGGTTCGGGTCGTTCGCGGCGGATCGTGGTTTGCCGTGCCTCAGGGACTGCGGTGCGCGACGCGGTACAGCTACATCACTGGCGGCCGCTACAGCCTGCAGGGTTTCCGCCTGCGCCGCTCGCTTGCGATAGGCGAGCGATCTTAAAGCATCCGGCCACCAAGCGAACTCGGACAACGTGCGAACCGGGCAGGTATTTCGGCCATCGGTCGTTCCTGTCGACGGGAGTTGTCGGAAACGCGGAATCCCGAGCCTGCTGTTCGACCCGGACGATCCGCCGGAGAATATATTTTTTATCTATCGACGCATAGTTGCGATATATCAAAAATTGTTGCTATTTATTTTGCTCAATAGGAACTGTTTTCCAGGATTCACATGCGCGACCTCAGCCCCAATCCATGCCCAGTCATCATTTCCGCAGACGACAGCGCAGGTGCGCTCGGCAGGCTGTGCCGAGCCATCAACCATGAGTATGCAGGACGAATTACGCTGGTGTCTTCCTTTGGTGCGGAGGCGATCGTACTCCTGCACATGGTTGCCACGATCGACCCGGACTTGCCGATTTTGCTGAACGAAACGGGCATGCTGTTTGCCGAAACGCTCGACTATCAGCGTGAGGTGGCAGCGACCTTGCGCTTAAGCGACGTAAGGTTGATCCGGCCGACGGACGACTATCTTCTCCGTAGCGACCCCGAGGGCACGCTGCACCGGACAGATGCCAACGCCTGCTGCCAGCTGCGCAAGGTGGCGCCGTTGCAGCGGGCCCTGAAACCCTTCGCGGCTTGGATCACGGGACGCAAGCGTTTCCAGTCGGATACGCGCGCTGCAATCCCGTTTGTCGAACGGGATGGAGAATCGCGCGTGAAACTCAATCCGCTGGCGGACTGGATGCCAGAGGACGTCGCGAATTACATGGACAGGCATGAACTGCCGCGGCATCCCCTCGTCGCGCGCGGTTATCGCTCGATCGGTTGCGCGCCATGCACCAGCCCTGTTCGCGACGACGAAGATGCCAGAGCCGGGCGCTGGCGCGGGCAATTAAAAAGCGAATGCGGAATCCACTTCAAGAATGGCAAGGCGATGCGCGGGGCGGCGTGAGACAGCAGGCTTGAAGCGATGTCTCGCGAAGTAGGGCGCGTTTCCAGAAGCGCCGCCCCGGCTGACTGGCGCCGGGGCGGGATCCAAGCAACTGGTAGGCCAGCCTCAAGGGTCCGCTGCAGAACCGCCGGGATGACGATCCGCATGTGACGTCTATCTGAATCCAGACGCAAACGTCGTGATCAGCCTTTGCGCCGACCTGCCGACTTGACCTGCCCCGGCACTGCGGAAGCCGCTTCAAGCTTCCCGAGGGCCTCGACAATCATACTGAGGTCTGAAAGGAAGCGCTCACGTTCCGCGGCCGGCAAAGCCTGCAGGATGCGCTCGTCGACCTTTTTGGCCATCGGTTCCGCGGCTTCGAGAATGCGCCGGCCATCTTCGGTCAGTTTGACCGCATAGGCACGCGCGTCTTCCTTCGTACGGCGGCGTTGCACGAGGCCCTTTTTGAGCATCCGCCGGATGATGTCGGCGAGCGTCGACCGGTCGATTCCGGTCATGTCGACGAGGTTCGTCTGGCTAAGTCCTTCGTTCTCGGCGACGGCGACCAGCACTGCGTACTGACGCGGTGTCAGATCCTCGGTCCTCATCTCCGATTGGAACACATCACCCGCACACTGACCGGCGCGGTGAAGCAGGTGAATCGGCGACTGTTCAAGTTGCACGACTTTCGACTCCTTCTGCATACCTGGCTTCTGATTGCTCGGCTTGTTGCTTTTCGATTTCTTGTTATTTGCCATCAGTCTTCTGGTTCACGATGTTCAGGGAACAGCTACACGCTCCTTCGCCCGCATTGAGAAGGAGCTAACTCGTAAACAAGAAGATACGAATTTAACCCATTCGTCTACATCCGACCTTACCAGAAGGATTAGAAGAACTGAAATTATGCACTAAGTTGAAACATCCGCATTTGCTCATGACAGAGATATTCAGTGTCCAATCGAAGTGTATAATTCCAAATCTGATCCGCGCACGGATCAGGAAAGCTGTTCTCGTTCTTTGCTCTTTTCGTAACGCTGCAGGAGTCCGATCTGAGACATGGCGAAGACCATTGTCAGCGGCATCAGCCCCCACAGTTTAAAGCTGACCCAGAAGTCCTCGGAAAAGTTCCGCCACACAACTTCGTTGAGACCCGCAAGAAAAAGAAAAAAGACTGCCCAGCGTATCGTGAGAATCCTCCAGCCTTCATCTGTTAGGCTGAATGCTTCTCCAAAGACATGCTTAAGTAAAGGGTGGCCCAGCGAGAGACCGCCAAATAATATCCCTGAGAACATAAGGTTTACGATCGTGGGCTTGATCTTGATATAGAACGGATCGTGCAGCCACAGCGTCAGCCCGCCGAAGCCCAGAATGAAAATGCCGGAAATGAGTGGCATCACTGGCACCCTGCCGAGCACCAGTTTCGACGCTGTCAGCGCCACCGCCGTCGCAACCATGAACCAGCCCGTGCCGACGATTATCCCAGCCTGCGAGTTGACTGTGAAGAAAACGACAAGCGGCCCGAGTTCGACGACAAATTTGACGAGCTGACGCCATTCGATCTTTATCTCTTCAGCCTGATCGCCGCCTTGCTCTTTCCGGCCATCGCCCATACCAAACGTACCTTTGCAAAACAGAGTCACTCGAGCAGAAGGTTCGAGCCGGCGGGTGCCGCTTTCAAGACGTACGCGACGAAGCCGGACCTATCTCGCCCACCTTGCCCGCCACGGCGCGTTCTGCGCCTCCGGCAGGGTAGGTCTTCCCAGACTTGCTTCCGCCGTATGTATCTGGCGGTTCGCCGCCCAGGTCGCCATGAAGCCCAGGGTCGGGCAGTTGATGCTTTGACATCAACTTGGTCAGATACCAGGCATAAAGTCCCGACAGCGGCATGATGAAAGCGATCTTGAAAAGGATCCAGACGTTGACGCCGTCGATCTGGAAACCCAGCATCTCATGAAGTGGGGTGCCGAGCGGCGGGTACATACCATCTTTTTGAAAGTATTGACGCACGGCTTCATTCAGGACAGCCGTCAACACAAAGAACCAGGCGAAGCTCCAAGTGAAATTATCCCATCCTTTTTTGGTGTAGTGGAATGTTCCTTCGAAGATGTGCTGGAAGAAGTTCTTGTTCAACATCAGCCCGCCGAACAGGAACAAAGCGAACATCACGTTGAAAATCGTCACCTTGATCTGGATCCACATCGCATCGCCGGTGACCAGCGTCATAATGCCGAAGAGAACGGTGACTGCCGAGGCAATCACGGGAAACACCGGCAGGCGTCCAAGCACGATTTTCATCACGATCATCGCGACGCCGGTTGCAATGATCAGTGCCCAGGTCCCGGCACTGATCCCGGCCGCAGCGTTGACGATGAACATCGCCACCAGCGGACCGAACTCACTGAGAATATTGACAGTTTGCTTGGCGTTGAACGGAAACCAGCTCTTCTGCGCACTCATTCAGTCCACCAATCCGGTTGTAGGGGCGCTGCGCTCGTCGAGCAGCAGCCTTCTCGCTTTAGCCTAATCCAACGCGTTATACAGCTCTTTAACGGGGCGCTTGCGCCTCGCATTGTGTTCAAGCCCCGGCGATAGCGCTCGCGAATTCTCCCGCATCGAACGGCTGCAAATCGCTGATTCCTTCACCAATTCCGATGGCGAATACGGGGAGCTTGTGGCGCGCGGCAATCGAAACGAGTATGCCCCCGCGCGCCGTCCCGTCGAGTTTCGTCATCACCAGCCCGGTAACACCCGCACGTTCGCGAAACACATCGACCTGCTGCAAAGCGTTTTGGCCGGTTGTGGCATCGAGCACCAGAACGCACTCATGCGGGGCACGGGAATCGAATTTCCCCAGCACCCGCACGACTTTCTCGAGTTCCTCCATCAGCAACTGCTTGTTTTGCAGGCGGCCGGCCGTATCGATCAGCAACACGTCATATTGTTCCGCCTTGGCCTGTTTCAAGGCGTCAAAAGCGACACCGGCAGCATCCGCGCCGACGGACCGGGCGATCACTGTTGCCCCCGTGCGCTCGCCCCAGACCTTGAGCTGGTCGATAGCAGCAGCGCGAAAAGTATCACCGGCGGCGACCATGACTTTTTTGCCCTCACTGGCGAATTGCGCAGCTAGTTTGCCGATCGTCGTGGTTTTTCCCGTCCCGTTTACCCCGACCATGAGGATCACGTGCGGTTTATTCGCAGGATCGACGACGAGCTTCTGCGCCACCGGTCCGAGCACCTTTTGCACCTCCTCGGCAAGAATTTTGCGAACTTCCTCTGGCGCGATTCCCTTCTCGAAGCGGCCCTTGGAAATTCGGTCGGTGATGCGCGTGGCAGTCTCGACGCCAAGGTCGGCCTGCAGCAGCAGGTCCTCGAAGTCATCAAGTGTCGCGGCGTCGAGCTTCTGGCGGGTAAAGAGACCGGTGATCCCGTCGGTGATCTTCGAAGATGTTTTCGACAGGCCGGCGGTCAGACGGCTGAACCACCCGGCCTTGGCGGGTTTTGCAGCCTCCCCGTCGGGTTGAGCGGCCTCGGCCGCAACGTCGCTCGCCACTGGCTCCTGGGCCTGGATTTCGACAGGCTCGACAGTGGCGGATGGGGCGCTTGCAGGATCCGATTGCGCAGACGCATCCGCGGCCAAGTCTTTGACGGGATCCTTCTGCACCTCGTCTGCCTGTTCGCCCTGGCGGCCTCCCAGAATTCGGCCGAAGAAGCCGCGCGATTTCTGACCGGGCAGGCTCAACTGATGACCTCCCCACACAGTCTGCGCCCGTCATGGCCCGTAATCCGGGCACGCATCAGTTCACCCGCTGCGCCTTGCATATCCGTAGTTGTCTCCGCAAATTGCGCGGTCCGCCCGAAGTGGCCGCGCTCGAACAGGATCTCGGCCTCAAGCCCGATCTGTGTGTCGAGATACTCTGACACCGTCTTTTCGCCTTCCTCGCGCAGCCGCTGCGCCCGCGTCTTCACCGCACGCCGCTCGACTTGCGGCATCTTCGCCGCTGGCGTGCCCACGCGTGGCGAGAACGGGAAGACGTGCAGATACGTCAGCCCGCAGGCCCGCACCAGTTCGAACGTGTTTTCAAACATCGCCTCCGTTTCGGTCGGAAATCCGGCGATGAGGTCGGCTCCGAACACGACATCGGGTCGCAGACGCCGCACCTGTTCGCAGAACCTAATTGCATCCTGGCGAAGGTGGCGTCGCTTCATCCGCTTCAGGATCATATTGTCGCCGGCCTGCAGCGACAGATGCAGATGCGGCATCAGCCGTTCTTCCTCCGCGAGCGCGGCGAAAAGATCGCCGTCCACCTCCACCTGATCGATCGACGACAGTCGCAGCCGCCGCAGGTCCGGTACAAGCTTCAGGACGCGCCGCACAAGATTTCCAAGCGTCGGCTGTCCGGGCAAATCCCGGCCGTAGGACGTCATGTCGACGCCCGTCAGCACCACCTCGTTGTAACCATTCTCGACGAGGCGGCGGATCTCGGTCACGACCTCACCGGCCGCTACCGAACGCGACGGGCCGCGCCCGAACGGGATGATGCAGAACGTGCAACGGTGATCGCAGCCGTTCTGCACCTGCACGTAGGCGCGCGCCCGCGAGCCGAGTCCGTCGATCATGTGCGAAGCCGTTTCGGTCACGCTCATGATGTCGTTGACGCGAACCCTTTCACCAGCACCGCTTGCCAGCGCCAGGAACGTCTCCGCCTGCATCTTTTCGCCGTTGCCGATGACGTGGTCTACCGCGTCGAGGTCGGCGAAACGCTCCGGCTCGATCTGCGCTGCGCACCCGGTGACGATAATTTTCGCGTCCGGCCGTTCGCGCCGCAGTCGGCGGATCGTCTGCATCGCCTGCCGCACCGCCTCGGCAGTCACCGCGCAAGTATTGATGATGATGGCGTCCTTGAGCCCGGCGGCATCGGCATGAGCCCGCATCACCTCGGACTCATACGTGTTGAGCCGGCAGCCAAGTGTGACGATCGACGACTCTGCCGCTTCGCTCACAATGCCGTTTTGAACGGACGTTCGGGCCTTGATCGCGGATTCGTTCACGCCGCCTCGCCCCCATCCGCAAGAATGCCTTCGTGCTCGAATTCCGCAGGCCCCGTCATCAGGATGCGGCCAGCCGGCGTCCATTCGATCTCGAGTTCGCCGCCGGGCAGCGCGACCGTCACCTTGCGCGCAACGAACTTCTTGCGCACCGCACACACCGCCGCCGCGCAAGCCGCCGATCCGCACGC
>LOEV01000208.1 GCA_001516065.1 Alphaproteobacteria bacterium BRH_c36
CACGCCCGCCGGGCCTCGATCCAGTCGAGCTGCTCGGCGCGCAGGCGCTCGCGCTCCAACTCCGAAGCGCGCGAAAGCACATTCTCATAGACGTCGGATAATTCGACATCGAGCTGCGACAGCACCCGACTTTCGCAGACCGCCTGCTCATCGAGCGAAAGCCGGTCTGAACAATCCAAGCTTTGCGCATTTGCGCGAGACGCCAGCACGGCAAACGATCCGGCCGCACAAACCAAAGCCGACAGGAAACGCATCATGGAGATCACCTCAACAAACGATGAGCCCGACCAGTTTCGCAGCGCGCTCAAGTCTTTGCTAAGGCCAAATGTTGGCAGAATTAACCGGCACTGAATCCGGGACAGCGAAAATCACCATTTATTTCGGTAGCTTCGAGTTGCTGCGCAACAAGACCTACGCTGCCTTGCGGCCCTCGGCTGCCACGTCTGCAAGATTGGCGACGAACCCGCGAACGCCGACGAGGCGTTTTTCCGGCAGATCCCAGTCGCCCCGGAAAACGATTTTATGATCGCTCTGTAGCTTGATCAGTCCACGCGATGCCGCGATCAGTTGCAGCAGGCCTTCCGGGTTGGCGAAGCTGTTGTTGTGGAATTGCACGACTGCTCCCTTCGGCCCCGCGTCGACCCGCGAGATACCCGCCTTCCGGCACAGCCCCTTGATCTCCATGACGTCCAGAAGATGGCGGACTTCATCCGGCGGCGGACCGAAACGGTCTGCCAGTTCCTCGGCAAACCCGTCAATCTCTTCACGAGTCTCCAGCGCGGACAGCCGGCGGTATAGTCCAAGCCGGGTTTGCAGGTCGCTGATGTAGTCTTCCGGCAGCAGGATCGAGGTGCCAAGGGAGATTTCCGGGCTCCAGCGTTCTCCGGATTCGGCTTCCTCCCCGCCCTTCATCATGGCAACCGCCTCTTCCAGCATCTGCTGGTAGAGTTCGAAACCGACTTCGCGGATATGCCCGGACTGCTCTTCGCCGAGCAGGTTACCCGCACCGCGGATATCGAGATCGTGGGAGGCCAGCGAGAAGCCCGCGCCAAGGGAATCGAGCGAGTGCAAAACCTTGAGGCGTTTCTCTGCGCCGGCGGTCAGAACCTTGCCCGGCTCTGTGGTGATGTAGGCGTATGCCCGCGTTTTTGAGCGGCCGACACGCCCGCGGATCTGGTAGAGCTGCGCCAGCCCGAAGATGTCGGCACGATGCACGATCAGCGTATTGGCGTTGGGAACATCGAGCCCGGATTCCACGATCGGCGTCGACAGGAGGATGTCGAAACTGCCATCGTAGAACGCAGTCATCACGTCTTCGAGCTCCGTCGGCGTCATCTGACCCGTGGCGCGCGCGACGCGCAATTCGGGCACCGCCTCGGCCAGGAATTCCGACACGTCGGCGAGATCGGAAATGCGCGGCACGACATAGAACGTCTGGCCGCCGCGATAGCGCTCGCGCCGCAAGGCATCGCGCACCACAACCGGGTCGAACGGCGAGATATAGGTGCGCACCGCGAGCCGATCGACCGGCGGCGTCGTGATCAGCGAGAGTTCCCGCACACCCGTCAAGGCAAGTTGCAGCGTCCGCGGTATCGGCGTCGCCGACAGCGTCAACACGTGCACGTCTTCGCGCATCTGCTTCAGCCGCTCCTTGTGCGTGACGCCGAAGTGCTGCTCCTCGTCGATGATAAGAAGGCCCAGCCTCTGGAACTTGATCTGCTTGCCGAGCAGCGCGTGCGTGCCGATCACGATATCGATTTTTCCGTCCTTCAGCCCTTCCTTGACAGCGCCGAGTTCCTTCGGCCCGACGAGACGGGAAGCCTGCGCTAGTTTCACCGGCAGCCCGGCGAAGCGGTCCGAAAACGTCTTGAAGTGCTGGCGCGCCAACAGCGTTGTCGGCACTACGACAGCCACCTGCAGGCCGTTGAGCGCGGCGACGAATGCAGCCCTGAGGGCCACTTCTGTCTTGCCGAAGCCGACGTCGCCGCACACCAGCCGGTCCATCGGGCGTCCGGAAGCAAGATCCTCCAGCACCGCTTCGATGCTGCTCTCCTGATCTTCCGTCGGCTCGTAGGGAAAACGCGCGGCGAACTCCTCGTAGTCCCCTTGCGCCACAGTGAGCACGGGGGCTTCGCGCAACTGGCGCAACGCCGCGATCTTGATCAGTTCGCCCGCGATCTCCAACAGCCGCTGCTTCAGCCGCGACTTGCGTGATTGCCAGCTGGCACCACCCAGCCGGTCGAGCTGCGCCGTCCCCTCGTCCCCGCCGTAGCGCGAAAGCAGCTCGATGTTTTCGACCGGCAGGAACAGCTTGTCGCCGCCGGCGTAATGCAATTCGAGGCAATCGTGCTTGGAGCCCAGCGCCTCGATCGTCTTCAGCCCGACGAACTGTCCGATCCCATGATCCGCATGCACGACGAGATCACCGACCGACAGGCTCGTCGCCTCGCTCAGAACGTCGGCGGCCTTTCGCGTCCTCCGCCGCGGCCTGATCAGGCGCTCGCCAAGGATATCCTGCTCGCCGACAACCACAATTTCGGGTGTCTCGAACCCCCGCTCCAGACCGAGAACGCCCATCCCCACGACTTTTCCAGGCAGCGCGCGGGCTTCATCGAGCCTGCCGACATGGCGCGTATCGGCAAGACCGTGGTCGCCGAGGAGGCCAATTAGGCGTTCGCGCGCCCCAGGCGACCAGCTTGCAACGATCACTCTGCGGTTCTGTGCGATCATACCGCGAATATGAGCGACGACGGCATCGAACACATTGACGTCGACGTTCTGCCGTTCCGGCGCGAACGTCCGCCCTGGCACCCCGGACCATGTGCGAATCGTCTCGCCCTCACCGACCTCGAACGGATTGAGTCGGTAGACGCGCCGGTTATTCAGGAGATCCGACCAGGACGCGCCGTCCAGAAACATCCGCTGCGGTGGCACCGGCCGATAGGGCGGCGCCCCGAATGTCTGCACCTCCAGAGCCTCGAGACGCGATTCGTAATGCTCGGTGATCTGCCCAAAGCGCTGGCGCACGGCTTCATCTGCATTATGGTCGAACGATATAGCTGCGCCGGGCACGTAATCGGCGAGCGTCTCCAGGGATTCATGAAACAGCGCCAGCCAGTGCTCCTGGCCGGGAAAGCGGCTGCCCGCGCTGACGGCTTCATAGAGCGGATCCTCTCCGTGCCCGCCGCCGAACAATTGGACGTACTGCTGCCGGAAGCGACGGGTCGCCTCCTCGCCGAGCGCCACCTCGGAAATCGGCATCAGGATGACTTTCTGGACAGCCTTCGTCGTCCGCTGCGTCTGCGGATCGAACGCCTTGATGCTCTCGAGAGTATCTCCGAAGAAGTCGAGCCGGACGGGCAGCGCCCGCCCAGGCGGAAACAGGTCGACGATACCGCCGCGCACCGCATACTCGCCCGGCTCCATGACAGTTCCGGTGCGGGTGAAGCCGGCCATCTGCAGCCGCTGCAGGAGACGGTTCATATCGATGCGTTGGCCGGCCGCCATCTGCTTCAGGCTGGCGCGCAGAAAATCCCGAGGCGGCACGCGTTGCAAAATTGCGTTGACGGTCGTCAGCAGGACCGTCGGAGCCTTTCGCCGCCCGACCGAAAGCTTTGCCAGCGTCGCGATACGATGTGCGACGATTTCGGTATTGGGACCGATCCGGTCGTAAGGCACCGTATCCCAGGCGGGAAAGGAGAGGACGCGCACTTCAGGCGTGAAGAACGCCAGCCCGGCTTCGAGTTGCGCCAGACGGCGGTCGTCGCGGGCGACATGCAGGACGATACCTGGCTGCTTGTCGCTGTCGACTGGAATTTCGCGGACGAGTTGGCCCAGCACCCAGGCTTCCATGCCCTCAGGCACGCCGGCCAGTTGCACATCGCGCCCGAGCGCCGCTTCTGTTTTGTTCTGCATCGCCACCAGTTTGCGGATCCAGCCCGCCGTCAGAATTCCAATCCATACCCGTCAGCGGGAACCGCACGGTCAGTCGAAACCGCCAAACCGGCGCACGTCGGCAACCAGCGCCGAGAAGCCGATGTCGTGCATCGCCTCGCCTTTCATCACCCAGTCATAAAGCTGAGGCTCGGGGAGCGCCAGAAACTGTTCGAACAGCGTCATTTCGTCCGGATTCATGTCCGCAATCCGCGCCGCTGCATAGCGGCTCATCACGATGTCGAGTTCCTTCGTGCCGCGATGCTGCGCCCTGTAGATCGCCCTGCGGCGGCGCATCTCCATGTCGTCCATGCTTCAAACACCTTGTTTTGCAACTCGGGCGGCCCGCACGCCCCGCAGCAACGTGGCTCCGCAACCTATCGACAGTTATTCCACGCCCTGAAACTGCGCTCTTCGAGAGCCGTGGTATAAAGCCCGCCCGCCATTCCGCAAAACGCGGGCCGGATCTGCAAAGCGCGGGCCGGAATGTCCAGGCCAGAAAGCCGAAGTCGTGGAAGGCGCAGGCCGGAAAATGCGGGGCACCCGCAGAATTATTCGCACTCCGCTGCCACGTGAGTAACCAGAGGTCCAAGGAATAAAGTGCGTCCGAGCCTTTTGACACCCCTGTTCGCGCCTGCCCAGAGCCTCACCGGCATCGGGCCGCGACTTGTCGTGCTGCTCGGAAAGGCACTATCGCTTCCCCCAAACGTCACCGAAGCCCGCATCATCGACCTGCTTTGGCACCTGCCGACCGGGGTCATCGACCGCCGCGCCGAGCCGAGCATCGCACACGCTGCACCGGGCAGCATCGTCACACTCAAGGTGCGCGTCCTGAAGCACCGGCCTTCCCCGCGCGGTAACACCAAGGCACCCTATAAGGTTGCCTGCGAAGACGACACCGGCGAAATCGACATCGTCTTCTTCCACGCCGACCGCCGCTTCGTCGAAGCCCAGTTGCCGACCGGAGAAGAACGTTTCATCTCGGGCCGCATCGAGCAGTACGGCGAAAAGCTGCAGATGACCCACCCCGACTATATCGTACCGCCGCAGTCGCGCGGCGACCTGCCGCTGATGGAACCCGTCTACGGCCTGACCGCCGGCTTGTCGGGCAAGGTACTCTACAAGGCCATCCGGCAGGCCCTGAACAAGATACCCGCCATGGCCGAATGGCAGGAGCCGAACTGGATGGCTGGACGCAAATGGCCCCCCTTCCACGACGCCATCCGCCACCTTCACCGCCCCGAGGAAACCTCCGACGTCTCGACCGGCAGCGCCCACTGGCAGCGCCTCGCCTACGATGAACTGCTCGCCGGCCAGATCGCGCTTGCCATCGTGCGCGCCAAGCTGAAGGGCCAGCGCGGCCGCGAAATTTCCGGCGACGGGTCGATCCGCGAGAGTATCAAGGCCGCACTGCCCTTCGCGCTTACCGGTTCCCAGACCGGCGCCTTGAAAGAGATCGCCGACGACATGGCGGGGCCCTACCGGATGTTGCGCCTGCTTCAGGGCGATGTCGGCTCCGGCAAGACCGTCGTCGCGCTGATGGCGATGGCGAACGCCGTCGAAACCGGCGCACAAGCTGCCCTGATGGCGCCGACCGAAGTGCTCGCGCGCCAGCACATGGAAACGATCGAACCGCTGGCTGCGAAAGTCGGGCTGCGAGTCGCACTCCTTACGGGCCGCGAGAAGGGCAGGGCGCGTAAGGATATCCTCGAACTGCTCGGCTCCGGCCATCTCGACATCCTGATCGGCACGCACGCGCTCTTTCAGCCCGACGTCGTCTTCCAGGATCTCGCCCTGGCCGTCATCGACGAACAACACCGCTTTGGTGTGCATCAACGACTGGCGTTGCAGGCAAAGGGCGGCGGCGGCGGCGCCAACATGTTGGTCATGACCGCGACGCCGATTCCACGAACGCTTCTGATGACGCATTTCGGCGATCTCGATGTATCGCGGCTGACCGAGAAGCCCCCAGGACGTAAGCCGATCGTCACCAAGATGCTGCCCGTCGACGGCATGGAGCGGCTGATCGAGCGCCTCAAGGCCCAGTTCGAGGAAGGCGCCCAAGTCTACTGGGTCTGTCCGCTGATCGAGAGCAGCGCCAAGAGCGAACTGGCGGCCGCAGAGGAACGCGCAGCCCACCTCGCGCAGATTTTCGGAAGCGACTCCGTCGGCCTTCTGCATGGCTCCATGACCGGCACCGCCAAAGACGAGGTCATGGCGCGCTTTTCGGCCAACAAGCTGAAGATCCTCGTCGCGACGACAGTAATTGAGGTCGGCGTCAACGTACCGAACGCCAACATCATGGTGATCGAACATGCCGAACGCTTCGGCCTTGCCCAGCTGCATCAGCTGCGTGGCCGCGTCGGGCGCGGCGACCGACAGTCCTATTGCATGCTGCTCTACAAGACGCCGCTCGGCGAAGTCGCATCCGCACGCCTGCAGATGATGGAGCGCACCGAGGACGGCTTCGAGATCGCCGAAAAGGATCTCGAACTTCGCGGCGGCGGTGAAGTGCTCGGCGCCCGCCAGAGCGGACTACCCGAATACCGCGTCGCCAACGTGCCGAATTTCGAAGACCTGCTGGCTGCCGCCCACGACGATGCGCGCCTCCTTCTCGCCAACGATCCCGAACTCGACAGCCCGCGCGGCGATGCGATCCGCACGCTGCTCTATTTGTTCGAGTGCGACGAAGCCGTCCGCCTGTTCCGCGCCGCGTGAGCGAACGAGGCGGCTCCTCCCCAACGCGCTGTCGATTTTCCACTCCGCGACGTCATGTTCCCAACGGAACAGAATCGAAAGCCGTTCCCTGGCAAAGGAGACTGGCCCAACTCCCCCCGCTCGGCGTCGGGCTCATCGCTGTCCCCGCAGCTTCCAGTCACAGGGAACGACAAAAATGAAATCGAGTTTCGCCGCCCTCTTCGCCCTTCTCGCCGCCGCACTCGTCTACTTTACTCTCGCTCCAGCGCACGCAGCGATGACCGGCCTGTACAGCGCCGCCGCCAGCACCAGCGCCGCAATCGTCCAGAAGACTGCCGGCAAGGGCCGCCGCGCGATGCTTTCCGACGGTCTCGCATACGGCCTCGCCGTCGCATCCGAATTCACCGCCGGCAGGAACTCCACCGACTACTCCAGCAAGGGCCGCGAATTCGGTCGCGCGAAGGGCTGCCCGCCGAGCACGCACTCCAAGAGTTCAGCCGGAAACTGCTTCTGGAAGAACGACGATGGCAGCTACATATTCGGCAACTGAGTACACCTGTTGTAACAATACGCCCGGACCGGCCGCCGCTGGGCGCGGGCGTTTGTCGAGGCGCCGCCTAACGGCCGCGATTGGCAATGGACCCGCTTGGCTCCTCCTGGGTAATCTCGCCGGACGCTCAGCCACCAATCCGGGATACCCTCCATGCTCTACCTTGCCGCCAAGGCCATACTGTCCGGCATCATCATCGCCATCGTCTCAGAAGTCGCAAAACGCAGCCCCGGCCTTGGCGCGCTCATCGCGTCGCTGCCGCTCGTTTCGATCCTCGCCATGATCTGGCTGTGGCGCGACACATCCGACACGACACGGATCGCCAACCACGCCGAAGCGACTTTCTGGCTGGTCCTGCCGACGATGCCGATGTTCCTGGTACTGCCCTGGATGCTGCGTCAGGGAAATGGCTTCTGGCTTTCCCTCGGCGTCGCCTGCCTGATGACCATCGCGCTCTACCTGTTGACACTCTGGCTCCTGCCCAAGCTCGGCATTTCGATCTGAAATGCCGCCCCGGACTATGGCAGCTGTCCTTTTGTGAGAAGGTTCACAATTGGACTTCCGCCCACAGCCGATGCCTATTTTCGCGGCGCACCGCCGAGCCACCCCTTTCGCCAGGAATACCACAACAGTCCGGCGGCCGAAGCCATCATCAGCAGCAGTGCGAAAGGGTAGCCGAAGTACCAGCCCAGCTCCGGCATGTTCAACGGCGACGCGCTGCGGTCAAAGTTCATCCCGTACAGACTGGCAATGAACCCCAGCGGCATGAACACCGTCGCCACGATCGTCAGTGTCTTCATGACCTCGTTCAGCTTGATGCTGACGCTGGATATATAAACGTCGATCAGGCTGGAAGCGACCTCGCGATAGGTCTCGATGATGTCCATCAGCTGGATCGTATGGTCATAGCAGTCGCGCAGGAACGGACGGGTGTCGGCGCTAATCAGGGGATGCTCGTCACGAATGAGACTGTTGATCATCTCCCTGTGCGGCCATACCGCCCGGCGAAACATCAAGAGATCCCGCTTCATGTGATGGAGGTCGCCTGCATGCTCCGGATCGGGAAAGCGCACGACCGCGTCCTCGAGATCTTCCAGCAGTTCCCCGAAGCGTTCCAGCACCGGAAAATAGGCGTCGATTATCGCATCGATCAACGCGTAGCAAAGGTAGTCCGCTCCCGCGCTGCGAATTCGGCCCTTGCATTGACGAATGCGTTCGCGCACGGGCTCGAAGGAATCACCGGCATCCTCCTGCAGGGTGATGAGGAAGCCATCTCCAAGAAACAGTGCGACCTGCTCGGTCTCTCCCGATTTGCTCTCGCGAAGCATCCGCGCGATCAGAAACAAATGGTCGTCGTATTCCTCCGCCTTTGGCCTCTGGTGGGTATTGACCGCATCTTCGAGAGCCAACCGGTGCAGTCCGAACTGCTCGCCGATCGCAACGATGGCATCTGCATCCCCAAGCCCAGTAACATCGATCCAGACGATGGGAAACCGAGTCCGCAGGTCGGCAATCTCATCGAGTCCGGCATTACGCTGCTCGGCGAAGGTATCAGGACCATAGGCGATGACCTTCACATTCGTTGGACCCGATTGCCGGGGCGAGACCACTTGTCCGGGAGCAGAACCTGGCGCCAGTTGGCGCTTGATCTTGATGAGTGATTTTTTTTGGGTCATCGGCTGCCGCAAACGCGTTCGCAAATCACCATAAGCCGCTGAAACAATGTTGCCCGGCCCACCATTCTGCTATTCCTTCCCCGTCAACTCTCGCACCTTTGCTTCGTATTCCGGAACCACCATTCCCGCTGAAATGATGACCTTGGCGGCATCTTCCGCAGTCATATCGAGGATGGTGACCTCGTCGCGCGGCACAAAACAGATGAACCCTGTCGGCGGCACCACTCCCGTCGGCATGAACACTCCGACGAGTTCCTTGCTGCCATCCCCGGCCTTTGCGTTGATCTCGCCGGTCGCCTCGCTTGTGACGAAAACGATTGACCACAGCCCCTTGGAGGGGAACTCGACAAGACCGACCTTCTGGAAGCTCTGGCTCGTCCCCGCCGTCGATATGACGCCCTCGAACACCTGCTTCAGGGCCCGGTAGACGTTACGCACGATCGGCATGCCCTCAAGCATCATCTCGCCCGCCGAGATCAGGGAGCGCCCGAGCAGGTTGGCCGCCAGCGCCCCAATCAGCATCAGACCCACGACACCGAACATCAAGCCGATGCCGGGAACCGCGAATGGCAAATATGTTTCAGGCAGGTAGCGGTCGGGAATGAAGGGTTTGATGTAGGTATCGACGACGTGGATGAAGGTCCAGACGATGTAGATCGTGATCGTCACCGGCCCGACGATGATGAGACCTGTCAGGAAATAGTTTCTGAGCCGCGCCCCCAAATGCGAAGTGAAACCGCGTTTTGGCTCAGGCGCGAACGGACCGGGCAGGTCGCCGGAATGATCGCTCTTCCCCCTGATATGATTGTCGGAGTTGCCGTTGTCCTTGGCCATCGATTGCCTGCTCTCAGACGCCCGCCGTCCACACCGGCCACGATGGCACGGGAGCAACCCGCTCCGACCCCCGACTTTCGTTTGAGGAACCCAGGATTCGAAGCAAGCGCTATTTCTTGACCACCAGGCAATCGTAGCCGTCCGCCTTCAGCACCTTGCAGACCTTGTCCGTTTCGCTGGTCAGCGCGAAGGGCCCGACATTCACCTGGTAGAACGTCCCCATGTTGCCGAAGACGGTCTCGCTGATGTCGGGGACCCGCGCGCCGAGTGGCCCGGAATGCTTCTGCTTGAGCTGGCTGGCAAGCCGCTCGGCTTCATCGCGGGAGCGCACGGCGGCAACCTGCAGCTTATAGGCACCTGCCGGATCGGTCGCGACTGCGGCGGCCGCCGTCTTGCGCACCGCCGTTTTACGAACCCGCGCCGGATCGGCTTTTGCAACGCTTACCGAAGTTTCGCTTGACCATGCCGAGACGGCCGAAGGTGCGCCCTCCTCCGTCGCCGGAGCACCGATCGACGCAGTCGCGGAAGGTGCGGTTGCTGGAGGCGCAGACGAACTGCCGCCGCTGAACAGGTTCGAGAAGAAGTTCCCGACCCCCGACAACGGATTATCGGAAGAAGGCGCCGACCCTTCGGCTTCGCTTGAGACATCCGGCGCTTTGACGACCTGCGTTGCAAAACCCGCTGCTGGCGCAGCTTTGATGGATTTCGGGGGAGCCCCCACATCTGCCGGCTTTGCTGGCGAGACCGCTGGCGCTGCCACGCCAGACGCTTGCGCCGTCAGTGACGGTGTCCCGATGCTCGTACCGGGCGGTCCGGGATCCTGGACGCCGACCGCCGCGTAAGCCTTGCCGCGTGCTTCAAGTGCGGTCTGCTGCTCTTCCGGCGACAATCCGCCTTTCATCCAGACGGCATTTGTCAGATCCGCAATCGCTTGCGCCGACTGACCCGAACGCTGATAGGCGAGACCGCGATAATAGAACGCCTTGGCGAGGTCCTGCGAAGACAGCCCGCCAGATTTCACGGCACCGGAAAGCGTCGCCACGGCCTTGTCCATCTTGCCAGCTTCGTAGGCCTTGATTCCCTCGATCACGGTCTTGCGCCCGTCGGCGGGTGTCGCCTTGGTCTTCGTCTCGGTGGACTGCGCGACAGCCAAACTATGCGACCCGACAGGCAACGCCAACGCCAGCGCGCCCGCTGCAAGCAACAGGCAAAAGCGGGACAACGGTCCGACTGCGGGCGTCATCACGAGACATCTCCTGAATTAAGAACGGCACCGGATGCTGGGACATGTTTCCGGCAAAACCACGATTGAGCGTAGTAAATGCTGGAAGATTCGGCAAATATGAGGGCCAGATCGCTATAAATGCAACAAACCGCACAATTTATTCGACGGTAACCGACTTGGCCAGATTGCGCGGCTGGTCGACGTCCGTGCCCATGAACACGGCCGTATGATAAGCGATGAGCTGGATCGGAATCGCATAGAGCAGCGGGTTCGTGAAGGCATGCGCATCTGGAACAGTGATGTGCGCCAGCAGGTCGCAGCCCGCTGCATCGGACTTCCCATTCGAAATCAGCACAATCTGTCCGCCCCGCGCGGCCACCTCCTGGACGTTCGACACGGTCTTCTCGCTGAGGTCGTCTTCCGGAGCCACCACGATAACGGGAACATTCTCGTCAATCAGCGCGATGGGGCCATGCTTGAGTTCACCGGCCGCATACCCTTCCGCATGAATGTAGGAAATTTCCTTCAATTTCAGCGCGCCTTCGAGGGCCAGCGGGAAGTTGATGCCGCGCCCCAGATAGAGTACGTCGCGCGCCTTCGAGAGATCATGGGCAAGCTTCTCATAGGGTCCTTCGTCGGCAACCATCTCGGCTATATGCCGCGGAACTTCGAGAAGACCCTTGACGAGTTCCTGCTCGAGTTCTGCTGAGATTGTCCCGCGCGCGCGCCCAAGCGCCAGGGCCAGACCAGCCAGCGCCGCCAACTGGCAGGTAAATGCTTTCGTCGAGGCAACGCCGATTTCCGGTCCCGCCAACGTTTGTAGAACGACATCGGACTCGCGCGCGATCGAGGAGGTGCGAACGTTGACGATGGAAGCGATGCGCTGCCCCTGCGCCTTGCAATACCGCAGCACGGCGAGTGTGTCGGCAGTTTCTCCCGACTGCGAAATAAACAGCGCCAGCCCGTTTTCGGGAAGTGGCGGCTCGCGGTACCTCATTTCTGAAGCAACATCGACCTCAACGGGAACCCGCGCATAGCGCTCGATCCAATACTTGCCGACAAGCCCGGCATAGTAGGCCGTTCCGCATGCCGAGATGGTGATGCGCGAAAGGGTGCTGAGATCGATGCCGAGGTCCGGGAAGTTCACCTTGCCTTCGGCCATGTCGATGTAGTGGGCCAGCGTGTGGCTGATAACTTCGGGCTGCTCATGGATTTCCTTCGCCATGAAGTGGCGGTGGTTACCCTTGTCGACCAGCAGCGAACTCGCCTGTGACTTGATTGCTGTACGCTTCACCGGCTGACCGGCGGCATCGAAGATCTCCGCGCCCAACCGGCGCAACACCGCCATGTCGCCTTCTTCCAGATAGGTGATCTCGCTCGTGAACGGAGCCAGCGCTATGGCGTCCGAACCCAGGTACATGGCATCCTCGCCATGCCCGATCGCCAGTGGGCTGCCGCGCCGTGCGGCGATCATCAGGTCGTCATGACCGGCAAAAATGATGCCCAGCGCAAACGCACCTTCAAGCTGCGGCAGCGCCACCTTGACGGCCGCCACCGGATCGCCGCAGCGGTTGAATTCCTCGGTGATGAGATGCACGACCGCTTCGGTATCGGTATCGCTGTCGAAAACGTGGCCCTTGGCCTTGAGATCCTCGCGCAGCGCCCGAAAATTTTCGATTATCCCATTGTGGACCACCGACACGCGCTCCGACATATGCGGATGCGCATTCGTTTCGGTCGGCTTCCCATGCGTCGCCCAGCGCGTATGACCGATCCCGGTCAGGCCCTTCAGCGGGTCCTCTGCGATCCGCTGTTCCAGATTGCGCAGCTTGCCTTCGGCCCGGCGCCGCTCCAGATGTCCGTTCTCGACCGTGGCAATCCCGGCGGAATCATAGCCGCGATATTCAAGTCGCCGCAGTGCATCGACGAGATCACCCGAAACGGGCTGAGTACCGAGGATTCCGACGATACCGCACATGTCGCTTTGAATTCCCTTGCTGAACTTCGGCTCTGAGCGATCCACTCGATCGATACTGCGCCAAACCGATTCGGCCAACTCACGTTGTATTACTAACCCGGAGCGACGGGTCCAGCCCGTCCTGCTGTTCCCGCCATGCTCTCTGCGGTCAACACGAGCAAATAGCGTGCCGTACCCGTTTAACGCTTTTTCTGCGCTGCCATTTTGATGCGGTAGTGCGCCGCCCATTGCGGCTTTTCGGTCTGCGCGGCCCGCGCGATGGCCAGCGAATCGGGAGCAACGTCGCGGGTGATCGTACTTCCGGCTGCGACATAAGCCCCTTCGCCGATTTTGACCGGCGCGACGAGTGCCGAATTCGAGCCGATAAACACGCCCGCGCCGACATCGCAAAGGTTCTTATTGAAACCATCGTAGTTGCAAAAGATCGTACCGGCCCCGATGTTGGCGCCCGCACCAACCCGGGCATCCCCGACATAGCTCAGATGATTGGCCTTGGAACCGTCTTCCATCGTGGCGTTCTTGACCTCGACGAAGTTGCCGATATGGACATCCCGTCCGATTGCTGTACCCGGCCGCAGCCGCGCGAACGGCCCTACTTTGGCCCCCGCGGCGATCCTCAAGCCGGCGCGCGATTTGCCATCGATACCCTCAAGATAGCAGTTGGCGCGAATATGGACATCATCCTCGATCGTCACACCGGGTCCAAAGAACACGTTGGGCTCGACGACCACGTCGCGGCCGAAAGCGGTATCGTAGGCGAGCCAGACCGTCTCGGGCGCAACCATCGTCACCCCCTCTGCCATCGCTTCCGCACGTGCCCGCTGCTGCCAGATCGCTTCGGCGGCCGCCAGTTGATCGCGCGAATTGACGCCAAGCACTTCATCTTCCTCGCACGTCACCACGCTCGTCGAAAGACCATCGCCGCGCGCAATCTCGACCGCATCGGTCAGGTAGAATTCGCCCTTGGCGTTTTCGTTGCCTATGCGCTCCAGGAGACCGGCAAGATCGCCGACGCGAAAGCCAATCACACCTGAGTTGCACAGGCGGACCCCGAGCTCCTCTTGACTGGCATCCTTATGCTCGCGGATCGCAAGCAGGGCGCCATCGCTATCCGTCAGGAGACGCCCATAACCCGTCGGATCGGCGGCTACGAAACCGAGCACGCACACACCGGCCCCTTTGTCGAGCTGACGGCGCATTGCTTCAAGCGACGCTCTGCGCGTCAGTGGCGTATCGGCATAAAGCACCAGAACGTCGCCGGAGTGGGCGGCAATGGTCTCCCGCGCAGCCAGAACCGCGTCCGCCGTGCCCCTCTGTTGGCGCTGCTCGCAAATCTTCGCGTCCGGGGCCCAAGCCCGCACCTCGGCCCCTACATCCTCCATGTCAGGGCCGACCACGACGGCAATCCCCTCGGCGCCGAGATCCGCCGAAAGCGCCAGAACGTGCCCCAGCATCGAGCGTCCCGCAACCGCGTGCAGCACCTTCGGCTGCGCCGATTTCATCCGCGTCCCCTTGCCGGCGGCAAGGATCACGATCAGGAGGGGGCGGTCGCTCATGTCGGCACTCCGTCTTCGTTTTGCCTGTCTGGCCACTCGCGCCTGCGCCAGGCCGCGACAGCCAGCATCGTTCGCTGTGAGTTCATTATACCGGCAACTCCCTTACCGCCCGCTGTACTTTCGCGCAAAGCCCCTCAGTACACGTTTCCCCGACAGCCGAGGCCGGACCAGAATTGTTGCCTCTAGGAGACAGGTTCCTGAGCCCTCATTGAAAGATCACATTCAGGATGGAAAACGCGTCCGTCCACAGCCCCTGCACCGCCGAAACGTTGATTCGTAGGCCCGACTCAGCAGACGTTGCCCCGGTCGGTCTGCCTGCACAGGCCAGACGCGTATGTAACCGATGCGTTTGCCGCAACCGCGGCCACACATCGCACAGTCCCCGTGAAAAATCCGAACGACCGGAGCGCGTCAACGATGTCGAGTCCAGAGCCGCACAAACACACCCTGATCCCAGCCGGCCTGCCGGTTGCTTATATCGGCAGCTACGCCGTCGTCGGAATAGCTTCGCTCGCCTATATCAGCGTGATGATGAGCGGCCCCGGCCGCGCTACCCTCGATATCGCGGCCCCGGATCGCTTCGCCCACTCCACCGAGGCCGGGCCGCCGCGCTACCTCGCATCGACGGAAACCACCGGCCCCCGGCAGACCGAAGTCGAAGCGAGCTCAAATGAATCGACCGCCCTCGCCAATGACGCAGCTCCAACACCATCGCCAACTTCGCAGCAGGCCGAACTGATCGAGCCAGCTCCACCATCCCCCAATATCGAGACGAAGTACGTCACAACCCAGCAGATCCTCGCCTCGCGGTCAGCGCGAACTCCAGAGGCGGAGAGCGTCTCTGCCGTGACGGAGCAGCCGAACCTTGCCAACGACCTATCGGCATCGTCCAACATTGTCACGGGCAGCATCGCCGTACCACCGCCGCCCGAGCGTGCACCGACGCCGCCCGCCGTCATCCGCGCTGCCCTGAAACCCGCGGTCGCACCGGCACTTTCAGCTGCAAGTCCAGCCCCGCAACGCCCCGCCGCCAAACCGGTCGCCCCCATTGACTTCGGGCCTGCCGTCGTCACCGAAGCCCGGGTCCAGCCGGAAGCTACCGCCGCACTGGCCGTACTGCTCGCCACCGGGTCTTCTGTGGAATCGCTGCGCCTCACCTGGAACCTGCTGCAGGAGCGTCACGCCGCGGCTCTTGTCGATCTTTCGCCACGCTATATCGTGGAGACGAACCCCAGCGCCCCGGACCGCAGTTTCGCGCTTCTCGCCGGCCCGGTCGTCTCGGCAACCGCCGTCGCCCGTGTCTGCAGCGCGCTCGTCAGCGAAGGCCTAACCTGCCGCACGCGGCCGTTTGGCGGTAATTCGCTCTGAGGCGGCGACCCGAGGCGTCTCATAAACTTGTGCGGAGGATAGGGGACCCGAAAGAAAAAAGAGCGGCACCGATGCAACCGCTCATATTTCTGGATTTCAGCGCTTTGGATCGAGCATCATAGCTGCTCGTAGCCCAGTTCGAAGGCCGGCTGGCAGGCCTGGATCTGACCATCCTTGAAGCCGAGTTTGAACCAGCGCTGTCGCTGCGCGGCCGAACCGTGCGTGAAAGCATCGGGAACCACATAGCCCTGCTGGCGGCGCTGGATCATATCGTCACCGATTTGCTTGGCGGCGTTGAGTCCTTCTTCGATGTCGCCCGGCTCGAGCCGCTGTTTGAGCTGGTCGTTGCGCGCCGCCCAGACCCCGGCGAGACAGTCCGCCTGCAGCTCCATACGTACCTGGAGGCGGTTGCCTTCTTCCCTGCTGCGCTGCTGCTTGGCCGCTTGCACCTTGTCGGCAATGCCCAGAGCCTTCTGGATATGGTGGCCCACTTCATGGGCGATGACGTATGCCTGGGCGAAATCGCCCGGCGCTGAAAATTGCCTTTTAAGCTGATCGTAGAATGCAAGGTCGATGTAAATTTTCTCGTCGAGTGGACAGTAGAACGGCCCCATCGCAGCCTGCCCCATGCCGCAGCTCGTAGGCGTATTGCCGCGGAACAAGACGAGCCTGGGCTGCGGATAGTCCTTGCCGAACGATCTGAAAACCTGCGTCCAGACGTCTTCGGTATCGGCCAATACACGCTCGACGAAAACCTTCATTTCGTCATCCGAGGTCGCCTGTTTCTGACTGCTGCCGGGAAGTCCCGGAATATCTACCCCGGACCGCGGCCGGCTACGGTCGGCCTGCTCGCTGTTGGGAAGCTGCGGGATTTCGAAACCGCTGCGCCCGGGCGACCCGCCGCCATTCATGAGCACATCGAGCGGGTTGATCCCGAAGAACAGCATAATCGCGCCGAGGATCAAAAGTGTCGTCAGCGAAAAACCGCCGCGGCCACCGATTGGAATGCGCACGCCACCCCCGCGCCCGCCAAGTCCGCCCGGAAAGCGAAATCCGCGCCCCCCCTGTGAGCGCCGGTCCTCGACGTTCGAGCTGCGCCGGTCCTGATCGTCATAACGCATGACGGCTCTCTCCACTCGTTCTCGACACTGCGTTGCGCAAACCGTTCGATGAACCTATCGAACCGGGCCTTATTGCAGCGGCCATATTGCATGGCCTCCTCTAGTGTAGCGCGCCTGACGTTTGGTACCCGCTAGCAAGTGCAAAAGCTACACTAGATTCATAAAGTTGCTAGTGTTCCGGTTCCGACATTTGCTTCCCATTGCGGGCAAGTTCTGAGCAAATGGCAGAACCATAAGGAACACTAGCTGGCAAGTAGTCTTCAGCGCACGACTCAACGCTCAACCTTCGTCCGCCGTTCCAACTTTCTTCAGCTCGTTGCCGGTCACGCTGTCGGCGCTCTGATTGTCGGAACCGGACTTAATCACGGGCCTCGGCAGCGTCAACACGCTTCCCGCTTCGCCGCCCTTGCCCTTCTGCGACGGCAACAACGCCTTGACCGCACGCGAAGCCGCAATAGTTCCGTTGTTGGCATAGGCTTCGTGGTTCTTTTCGATTTCCTTGATCTCGTAGCGGTAGTTGACCATGAGCCCGTGCGCCTGCCGCAGACCCTTGTCCGAGGTATCGCCCAGCCAGTTGATCCGCTCCAGGCGCGCACCGTTGCCAAGATGGAAGCGCGCCACCGGATCCACCGGTTTGTTGCGCTCGGACTTCGCGCGCATGAAATAGTGCGCTGCCAATGCCAATACCGTGCCCTTGAGGTCTTCGTCGTCGCCGTGACGTTCGGTCCATTCGGGATCGCGCAGGTCAGCCAGGATCTTACGGTCTTCTTCGCCGATTAGCCCCTCGGTATCGTCGCCGCGCACGCGGTCCAGCCAGCGCGCGAACAGCGGCACTGGCGACAGCGTGACGAACGTTTTCAGGCTGGGCAGCTCGCGCACGAGTTCTTCCGCCACCTGCTTGATGAGGAAGTTACCGAATGAGATCCCCTGCAAACCGCCCTGGCAGTTGGAGATGGAGTAGAAAACCGCAGTCGTCGGCTCGCGCAGCGCGGCGCTCTTCCGCTCCTCGTTCAGGACAGGCGCGATCGCCCCCGCGATTTCGTCACCCAACGCCACCTCGACGAAGATCAGCGGCTCATCGACCAGCGAGGGATGGAAGAACGCAAAGCAGCGCCGGTCGGCGGGATCGAGCCGGCGGCGCAAATCTTCCCAGCCTTTGATTTCGTGCACCGCTTCGTAGGCGATGATCTTTTCCAGGATTGCCGCCGGCGTCTGCCAGTCGATCCGGCGCAACACGAGGAAGCCGCGGTTGAACCATGAATAGAGAAGGTGCCGCAGATCGTTATCGACCGTTGCAAATGCCGGATCGTCCTTTGGAAATCGCAGGAGGTCACGGCGCATGGCGACGATTTCGGCTGTCGCCCCCGGCGCAAGATTGAGCCGGCGAAAGAACTCCTGGCGCGGGCTGTCGACCGCCGATTGCAGTCTGGCGAGTGCCGCATCGCTGGGGTCGCTGACATAGCTCTCGGCGGCATCGAGCACCGCATCGGAATCGGGCTTCAGGACGGGAGCCGATGCCAGGTAGCGGAAGAACGCGCGCTTTTCATCGGTTCCCAAAATCTTGTAGTGGTTGAGGATCTGCTGGGCGATGGCGACGCCGGAGGCTTCCCCCCGCCCTGAAACGAGGGCGTCAACAAGCGCCTGCATGCCCCGCTCGGGTTCGTCGCCGAACAGCGATTTGGGCAGCAGCGCGCGGCCCTGCTCGGCCACCGTATTGAGCAATTCTTGAAAGAAGGAAGTGTTCATTTCCGCCTCGCCGTTGACCGGTACCGATAGTATACGTTGAAGATGTCACACAGGCATGTCGAAATGAGCCCGCCGCCATAAGCAGTGTTTACCCTTTGTAAACCCTCACGGATCATCATTTGTTAACAAATCGATTCGCAGGCGTTCATCGGAGTTTCCCGGTCCATGACCGATGCCCTCAGCCAACCCATTAGGACGTCCGGCCTCAACAAGGTCAAGAACGACACCGGCCGCACGGCGTTCTGCGGTCCCTACATTCTGTCCGCACTGACCGGCTTTCCGATCAGCCGCGTCGAACGCGAGGTTAACCGCTTCCGCCGCGTTGCCGACACTGCCCCCATCAAGGGCACCAGCGCCATGGAAGTCGCCGCGGCCGCAACAGAGCTCGGCTGGGAAATGACTCTGCAGGACAGCTTCTGGCATCTCGAAAAAAAGGAACGGCCGACGCTGTGGAGCTGGATGCAGAAGCCGCGCAATGCGTGGGTTTATTACCTGCTCGCCATTCATCGCGGCAAGGACGGCCATTGGATACTCGTCAAAGGCGTCAAGCTTTGCGACACCTATACCGATGGCAAATGGCAGTTCGTGTGCGACGGTCCCCATCGGGGCACAAGGATCATGGAGATTTACCAGCTCCGTTCGCGCGGGTAACGGACGAATTGCGGGCATCAGGCGCCAGCGGCGGCACCCCCTCCGTCTCGACGACAGCAAGTCCCTTCTTCACGAGCCGCTTCTTTGCTGCCTTGAACTGAAGTTCGAGGCCTTCGAACTCCTCATCGGAACAATTCTCGACATCGATCAACTGTATGCGTGCTCTATCGACCGCATTCAGCAATTCATCGAGCTTGAGATGCAGCGCCCGCGAGTCGCGGTTCTGCGTATTCTGGATAAGGAAAACCATCAGAAACGTGACGATAGTGGTGCCTGTGTTTATGACCAGCTGCCATGTATCCGAATATTCGAACACCGGACCGGTCACACCCCACACGACCACCACGATGAACGCAGCGAAGAATGCCCACATGCTGCCCATGGCGCCAGCAACGGCGCGGGAAGCCGCCGAGAAGGTGAATTTGGAGTCGTTGCTTGCTCGCGTAACCATGAGAACCCCTGAAATGAAGCCGCGTCGCAATCAGCAACGCGCTTCATCGCCAGCGGTTCCATTGTGCAGATGCGGAAAAGGACTCTCAGTCCTTGGCACGCTCCACGTAACTTCCGTCATCGAGCATCACCACGACCCGCGTTCCAGCGGCGATGTGGGGCGGCACCATGATTTTGGCGCCATTGTCGAGCACGGCGGGCTTATAGGACGACGACGCCGTCTGACCCTTCACAACCGGATCGGCCTCGACTATTTCGTAGGACGCACGTTGCGGCAACGATATCGCGATCGGATTGCCCTCGTGCATTGAAAGGGTGCAGACCATGTTCTCCTTCAGCCAGATGCCCTGGTCGCCGACCACGTCCTTCGACACCATCACCTGATCGAAGGTTTCAGGATGCATGAAGTTGAAGCCCTGATCGTCCTCGTAAAGAAAACCGTAATCGACTTCCTCGACGAACGCCTTCTCGACCTGCTCTGTCGTGCGGTAGCGCTCGACGATCTTCACCCCGTCGGAAATACGGCGCATTTCGAGGTGGGTCACCGGCGTGCCCTTGCCGGGATGGATGTTGTCGGCATTCATGACAACGGCCAGCGCCCCGTTGATTTCGAGCACGTTGCCCTTGCGGATCGAGCTGGCGATCACCTTAACCACGTCGTTCTCCGTTGTTGATCCAGATCGCGGCGCGCGGAGGTATCTCCCGATAAGCGCGCTGACCGGCGGGTTCAAATTTCGATTCGGCGGTTCTACTCGCTCCCGGGGCAATCGCCAAGCCCGTCGATCTGCGCTATTCCGGCCACCGGATCGATCATAGCGACGCCTTGGCGTCCGCTGAATAGAGTGAAGTAGAGCCCGATGTCGCCCCCTGAACCCTGGTGGAACCCTGAACGCCACGCCGATAGGCGCGCCGGCCTGCTGGCACGAACCCGCATCAAGGCCGCTATCCGCGGCTGGTTTGAGGAGCAGGGCTTCGTCGAGATCGAGGCCGGCGCGCTAGTCGTCTCACCGGGAAACGAAACGCACCTGAAGGCTTTTCGCACAGAATTGACATTTCCAGGCGGCTCAACCGAGCCCCGATACCTCCACACATCCCCCGAATTCGCCGCAAAGAGGCTCGTCGCTGCCGGTGAAACAATGCTGTTCACCTTCGCCCCTGTCTTCCGCGATAACGAACGCGGACCCCTCCACGCACCCGAATTCACCATGCTTGAATGGTACCGCGCCGGCCCTGCCGCCGATTGCTACGAAACGATCCAGAACGACTGCATGTGCCTCCTCTCCATCGCCGCTACCGCCACAGGCCGAACCGATTGGACATGGCGCAACCGCACCTGCGATGCCACCGCCGCAGAAGTCGTCAAAACCGTTCACGGCCTCTTCGCCGACCTGTTCGGCATCGACCTCGCCGCCAATCTCAACGATGCGACCTGGGACCGCGACGCCCTCGCCGCAGCCGCACGCAGCGTTGACATTGCTTCCGCCGCCGATGAAACCTGGGGCGACATCTTCTCCAAAGTGATGGTCGAAGCCGAACGCCGCTACCCCGGCCTCCCGGAACTTCGTACCCCCGACAACAAGGAGCGACCGCTAATTCTCGATCAGTTTCCAGCCGTAATGTCTCCGCTCGCGCGGCCATCGCCTGGCGACCCGCGTTTCGCCGGGCGCTTCGAGGTCTTTGCCGCAGGCATTGAGCTGGCCAACGGATTTGCCGAGAATAACGACGCAGAACAGGTTCGCCGCAGGCTCGAAGCTGAGATGGACGAAAAGCAGCGCCTCTATGGTGAACGCTACCCGATCGACGACGACTTCATCGCCGCATTGTCGATGGTGCCGTCAGGAACCGCTGGCTGCGCCCTCGGTTTCGACCGCCTCGTCATGCTGGCAACAGGCGCAACCCATATCGACCAAATCATCTGGACACCGATCCCGCAATGACCAAGACGCTGCAAAAAACCCTGCACACCCTGCCCGAACTCAATGCCGCCGGGCTCATCTCCGACAACGAGACGAGTGCCCTGCGCGAAGTTGCAGCTCGCTACGCAGTCGCTGTGACGCAACCGATGGCGGCCCTCATCGATTCCGGCGACCCCGCCGACCCGATGGCCCGCCAGTTCATCCCTTCGCTCGCCGAGCTCGACCGCCGGCCCGGCGAACGCGACGACCCGATCGGCGATTACGACAAGAGCCCCGTGCGCGGCATCGTCCACCGCTATACAGATCGCGTCCTGCTGAAAGCCGTCGGCGTCTGCCCGGTCTACTGCCGCTTCTGCTTCCGCCGCGAAATGGTCGGCCCGCAGCACGACGCCAACCTCAGCGACAGCGAACTCGACAACGCCCTAGGCTACATCGCCGCACATCCCGAAATCTGGGAAGTCATAATTACCGGCGGCGATCCGTTGATCCTGTCACCGCGCCGCATCCGCGACCTCACCGCGCGCCTGTCGCAGATCGATCACGTCAAGGTCGTCCGCTGGCACACCCGTGTTCCTGTCGTGTCGCCGCAGCTTGTGACAGATGACCTCGCAGCTTGCCTCGCCTCCTCCCGGCAAACGGCGTTCCTGGCATTGCACTCCAACCACCCTAAGGAACTCACACCAGAAGCCCGTGTTGCCTGCCGCCGTCTTGCCAAGGCCGGCCTCTCTCTAGTCAGCCAGAGCGTTCTGTTGCGCGGCGTCAACGACGACGCCGACACTTTGGAAAGCCTGATGCGCGGCTTTGTGGAGATCGGCGTCAAACCCTACTACTTGCACCATCCCGATCTGGCACCCGGCACCGGCCATTTCCGCGTCGCGCTTGAAACCGGTCAGCAGATCATGCGCGAACTGCGCCGCCGCCTATCGGGTCTGGCCATGCCGACCTACGTTCTCGACATCCCCGGCGCGCACGGCAAGATCCCCGCCGGCCCGCAGTACCTTCACCGCGACAACAACGACGCAACTACTTATTCCATCACCGACCGCGCCGGCGAAGGCCACGCCTACCGGGACAGCTGTTGAACTCGCTGCGACACACCGGCGTCGAAATGAATCCAACCATGCATGGAACGCCCAAGCCGCACCAGCCTCACCCCGCCGAACAACGGGGTGCGGTTACATTGCAGCACCCAGCCCAGTGTGTGCTCACCTACGCCAAGCACCCCCCTCCGTCGAACTACCGCCGCCTTGGCAGCGACCCTCGGCGCACTCATACGCGCCCTTGCGGTGACCTACCAATGACCCGACAAATTAAAAAGCGCCGCATGGCGTTGCTTGCGGCAGCCAGCACAATCGCACTGACATCGCTTCTCTGCATGGCCTCGAATGCGACCACTGCCGCTGCCGAACCCGCTTCCGAAATCCTGCCCATCTGGCGCGAAATATTCGCGCGCCCGAACTTGTCCGAAATTCCAGCACCACCCACCAATCCGATCACGCCAATAAAAGGCATCCTCGGCGCAGCATTGTTCCACGACGCGCGCCTGTCGGGAGACAACACCCGCTCATGCGCGACCTGCCACGATCCGGAACGAGCGTTTACCGATGGCCGTCCGCGCGCAGCCGCCCGCGATGGAAAAACGCAGCTGTCCAACACACCGCCATTGCATAACCTCGCCTGGGCCAAGCGCTTCTTCTGGGATGGGCGCGCGCGAAGCCTGGAGCAACAGGCCCGCTTCCCGATCGAGCACCCCCAGGAACTCGCCGGCTCATGGCCTCAAATCACAGCGCGCCTTGCTGCAGATTCATACATGAAGTCGCTCTTCGAAGCTGCCTTCCCCGAGAACCCGGTGATTTCGTCCGAAAACATCACCGCCGCGCTGGCATCCCACCAGCGCCAGCTCTACTCGCCGGTTTCCCGTTTCGACCGCTTCATCGCCGGTGAAGAACACGAACTGACGCCCCAGGAACGGCACGGTTTCGCGATTTTCGTCGGCAAGGCCGGTTGCGTGACCTGCCACAACGGCTGGCGCTTCACCGACGATCGCCTGCATCGCACCGGCCTCACGCCGGAAGCGGTAAAGTCGCCGACACTGCGGGATCTGAAGCTCACCGCTCCTTACATGCACGATGGCTCGGTGCCGACACTGTCAGGCGTTATCGCTCACTACCAAAATCTGAAACCGGAAAACCTTGCAGTATCCCCAAGCCTCGTCCGCCCCTTGAATCTCGCCGATAATGAGAAGGCAGCCCTCATCGCGTTCCTTGAATCTATTGACTGATAACCCGCTAATCTTGCTAAGCGATAAGTTTACATTAATACAACTAAGGGTTGCCGGCATCGCCAGTGTGCCTACCGATACTCCCGGACAGCAGTCGCGAAGCAAAGCCGAGTTCTTCGCAGCCGCAAAAGGGACGAAAGAACCGCAACCTATCGGCCTCATTGGGGAATTATTTTTTCATTGCTGAAACTTCAGCCGTTTACACAGGGATGTTTGTGGAATAGCCTTTGGCAATTGTGTTCAGGCTGCCGTCAATACACTTGGATGGAAGCCTGATTACAATTGGATTGAATAGCCAAGCCATACGATAGCGTCTACCCCGCAGACACTTCGTTTGGCGAGGCTTACCGGGGGGTTTCCCCTGGATAACGCTCTCGGCGGCGCCCTCTGCTGAGAGCGTTATTTATTTCAGCCTTGCCATCATTCAGATGAGATCTTGCCCCTGCCTACCGGCCATGCACAACAGCAACCCCGCTGCGCACATTACAGCGTGCGAGATCCAGCGGAGCCTTTTTCCACAGGAATGTTT
>LOEV01000209.1 GCA_001516065.1 Alphaproteobacteria bacterium BRH_c36
GCCGTCATGGAGCGACACGGCGCGCTGCGTCGCGTCGTGTCGGTGCATGTCTTTGGCATCGTGGAGCTGCTTCAGTGACGTGATGGCGGTTTCAATCGAGTGTTCGGCAACGAAGAATGTGTCGCCGGTTTCGGTTGCTTCCTTGACGCAATCCAGCGTGCCGTTGCTGCAATAGCGTTGCAAGGTGCGCATGGAGCGGGGAAGGCCTGCGGCAATGAATTTACGACTGACGACATCGAGCGTCACGAGGGGGGAGTTCCATACTCCCATGTCGGGCTGTGTCTGACCGTGACGGACGTTGTCCGCTCATATCTTCATGATAGCATTCGGGCGTCGCACACAGCCACTTATCCACATGGCGAAAGCAACCCGGCGGAGTGATCGTGACCTGGATAGGACGAGACGCGTTGCGGCTCGGTCGAGCGGCCGGCCATGCCGCGAGAAAGAGCACGACCCGACCGATAGGGAGGGGGCGCACCTGCAAATTGCCGACATATCCGTGATCGTCACAGGCAGCCGAGACCCCCTGACGACAACGATCTATAGCGGTAGGCGAACCGACGTCGACGAGACATCCCAGAAGCAGTCGTCAAAGCGCCGGACAATCAGCGCACGGCGCGGATTTTGGCTCGGGTCCGGAAACGGAGGATCAGCAGTCGCGCGCTATTGCGATCATCCGCAGGAGAACTGTCGAGCATCCGTTCGGAACGTTGAAGTCATGGATGGGGCACACACATTTCCTGACCAAGGGGCTCAAGAAGGTGAGCGCCGAAATGAGCCTCTGCGTCCTCGCCTACAATCTGAAGCGGATGATCTCCATGCTTGGCGTGCAGCCCCTGATCGTGGCGATCCGGATGTGATAGAGCAGAGGAGCAAGGACCGTCTGTACGGCCAATCCGTTCTCTGCGTCGCGTTTTCACACGGCCACTCCCAGAAGCTGCCATCAGCCGCCTCACCATTGATGAACAGGTCGCGCCCTCTGACAATGTCCGGAGCTGGGGGTTAGTCGTCCGTCGGCAACGAGGAGCAATCGGCATCGAGCAGCTATGTTATCTGTTCAGTGAGATCGTGATTACCGTTCCGCCCCGGAAGCGAACAGTCGGTGGGCGTTGCGATTGACCCAGAGCGGCCTTGAGCACTTGCAGCATGCGTTGCGCATCATCGAACATCCCGCAGAGAAAGCGAAAATTCCCTGGATCCGTTCCTCTGCGGACCGATTGGCGCTGCGAGACGGCAGCAATACCTCCGCCCGTAGACATTATTGAAAACCAGCGGCAACATCACCCAGGGCAAAGAATTGATGTTGGCCGCCGAACATAGCACTGGCTCATTCAGGGCCGCCAACCAATTATTCAGAGTATTGATTTGCACAGTTCCGGTTTTTGGATCGTAGTGTAAATCTGCCAGCGTGGCCGACGGACCCAGTGCCGAGCGGATTGCCTCAGGTCCAAGCGGAGGTCGTTTGCGACGTCGATATATGGCGTGCGCGAGACAACCCCGCATGCAAGCTTGCAGAAAAGACTCGGCTTGACGAAGGGCTGCTAGCTTAGCTTATGGAACCCCACCGCTACTGATTTCGCTTCTCGGGCGCGGTGCACCGATTTGACAACTCTTCGCACCGGCTAGGGCTGCGAGGTGGGCCGTATTCCAACTTTGCAGTTTCCTCTCCAGGGCCGACCAAGTCGCAACTTTACCACGGTATACAATTGACTGATTCAGGCAACACGGAACACGCTGGTCGTTTCACACTTAAAACGCTGGGTCCTCTGGATGTGTACCTGCCGTTCCTTAAGTGGCGAGATCGCGTAACAGCAAGCAACCTCCGTTCCGATATTGTTGCAGGACTGACGAATGCCGCGGTTGTCCTACCCCAGGGCGTTGCTTTCGCAGCCATTGCCGGGCTACCGCCCGAGTACGGCCTCTATACTGCGATGGTGACTCCGATTGTCGCCGCCATTTTTGGTTCGTCCATGGTCATGGTATCAGGGCCTACGACGGCCATTTCCGCTGTCGTCTTCGCCGCCCTGTCGCCGCACTTTACGCCAGAGTCTGGTCCATATATCTACGCTGCACTTGTTTTGACACTTATGGTGGGAATTATTCAATTGTCCTTTGCGGCAGCCCAGCTAGGCCGTCTTGCTGCCTTCGTCTCCCACTCGGTAATGACTGGCTTCACGGCCGCGGCGGCAATTCTAATCGGCGTCAGTCAATTGCGAGGTGCCCTTGGAGTCGAGACAGAACGTGGCGGAACCGTTTTGGAACGTCTGCAAAATCTCGTCAGTGCATCCTCACACGGCATGGACTGGCGAACGCTCCTCATTGCAGCAGTAACGATTGTCGTGACTCTGATGGCACCCAGAATTCACCGCCAACTCCCTGCCTTCCTTATTGCCTTGGTCGTCGGTACTCTTCTCAGTCTCGCCATTGGCGCCGAGGGACTGGCAACGGTCGGCGCGCTACCTTCCGTGCTACCAAGCTTTTCGCCGGTATTTCCATCTATCGAGCAGGCGCACGCGCTGGCTGAAAGCGCATTCGCAATTGCTTTGATCGGCTTGCTCGAGGCCATTGCGATTGGACGTGCATTCGCCGCGCGGACGGACGCGCCATTCTCCGCCAATCAGGAGATCGTCGGGCAAGGTATTTCGAATATCGTAGGCAGCATGTTCCAGGCTTATCCGGGCTCGGGGTCGTTTACACGCAGTGGCTTGAATTTCGAATCCGGCGCCAAGACCCCGTTATCAGCGGTAGTTGCGTCTATTGGTCTGATCATTATCTTGTTCGCAGTCGCTCCACTGGTGAAATACATCCCGATCGCCGCAATGTCCGGGTTGATTATTATAGTCGCTATCCGCTTGGTAGATGTAGCCGAGATAAAACATATCGTTACTTCGAGCCGGACCGAGACAATGATCCTTGGCGTCACGTTTTTGATCGGAGTGCTAGTCGAACTGGAACTGGCAATCTATGTCGGTGTCATGCTTTCGCTCGGCACCTTCATCCTACGCACCATGCAGCTCCATATCGTGATCGATGTGCCGGACACTTCACTCAAGCAACGAACATTCCGAAACGCAGAAGTCTTCAATCTACCCGAATGTCCGCAGCTACTGATGTGCAGCTGTCACGGTCCGCTGTATTTCGGATCATCTGCAATGCTCGAAGCTGTTTTTCGCAGCGTAGCAGCCGAGCGGCCCTGTCAGAAAACGTTGTTGGTCAACTTGAAAAGCGTTGGAGATATAGATCTCTCGGGTGTCGACGCGATCGTAAAGGAATGCAAGCGAAGACGGGGGCTCGGAGGAGACCTTTTCGTCGTTGCTCGTGCCGTGCATTTCAAGCAGCGCCTGAAGAAGCTCGGCCTCAATGAGGCGATCGGGGATGATCACATTTTCCCGGATAAGTTTATGGCAATTGCAGCCATAGTGCCGAGGCTCGAGAAGTCCATTTGTGATACTTGCAAGACTCGCATTTTCCACGAGTGCCCAAAGTCATTTAAATGGGCCGCTTGGTAACAAACAAGCAACAATGAAACTTCGCCAATGAGTTGATCCATCCTATTGTTGTGATGGATGCAGGACTCTGATCCAAACCCGACCGGCTAGGCCATCATGGTCGAATCGCGATCATCGCATATCAAAAGGGCTAAAATCGACTTTCTCCGCGTCACGCTGAAACGCCTCACAACCAGGACGCGTAATTGATCAGCGTCCGATTGAGCCACAAAGGTGTGCGGCGTTCTTGGAACTTCACGTAGCGCAGGTCACCCGAAACCTTCAGAATGTGCCCGCGGCGAAACGTAGAATGCGGGAATGATTTCAAAAACTTTTCCTTCATCAGCACACTCGCGCCGACGTCGGCATGATTGGGATCGCATTTATGCATTTCGTCCTCCTTGATCAGCATCAGCCGGATCATTTTTACTGGATTGCAGAACCACTGATTTTTGTGGCCTCGATGCCCCCAATAGGCGCTGACCTCCGCCCCATCGAGTGTCGAAACATAGGCCCTGGCTAACGAGATTGACAAGATTGGTGGGTTTTCGAGCGGCCCCGGGCTGCTCGATCAACTCAAGAATTCGGTAGGTGTCGATGTTCTCGAAATCGGAACTGACAAGGCGGGCGGCGCGACGGTGTCGGCGGGCAGTTATCTCAACGACCAGACGTATGTCGGCGTCCAGCAGGGAACCGCCGCAAAATCCAGCAGGGTCGTGATCGACCACGATTTGACGAAGCACCTGAAGGCCAAAGGTGAAGTCGGCGCGGACGGAAAGAGCAAAGTCGGCATCGGCATCGAATGGGAATACTGAGCGTCAGAAGCTGGCCGGAGTTTTCAACTCTTCTCTGATTGAAGTCTCCGATTGAGGCGCGTCGATCTTTCTGAGTGGAGCGACGAGGACGGTAACGCTGTGTTTGGCCAATTTTGGTTTAGTCCAATGCAACTGTCACGGGCTGTCGGCTTATTATGGCGTAACGATAATAATACTCGAATGAGCAGATGAAATGATCTCCTGGATGCGTTTCGGTCCGCGTTTGCCGGCGGTCGAATAGCCCTCAGCACCGGACATTGTCCGAGCGCGTGCCCGACTGGTTAACGGCGGCAAGTCTTCTCATCACAGCTTCCGGGATTACGCAATTGTGTGCGGCGCACTAGCCGCGCGAAGCCTCTCAGCCGCTTTTGATGCTGTGGACGGCTCCTCCCGGCGGCGGGTGTTGCCGCGATAATGATTGCGCAGATGCAATCATGATTCTGAGGAGCCGGCATGGATACGATTACGACGATCGGTCTTGATATCGCGAAGTCGGTGTTTCAGGTCCACGGGATCGACGCGGCAGGTAAGGCGGTGGTTCGCCGCCAGTTGAAGCGTCGGCAGGTCATCGCGTTCTTTAGGAAGCTTGATGAGCCTTGCCTCGTGGGCATTGAATCCTGTGCGTCCTCACATCATTGGGCGCGCGAGTTGATCGCCCTTGGCCACGATGTGCGGTTGATGCCGCCGGCCTACGTGAAGCCGTATGTCAAGCGGCACAAGAACGATGCGACAGACGCCGAAGCGATCTGCGAGGCGGTGCAGCGCCCCAACATGCGGTTCGTGCCGGTCAAATCACCTGAGCAACAAGTGGGTTTGATGCTTCACCGGACCCGGCACATGTTTATTCGCCAGCGCACCGCGACGATCAATTCGATCCGTGCGTTCCTCGCAGAGGTCGGCATTGTCGCGCCGGTCGGTCGTCGGGGGCTCGACGATCTTCTCAAGCTTATCGCCGAGGGTAAGGATCAACGCATTCCCGAACCGGCACGTCACTGCCTGGTCGCACTCAGCATTCAGCTCGGCGCCCTGCGTGAACAGATCCGCATTCTCGACCGGCGCATTCTCGGCTGGCAACGCACGAACGAGATGGCCAAGCGACTGGTTGCTCTACCGGGCGTTGGCCCCGCACTGGCAACAGCGCTCGTTGCCAGCGTGGCCGACCCGAAGGTCTTCAGATCAGGCCGTGACTTCTCCGCCTGGATCGGGCTCGTTCCGAAGCAGAACTCCACGGGAGGCAAGGCCAGGCTCGGCAATGTGAGCAAGCAGGGCTATCGCTATCTCAGAAGCCTATTCACTGTCGGCGCACTCGCGGTCATCAAGTACGCCAAGCAGCACGGCACCGAGCACCGCCCGTGGCTCGCCAAGCTGCTCGAACGCCGGCCTACACGTGTTGCAGCCGTCGCATTGGCCAACAAACTGGCGCGCATGGCGTGGGCGATGATGTCCTCAGGCGAGGTTTTCAGAGAACCCGTGGCGTTGGCACGATGAGCAGACGCTGAAGGGCAAACAGGATCATGCGCGAAGGCGCGTGACGCAATGGTTGGAAAGGGCTGACAGCACGTTATGCAGAGCCGGTCGAACCGGTGATCGGAACAACCCACATGGGCCATGGCATCTCGAATGCGAGCTTTTGACCGGGACCTGATCCGCGGAAGGCATAATGGCCAGCGGTCATGTGAACCGCATTGAAAGGCCGAACACATGGCTGCCAAGACCAATCTGCAACGCGCTCGAAACCCTTGACAACCCGGAGCCGTCCACACAAGGCCCATCTCGACACTGCCCATACGGTCGGTCTTGGACGACCACGCCGATTGAGATGACCACGGGCGCCGCTGCCTGTCCAACGCGCGACCGGCCGAGTGTCCGCTGTCGGGGGTCGAGCGACATTGAAATTGTGATCGTCTCGACACAGAGGATAGCTGGCCCAAGACGTCCGGAAACTCCGCAAATCGGCGGTCGCACCGATCGTGTAGGCGGAAGTCACTTTCCGTCACTTTGTATGTATAGCAGCCCAAACGTCCAGCAAAGTCTGGTCGACCGGACTTAAATGTTGCCCGAAGGCGCTAGAGGCCCATCGAATTCTTTCTGACGCAATCGCGCGCGGAGAAATTGCCAGTGCCGGACTTTTCGGACCACTACGCGCGCGTACGCAGGCCTAGCCTGGCTTTCTCACGGGGCGCCATATGAACGGCGTTTCGCCTGAAGTTGGCGGCAGGGTTTTTGGTGTCGGAGGACAGGCCGAGCGCCATCGTTGCC
>LOEV01000210.1 GCA_001516065.1 Alphaproteobacteria bacterium BRH_c36
CAGCGCCTGACCGTGGCTGGCCCGCCCGTTCGCCTGCTGGGCCTCGAACGCGCGCTTCGAACGTTCGCCCCAGCGCAGCGACAATTCCATGGCGCGGCGAACTTCGTCGCCATCGGCGGGAAGCTCGATGCACTCATCCAGTTGCATCTGAATATCGGCGCCGAGCAGGCACTGGATCTCAATCGAACGCTCGGGGCTCAGCATGTGGTGCGAACCGTCGATGTGGGAGGAGAATGCCGCACCCGCCTCGGTGATCTTTCGCTTGGCGGCCAGGCTCATGACCTGGAAGCCGCCGGAGTCGGTTAGGATCGGCTTGTCCCAGCGCATGAACTTGTGCACGCCGCCGAGGCGGGCGATGCGCTCGGCGCCGGGGCGCAGCATGAGGTGATAGGTGTTGCCGAGAATGATGTCGGCACCCGTCTCTCTCACCTGCTCGACGTACATCGCCTTCACGGTTGCCGCCGTGCCGACCGGCATGAAGGCCGGCGTGCGGATGTTGCCGCGCGGCGTGCGGATGGTCCCAAGTCGCGCATGCCGATCGATCTTCATCAGCTCGAAACTGAACGGCCGGTGCGGCAACGGCGCGTGGACGGTCGGGAAAGGCGGGATCTGGTCCGGGTTCTGGTCCGGGGCTGGGTCTTTGTCTCGGGCATGGTTCATGGTCGCCGGTTTATCCGGCCTGACCGGCCAACCTGTCAACGCCGCAGTCTAAGGCCGAGGCGGACTTCGTCGCTTTCGTAGTCGCTGCCCTGGAAATCGGAGCGGAAAACGGTGTGCTGGTAACGGGTGAAGGCCACCGCTTCGCGGCTCATGAAATATTCCAGACCGAGCGCATAGACGAACTCGCTTTCCTCGACGTCGATGCCTGCGTAGTCGCGCCGTAAGAACTCGATGCCGGTGCTGCCGACCAGATTGGTGCGGAATGCGTGGCGGGCTTCGATGCCAACTCGCTGCTCAAGGGCGGCGCCGGTGTTTGCCGTCTGCGTCACGGACGAAATGTCGGAGGAGGCGGTGAACAGCAGCGATGTGAGCCCGGTCACCCGCCACGCGAGATTAGCATCGACGATGAGCCCGCTGGCGTCTGCAAGCCGGCGATCCTCGAGGTTCTGGGCACCGCGCCCGAGACTGGCTTCACCGCGCAGGATTTCGCTGGTCTGGCCGAACGAGACGCCGACGCGGACGCGGCTGCCTTCTGAATCGCGGCGGCGGTTATCGGCGGTGGAAGCGGCTTCGAACGCGCGTTTATTGCCCTCGACTTCGGCAAACACGCTGAGCGTCGGCTTCAGTTCCCATGACGCGCGGATGGCGGCGCGGCGCTCGGTGACGTCGCGGTCATTGATGCCGGGGCCGGGCAAGCCGGTGGGCGGGTCAAGGTTCTGGGTTTCGGTATAGTTGGAATCGGCGACCGCCCCGCGCAGCTGGACCGATAAGCGGTTGAATCGCTGATTGAGGGCGGCGGAAGCCTCGTCGCTCATGACGCTTGCTCGCGGGCCAGTGCTGGCTGCGTCAATCGCTCCGCGGCTTTCCTGGCTGCGCTGTCGGCGGACGGCGGCCTGCATGTTGGTGCGCCGGGTCACATCTATGCGGCCGCGCGATTCAACCGTGAAGCCGCGGTCGTTCTCGGTGCCGAACTTGCGGTAGTTGGAAAGGTCGCCCGCCGCCTGGAATTCGAGCGCGTGGTTGGACCAGTTCGAGACGAGCCGCACGTTTGGGATGAGTTCGCCCGCGATATCGGCTTGTCCGTCGGGGCTGGTGAAGACGTTTGAATAACGAGCCGCGGCGATCTCGACCTCTGGAAACAGCACGAACGTGCCGATCCGGATGCCGACGGGGTCGTAGGGGTCGAGGGCTGCAAAACGGGCAGGCCTGCGGTTTTGTGCGGGGTCGAAGGGTTCGATCTCCTCGACCTGGAACAAAAGCGGATTGTCGCCATCAAAGGGCGTCACCGGGTTCGCGGGAAAGTTGTATTCGCTGCGCTCGGATTCGGGTCGCTGATCGGAGGTCACGGGATCGGCTCCGTCCGCATCTTCAGTAGGCGGTTCGTCGGCGGTGAAGATACCGTCGCGCAGATCCTCAGGCGGTTCTGCGACTGCGAGATCGCCGTCCTCGGGAACGGTAGCGAGCGGCGGAGAAGCGGCGGTGGAAACGTCAACATTTCCCGTTCGCAGCACTCCTGGAGCGACAATCTGTTCGGTACGCGCCGCAGTTGGCGGCGTATCGGGTCCATTCAACAGCTTTTGAGCGTGCAGCGCCGCGGGACAAAGAAGCGCGGCCGCGAGCGCCACGCACGCACAATGGTTCAGCCCCTTCGCGCTGCTGCGAATTGCCACGCTCGTCTGTCCTCGTCACTTTTTCCAATGGAAAAAACGTTAGGTGACCCGGGTTAACCAGACGTTTACATCTGTACCGCGCCGGCACGGCGGACGGGCTATCGTCGCAATGCTCTATCCCCTGTGCAACTGGCGGGCACCGTTTCCCCGGTCAGCAGTATTTGCTAGTGTTGCGTATCTGACGTTTGGTACCCACTCGCGGCGAGGCTCTTAACCAAACGTTAGATACTAAAGCAACACTGGAATCATAGAGTTGCTAGTGTTCCTTATGGTTCTGACTTTTGCTCCGTAGTTCGCCGCACAGGCAAGCAAATGTCTGACCCGGAACACTAGACAGTCGGGATCACGGCGGAATGGGCCGGGAAATAGCGGCGCGTGAATTCAGCGCCGGCTCGGGGGGACGGATGGCCGAACGCGGGGCAAACTTGAGAACGAATGAAGGCACGGCCGCCGTCAAGACCGGTGCCGTTGTCGCCAAGACGGTCAAGGGCACGCCTGCAAAAGCCGGGGGCAAGAAGAAACAGTTGAAGAACGCCTCCATAGAGGCAGCGCAGCGGACCTTGAAGCTCGAAAGCGCCGGGTTGAGCGAGCTTCACGAGGCGCTTGGCGATGGGCTCGGCAGCCCGTTCGCACTGGCTATCGAAACGATTGCCAAGGCACGCGGCCGGGTCATCGTCAGCGGCATCGGCAAAAGCGGACATATCGGCCAAAAGATCGCGGCGACGTTTGCCTCGACGGGCACTCCGGCGTTCTTCGTTCACCCCAGCGAAGCCTCACACGGCGACCTTGGCATGATCACGCGCGAGGATGTGATCCTCGCAATCTCGTGGTCGGGCGAATCGGTTGAACTTTCCAACATCATCGCCTTCTCCCGCCGCTTCAAGGTGCCCTTGATCGCCATTACTTCGCGCCGAAAGTCGACGCTTGGTTCGCAAGCCGACGTCTGCCTCGAACTGCCGCGCGCCAAGGAGGCCTGTCCGCACGGGCTCGCGCCGACGACTTCAACGACGATGCAGCTGGCGATCGGCGACTGCCTTGCCATTGCGCTGCTTGAAACGAAGGGATTCACGGCGCACGACTTCAAGGTCTTTCATCCCGGCGGATCGCTTGGAGCTTCACTGAAGTACGTCGCCGACCTCATGCACTCCGGGGCGGACATGCCAATAGCCCGCGACGACGTCGACATGACATCGGCGCTCGTCACCATGACGCAGAAGGCGTTCGGCTGCCTGGGCATCGTCGACAAGAAGGGCCGGCTGGTCGGGGTCATCACCGACGGCGATTTGCGGCGCAACATGGGCGACAGGCTGTTGCGCGCCAAAACCGGGGAAGTGATGACGAAGAACCCCAAAACTGTGGGGCCCGGCACGCTGGCATCCGCCGCGCTCGAAACCATGAACGCCAGCCGCATCACTGCACTGTTCGTTGTCGATAAGGGCAAGCCGGCCGGCGTGGTGCATGTGCATGACATGCTGCGGGCGGGCGTGGTGTAAGAGTGGGATGCGCTCGGACTCGCCGCGCGTCAGCCGAAATAGAACCAGGCGTGCATGAAAGAGGGGCCGTCGAAAAGGTCGATGCCCACGGCCGATTTCACGCAGTAAGCGGCGACGAACAGTACCGGAAAACCAAGACCCATCGACACAAACGGCATTGCACGGGCGGTCAGTTCGGCGGTCGTGACGTAGCGGCGGTAGGTCATCTGTCTCAGGTCCTGGGCGTTTGCTTTCCGACGTGAGCCGTACTGCAAAGGCGGGACCGTTTCGCAGGTGTCTATTTGTGCTCCAGAATGAACCAGAAAAGGCTTCGACCATCCTCTTTGGCAGAGCGTCGAATCGATATTCAACAAAAACGGCCCGCCGTGCGGCGGACCGAATTGCAGATCAGGAGGAGTGGATCGCCCGGCGGGCTCAGTCGCCCTTGAAGACGTCCGAGTGGATATTGGTCTTCCAGCCAGGGCCTGCCTGCGCGCCGAGCGTGCCTGCGGTCGATACTCCAGCAATGAGGGCGGCTACCGCAATCGTCTTAAAGATCGTCTTCATATTGAAAAGTCTCCTAGGGTGTTGTTGTTATTCAGCTTCGGGCTGATGCACGAGGAGTAGCCGCCAGACTGCGGCGCTGGTGTTCCGCAGGGAACTTAGCGGGCGCCCTGACGCGACTGTGAACCGGCGTGATCGGCGGGCTATCGCTTCCAGGTCAGTCGGGTGGCGCACGATATCTTCAACCAAACTCAACGTGCCGGGGTGCCGCAATGCTGAAAAAGATACTCCTGACGCTGGCTTCCCTGATCGGCGTTTTCGCCGTCTACATCGCCGTCCTGCCGTCGGAGTTTTCGGTGGCGCGCTCGACCGTGATCGCAGCTCCGCCCGCAGCGGTCTTCGAGTACGTCAACGACCTGCAGAAGTGGGATGCCTGGTCGCCGTGGGCGAAGCGCGATCCCAATTCGAAAGCCACCTTCGAGGGACCCGAAACCGGCAGGGGGGCGATCTTCAAGTGGGATGGCAACGCTGAGGTCGGCAAGGGCAAGATGAGGATCGAGGAAAGCATCCCGCCGCGCGAGATCGAGATCAAGCTCGACTTCGAGAGGCCGTTTGAAGACACCGCCGACGTGGGCTTCGAATTCGAACCCGTCGAGGACGGCACCAGGGTGACCTGGAGCATCGCTGGGGAACAAGACTACATCGAGCGTGTCTTTTGCACATTGATGGGCCTCGATATGGACCAGATGATCGGCAACGACTACGAGGAGGGCTTAGCCAACCTGAAGCGCGTCGTCGAAAAGGCCGCTGAGTGAACTTCGACTAAACCCTTGATCAAATCTGATTTTAACTTTTCCTTAGCCATATCTTCACGGAAACTTTTCAGACCTCGTCTTAAAACACTCCAGGAACACCCATAATCAGGGTTGTATTGAACATTCGAACTGGAGACAGATATGCTTGGTGACACTTTAGGCCTTCTCGGCCTGGTCATGGTTTTGCTGGCCGCGGCCGCGCTCTGGTCGACCGTCAAGGTCGTACCCCAGGGCTACAACTTTACGGTCGAGAATTTCGGGCGCTACACGCGCACACTGTCACCGGGGCTGCATATCCTCGTGCCTGTCGTCGAGCGCGTCGGTTCGCGACTCAACATGAAGGAGCGCGTTCTCGATATCCCTTCCCAGGATGTCATCACCCGGGACAACGCCATGGTGCGCGTCAACGGCGTCACGTTCTACCAGATCCTGAACGCCGCCAAGGCCGCCTACGAAGTCGACCAGCTTGAAAGCTCGGTCGTCAACCTGACGATGACCAACATTCGTACCGTCATGGGCTCGATGGACCTCGACGAGCTTTTGTCCAACCGCGATCACATCAACGCGCAGCTTCTGAACGTCGTCGATGCGGCAACCGAGTCCTGGGGGATCAAGGTCACGCGTATCGAGATCAAGGATATCGATCCGCCGCGCGACCTCGTCGATTCGATGGCCCGCCAGATGAAGGCTGAGCGCGAAAAGCGCGCGCAGATCCTCGAAGCCGAAGGTTCGCGCCAGGCCGCCATCCTCGAAGCCGAAGGTGAAAAGCAGGCCGCAGTGCTCGAAGCCGAAGGCCGCCGCGAAGCTGCATTCAAGGACGCCGAGGCGCGCGAACGCGCCGCCGAAGCCGAGGCCAAGGCGACGCAGATGGTTTCGGCTGCGATTGCCGCCGGCGACGTCCAGGCGATCAACTACTTCGTCGCCAACAACTACATGAAGGCACTCGAAAAGATCGCCATGTCGCCAAACCAGAAGATCCTGATGATGCCGCTCGAAGCAGCATCCATGATCGGTTCGCTCGCCGGTATCGCGGAGATTGCCAAGGACGCGTTCAGCAAGGACGAGGACGGCAATCGCAAGGTTCGCGGCTCTGTTCCGAGAGTCTAGAGCCTCGTAATTCCAGAGCATCTTTATCCGATCCGGGTATCGCCTTCCGGCGATTCCGTCGGATCGGATGTTGCTCTAGATTGAGGATCAGGCGAGAAGTCCCTAGTGGCCCGTCGCGCCTAAATCGCATCATAGCCGCAACCTCGTTCTATTTAGGCGCGACATGAGGGCCACTAGCAACATCAATGGCTTAGTGAGGCGTTTATCGCGCCCTAGTTGACTCAAACCTCGCCGCACCATCGGTCAACTAAGGCGCGACGCCTCACTAGCAGGCCGCCCCGGCTTACCGGGGGCACCTAAAAAAGAGAAGTGAGGGTCGGATGCAGACTTTGTATGACCTCCTGAGCCATCTCGGTGGCTGGAACTGGGTGATCGTCGCCCTCCTGCTATTGTCCCTCGAAACGGTGATTCCAGGCGTCCATCTCCTCTGGTTCGGGCTTGCCGCGCTTATCGTCGGCGTGACGACGCTTGTCGTCTCGGCGGCCGGACCCGAATACGCGGACGCGTTCGTCTGGCAGTTCCAAATCATTGCGTTTGCGCTGGTCTCGATGGTGACGGTGTTCTTCGTGCGCCGCTATGCTTCGGCTGGCGCCGACGACGCGGCCGATGCGCCGTCTCTAAACGTGCGTGCGCAGCAGTATATCGGACGGTCCACCACGGTGATGGTGCCTATTCAGGGCGGACGTGGCAAAGTCAAAATCGGCGACAGCCTTTGGCAGGCCGAAGGCGCGGATGCGCCGGTCGGTGCGCGGGTGAAAGTTACAGGTGTCAATGGCTCGGTCCTGATTGTCGAGCCGGTCTAGCAGCCGCTTCACGAATGGGGCCATTCCGCAGGGGACCAGCCCGTCGCAGCAACAGGCTGACCTGCAAAGCGTGGGCGAAGAGCTTTCGCTATGAGCGATAAAACTGGCCGCAAACTCCCCCACGAGTTGATCTGGGCGTTGGCAACCTTGAGCTTCGTTCTACCGTTAGTGGCGCTGGGCCTTGGGGCGGTGGGCGGCTGGCGCATTCTCAACAGCGACCCCGGCGGCTGGCCATGGGTCGGCGTCGGCGTCGTGTGCTTCGTCCTCGACCTGATCATCGACCTGTGGCTCGCCAACCCGCACACGTTGGCTTCCGATGACCCCGATCTCAACTGTCGCGGTTCGCAATGCATCGGGCGCATCGCGGAGCTTGTCGAACCGGTCGAAGGCGGCCGCGGCAAGGTTCGTCTCGGCGATACGGTCTGGACGGTCGAGTGCGCGGAGAACCTGCCGGCCGGGTCATTCGTGCGGGTAGTCGGAAGCGATGGCGCGGTGTTGCGGGTGGAAGGGGCGAAAACATAGATCGCTCGGCTTCAGACGGAAACAGTCTTGCTTTTTTCGCTCACTGCCCGATCGCCCTGGCGCTGCGCGGGGGGCGCCGCTGCTTGGCCAACACTCAGCGAACCGTTATTGGGCAGCCCGACCACGCAAGCAGGGAATGGTGGATGGGGAGCAAACTGGATGGCGGCAAGATACTAACGCCGCAACTGTTCCTTCACCTTGGCAGCCAGCTGCGGCAGGGAAAAAGGTTTCGGAAGGAATGCGAAGGTCTCTTCGCCGAGGGCCTGCTGGAAGGCTTCGTTTGGGTAGCCGGAAACGAAGATGATCTTCAGATCCGGATTGGTCTTGCGGAGTTCCTTCAGCATAGTCGGGCCGTCCATGCCGGGCATGACCACGTCGGAGACGACGATGTCGACTTCGCCATTGCACTCCTTCATGACCTCTAGCGCTTCGAGGCCGTCGGAGGCTTCGAGAACTTCGTAGCCCTGGCGCTTCAAGGCGCGCACCGCAAACGAGCGAACAACGTCCTCGTCTTCGACCAGCAGCACCTTGCCGGTGCCGGTGAGGTCGACCTTCTGCACTTCGGCACTGGCCTGGGCGCGATCGGCGATGGTGGCCTCGTCCTTCTCGTCGAGATGGTAGCGGGGCAGGTAGATGCGGAAGGTCGTGCCCTTGCCGATGGCCGATTCGGGGTAGATGAAGCCGCCGGTCTGCTTGACGATGCCGTAGACGGTGGCAAGCCCGAGACCGGTGCCCTTGCCGGGCGCTTTGGTGGTGAAGAACGGTTCGAAAATTTTCTCCAGCACTTCGGGGGGAATACCTGTCCCCGAATCCTCGATTTCGATCAGCACGTACTCGCCCGGCTGCATGCCTTCCTTGGCGAGCTTTTGGGTTTCGCGTTCGGCGACGTTGCGCGTACGGATCGACAGGCGGCCGCCATCGGGCATCGCGTCCTTGGCGTTGACGGCGAGGTTGATGATCGCCTGTTCGAGCTGCAGCTTGTCGGTGCGGCAAAACCAGAGGTCGCGACCCGACTGGACCTTGAGTTCGATGCGCTCGCCTATGGAACGTTTCAGCAGCGGGGCGAGATCGCCCATGACTTCGCCGAGCTGCAGCGGCTCGACGAGCAGGGTTTGCTGGCGGGCCAGCGCCAGCAGCTTGGCAACGAGACCGGCGGCGCGGTTGGCCGACGACTTGATGTTGACGATATCCGAATGCGCCGGATCACCGGGCCGGTGGGTCTGCAGGAGAAAATCGGAGAAGCCGATAATTGCGGTCAGCATGTTGTTGAAGTCGTGGGCGACGAAGCCTGCGAGCTTGCCGACGGCCTCCATCTTCTGGCTTTGCGCGTAGCGTGCTTCGAGCGCCTTCTGTTCGGTCACGTCGATGAGATAGAGGATAGCGGCTTCGGGCGCATTGCGGGCGTGCGTCAGCGGACTCATGTAGAGGCGGCGGGTGTATTCGCCTTTGGAACCTGCGCCGATCTCGACGGGCTGGACGTTGCCCTGTCCGGCGGCAGCCTTTTCGAGGCCGGCGGCAATCGCCGCACGCGTATCGGCATCGACCGAGCGGGAGAGAATGTCGAGTGCCGGCTTCGCCTTGGCGCCGGTACCGTCGACGATCATGCGCGAGAAGGCCGTGTTGGCGGATACGATGCGGCCATCGCGACCGATGGTGGCAATGCCAAGCGGTGCGGACCGGAAGAAGCGCTGGAAGCGGGCGCTGGCAATTTCGACGTCGGCTTCTTCCAACTCGTCGGTCTCGCGTTCGACGGCGGCAAGGATCAGGCCTCCCGTCGTGCCCGGTGCGGTCTGCGCGATAATGCGGACCGGGACGAGGCAGCCGTCTTCGCGGATGAGATCGAGTTCGCAGTTCGGCGCCGCGGCTTCGCCGTTGCGGCCCATCGCCATCAACAGTTCGGCGCCGTCTGAGGTGACGAGATCGGAAAGCTTCAAACCGCGCGAAACAGCGGCAGCCGGGTCGGAGAAGCCGAGCCATGTCGACAGCGTCCGGTTGATGTGGCTGAGCGCGCCGTCTTCCTGAATGTGGGCCAACCCGACGGGCACCGCGTCGTAACCGGCAATCGTCTTGTGGAGGCCGGACAGCGCCTGCTGCTGCATGGCCCGTTCGGCGGTGACGTCGCCAATGCGCCAGAGAACGAGAGGCCCGGTTTCAGAGGAAATGCCGTTGGGGAACGAAAAGGGGGATACCGAAATGCGCGCCCACCCGATAGTTTGGCGGGGGCCGAGAGCATCGGAGGCCAGATGCACCGGAATCATTTCATAATGGGCCTGTCCGGCTTCGGCGGCACGCATCAGGCGGAACATCGCTTCCGACACCGCGGGGGTTCCCCCCAGTGCCATTTCGATGTCGGAAACCTCGGCTACTGGAGCGCCGCCAAGAAGCCGGGCGCCGGCCTTGTTGGACCAGACGAGGCTGCCGTCGGGGCGCATAAGTTGCGTGACCTCGGACGATCCGTCGGTGATGTAGCCGGCAATGTCGGGGCCTGGCAGGCGGGCGCCGACACGGATATGTCCTGCGGCAAGTCCAAACAAGAAGAAGACCCCGAGCATCGCCAGCACGGCCATCAGGGTCAGCAGAAGCGGTTCGGTGGACTCGGCCGATATCAGGGACAAAAGCGCGGCGCTGGCCGCGATAACGGCAGCAATGAGGGCCATCAGGCCCCGCGTTTCGTATAGCGAAACCAATGCGTCGCCGGTGAGGGCATGCAAATGATTGATCTTCGAGGCGCTCATGGCGAGCGAGGCTACATGATTCTTGAAGCGGAAAGGTTTATCCACCGGCATCCAAAGCAGCTTTTTACTCATACTCTTACGCATTTCTTGGCAGCGTCCGCAGGTCGTCGGGGCGCAGCTGGTGGTTGTGGTAACTTGCTGGCGAGCCGGTTGCATTTTTCGGCCGGCAAGCGCAGAAGCCATGTCAACTACTCGGACATCACGGTTAATTTGGAATGAACCTTGTCGGCCCGATTCGCCGGAATTGCTTCGGGGCGGCACGTTCAACCACTGCAACACACGGATTCTAAACGCGTTTCACTTAATGTTCGCGCCAGATTGAATCAGTGGCCGCCGCCGCGATCGAGCGCCCGGCGGCTTTATCTGCTATCAGAAGCGCTTGCGCCCAGCAGGCTACGGGCTGAGGGAGTTTGAGATGTGGGAAGTCCTTTGGTTGCTCTTGATAATCGTCTTTGCCGCCGCAGCCATCGTCGCCGCGGCGCTGATGTGGCGCAACTATATCGATAGCGGTGCACCGGGCGCCGCGATGTTCAGGACGAAGGTCGAGAAGCGGCTGGAAGTGGTTGATCAGGCTACGCTTGACGGCCGCCGCAAACTCGTGCTGATCCGGCGCGACAACACCGAGCACCTCATCATGACCGGCGGACCGGTCGATGTCGTGATTGAGACCGGGATCGATACTTCGGGCAAGGCGCGCGGTGGCGGAGTCGTGGAGCCTGTTTTTTCCCGGCAGTCGCGTGCGCTGGGGCAGGCTTCCGGCGACAAATAGTTCGCAGTTGCCGACACAGGGACGCCGCGATCATCTGTGCATGTCCTGCCTCGTCGGATGGACGACGCAAGCAGGCCTCGGCTATAGCACTCCTTGAGGGAACACGCAGTCGGCGAGCGGCGCGCGTTCGCCGGATGTCACTGTGATGGTATCGTCGCGGTGATGCCTTTATCGTATTCCCGAGCCAGAGAGCACGGGATCGAGCCAGCCCTGTTGAATGTCCGCGTGTGACGCCCGGGTCTGCTGATTTTCAAAGGAAGCTTGATGCCATCGATTCCGTGCCGAAGGGCTGCTCTCAACTTGCTGGCAACATGCCTGTTGTTGACAGGGCCAATGCTCGCCGGTTCTGCTGGCGCCGCCGGTGATTCACCGGCCGGCACTGCTGTCGTCAAGCCAACTGAAAAGCCCGTTTTCTCAAACCGCCTCAATTGGCCATCGGCGTGGACTTCGCAGGTCAACGATGCTGATGGCAACAACTCGAGCGCTCCGCAGACCGCTCCAAGCCCTGCTCCTGCTGCCGCGCCTTCGCCTGATCGGGGTCCAAGCCCGACTCCGGCTGTCGCTCAGGCGGCGCAGCCGGAAGCTCCGACAGCCCAGCCTGTGCCGCCGCCGGCCGGTTCGTCTGGCAGCGATCAGCAAACGCAAGTGCCCGCCGCGCCGCCTGACAAAGCAAACACCGAACAAGCCCCACCAACTGCCGCCCCCGCCGCCCCTGCTCCCGCCGCATCAACTCCGGCTGCCCCGGCGCAGGCGGCCCAGCAGGTGCAGCCGACACCCGTCCAGCTCAAAAGCCAGGTCGCGCAAGACGTCGAGGCGGCAAAGGCGGTGGCCACACGCATCGAGTCGGTGACGAAATCCGTCGAACGCGTGAGCGATCGGGATGAACAACTCACCGAGCTTTTGCCGACCATCGAAAAGATCATCGCGGATGCAAAGGCCACTGGGCTGAAGCTGCAGCCAGCACTCGCCGATGTCCGCTCGCAAATCGAGAAGCTCGGCCCGGCACCGGGCGATGCGAAGGCCGAGGCCGAAGAAATTGCCGCGGAGCGCAAGCGTCTCGAAGCCGTTGCCGCCGAAATCGACGGGGCGATCAAGTCTACGGAATTGACGCAGGTGCGGGGACGGCAGCTCATTACCCGCATCCAGGAAATCCGCCTCAACAATTTCCGTGAGGGCCTATCGGCCCGCACCACGTCGATCCTGTCGCCGGGCATTTGGCGCGACGCCTTCGCCGCGCTGCCCGATGCGGGCAAGCAGTTCGTCTCGATTTCCAGGGAGTGGGGGGGACGAGTCGAAAACCGGAGCTCGGAAGCCCTCGTTGTCATCGGGCTGGCACTCGTTTTCGGGCTCGGCTTGCAACTCTTCTCGCGCCGGGCACGCGTGCGTTTGCGCGAGGTGGCCGGTGGGGACGCGCCGACATTCGCCCAGCGCTGCATCGTTGCCGGACTCGAAGCGCCTATGCGGATGCTGCCGAAAATCGTGCTGGCGACGATTCTGTTCATCGGGTTCAACTCGCTCAATCTTTTGTATCTGCAGATCGGCGGCCTTGCGGCCGCGGCTTTCAAGGCTGCGGTCATCGCTTCGGCGGGTCTGGCATTTACCACAGCCTACCTGCAGCCGGGCCGACCGGCGTGGCGCGTACTAGATCTTGGCGATCCGGCCGCGGGACAGGCGCGCGTGGTCATCCGGCTCGGCGTCATCCTGTTCGCCGTAGATGTGGTGATCCGCCAGCTCATCAGCGAGCTGGCACTGCCGCTCCCCGTCAACATCCTCTGGACATCGCTAGCGGCATTGTCATTCGCGATTATCTTCCTGATCGGTGCGCGCATCACGCTGGCAGTGCCTGAAACAGGCGGCGCCCGACTCGCGCTGCTGGGCGGGCATGTGCATAAGGTACCGCTACTGCTCACAGCCGCAGGCATCGTGCTGGCGGTGCTGACGGGTTACGTGGCGCTCGGCCATTTCATAGCAACGCGGCTTTTGATCCTGGCCGCAGCAATCTTCCTGCTCGTCATTTTTTATCTCGCCAACCGGGCCATCGCGCGCGAGCCCGATCTGAGCCAACCGGCCACGGCGGTCGTGCAAGGCGGTAGCGCGGAGGGCGAACCTGGACTGCCGCTCGATATTCGCCGCAAACTGGCACGCGGGCTGTCCATTTTTCTCGACATCGTACTTTTCGTTATCGCCGTTCCGGTCCTGCTGATCGCGTTCGGGTTCTCGCCGCCCGAGATTTCGACTCTCATCAAACAGGCCGTGTTCGGGTTTGTCATCGGCGGGGTCGAGATATCGCTGTTCCGGGTCGGCATCGCTCTTGGTCTGTTTGCCGGCATTGTCCTTGCTTCCCGGATGCTCGAACGCTGGCTCGGGGATACGGTACTACACCCCAGCCGGACCGAGCAGGGGCTTGGCAATTCGATCCGCACCGGGGTCGGCTATCTCGGATTCCTCATCGCCGCGATTGCCGGCCTCTCCTATGCCGGGCTCGATATCACCAATCTCGCCATCGTTGCCGGCGCGTTGTCGGTGGGTATCGGTTTCGGTCTCCAATCGATCGTCAACAACTTCGTCTCCGGCCTGATCCTGCTGGTCGAGCGGCCGATCAAGGTCGGCGACTGGATCAAGGTCGGCGACCTGCAAGGGTATGTGCGAAAGATCTCGGTCCGCTCGACCGAAATCGAAACCTTCGAGCGCGCCAGCGTTATTGTTCCGAACTCAGAGCTGGTCAGCGGCACCGTCGTCAACATGACGCTGCGCAACGCGCTGGGTCGCATCATGATCCCCGTGGGAGTTAGTTACGACTCTGATCCAGACGTCGTGCACAAGCTGCTGCTCGAATGCGCTGCCGAAAGCGATCTCGTTGCACGCCATCCCGCCCCATTCGTCGTGTTCGAGAATTTCGGCAACAGCTCGCTCGATTTTTCGCTGCGCATATTCGTCTCCGATGTCAGCACGTCGCTGACGACGCAAACCCAGGTGCGCAAGGCAATTCTGGCCAAGTTCCGCGCTGCCGGCATCGAAATCCCGTTCCCGCAGCAGGATCTCAACGTGCGCGATTCCGACGGGTTGAAAGCGGCGCTTATGCAGTTGATGGCGGAGCGGCAAGCGCAGCCCTGGGACGCTGCCTCGCCCGCCGGC
>LOEV01000211.1 GCA_001516065.1 Alphaproteobacteria bacterium BRH_c36
GGTATGCGCGCGCCGCCGAACTCGGTGCGCCCAGTGCCGACGAGCGGCTGCAACGCCTGCCGGCCGGCTGACGCGCGCTGAACGCTTTTCACTTTTGGCATCGATCTGCGGCTGGGCCGTGGTAAGGCTTTGAAGTCAATAGCGCGTATCACCCGCCGACCGATCGATTCTTCGGCGATTGCGATGAATTTCCGCCCCAATTATAGCGGAACGTCACTCACGCGTGGCCTTGGGGAGGGACCGGGTAGTTAGTACAAGGTCTCTGAGTTATGGGGGAAACGGCACTGTTGGATGACGGACGATCCGAGCCCGTCGGGGAAGCCGCCGCCGCTGGTTTCGACCTCCGGCGCCATGGCGGTATTGGCGCTGAACTTGAAGCCAGGCGTCGAGAACTCATGCAGTTGGCTCCCCGCCTCGCCAAGGTCGTCGAGCCTTCGGGCCAGTCACTGGTGGAGGAGGCAGGCCGCCTCCTCGAGCGCCAGGTCTGCAGAATCGCCGTCATCGGCCAGATCAAGTCGGGCAAGAGCTCATTCATCAACGCATGCGTTCAGATCCCCGATCTGCTTCCAACCGACGTCACGCCTTGGACTACGGCGGTCACTCATCTGCATTTCGTCCAGCGCCGCCAGGACGATCCGGCCGCCGTGTTCCATTTCTTCAACGAGGAAGAATGGCAGCGTATCGCAGAGGGCGGCGGTCTCTTGCGGGAACTGACCGAGCGCCTGGTCCCGGGCTTTGAGCCCGATCTTCTGCGCCAGCAGATCAACAGCCTCCGCCACCGCGCGGCGAACCGGCTGGGGCCGCAGCTTCAGGAGTTGATGGGCCAGTGCCACAGTTACGATTCTCTCAGTAGCGACGTGCTCCTGCGCTACGTCTGTTCCGGTGAACTGTCCTCGAAATCGTTGAACCCCGATAGCGATGTTGGCCGCTTTTCGGACATCACGCGCGCTGCCGATGTCCACTGCCCCGGCGGTCCCTTCGCCTTTCCCTCGACCATCATCGACACGCCCGGCACCAACGATCCATTCCTGCTGCGCGACGAGATCACGCGGCGCAGCTTGGAATCGGCCGATCTTTATATTGTCGTACTCACCGCCCGCCAGCCGTTGTCGGATGCCGACGTCGCGCTCCTGCGCATCCTGCGCGGACTGCACAAGGAACGCTTCGTCGTCTTCATCAACCGCATCGACGATCTTACCGACATCTCGCAGGATCAGCGTGAAGTCCGCGAGTATGTTGAGCAGCGCATTTCACGCGAATTTCCCGATTCGAGGATACCCGTCATCACCGGCTCCGCGCGATGGGCCAATGCCGCTCTGTCATCCGACAGGAACCCCCAGCCCTTCGACCGCCGCTCGCTGGCCTACTTTGTCGAGACGGGCCTGATGCGGCGCGAGGATCTGGTCCGCACAGCCCAGGCAGACGGTCCCCAGCGCAGCGATCTCAAGGAGGCCCTGCTCCAGGCCTCCGGCGTTCCGGCCGTCTACAAGGCGATCAACGATTTGATGGCTGAAAGCCGCAGCGGGCACGTCCTGCGGCAGGTCGCCCAGTGCTATGCTGAATTGGCCCGCGCCAGCGAAAATACCATCCAGGGTGAATTGTCCGAGCTGCGCGACATGCAGGCCGCAGCCCATACCACCGCGCAGCAGGCTGGCGCCCAGCTCCCCCGCCTCGATGCAGAACTTCGCCAGCTCGGCGAGGTTGCCGGCATTATCGAGACCTCCGCGAAGTCCATAGACGAACAGATGCGCGAGATCGTGTACGAGGAAATCTCGCGCATGCGCCACGTTCTGTCTGCTGAGGTCGAGCGCTATGCAGCCGACGAGCGTCACGTTTTGACCGACACCTTGCGCCGCGGCCGCGGCCCGAGCGAATGGCGCTGCGAGGCCGATACATTGCGCCGCAGGCTGGCGCAGATCTTCACCGAAGGCTTCCATCAATCGGCCCACCGGCTGGTCGACCTGCAGACCCGGGTGTCGCCCGAACTGCACCAGCTGATGTCGATGATCGTTCCGGGATCAAACCCGCCCCGCGAGCCCGACGTGCGCGGCTTTCCGATGCCGCAGCCCAACTTGTCGTCGCTATCGACGGCCGTCGTGCTCGATCTCGATACGCCCTGGTGGTCGGCCTACCTGTTACGCCAGCCTTCACCTGAACAGCGCGGCGACGAAGTTTACGAGTTGATCACCACGGAATTCGGCAATGTCATCGAGGACCTGATCGGCAAGGCCGAAATGTCGTTGATGGGCTATGGCGCCAACATGACCAAGTGGTCGTTCGGAATCTGCAACTCCATCATCGAGGCCCTGCGCCGCCGCCGCGAGGATCTGCGGGCGGCATATGATGGGCTGGCCGGCGAGGCCGGCGGCACCGCCGCCCCCGAATCGGTTGAGCGACGCGATCGCGATATCGCTGAACTCCGCGCCCGGTTGGGCGAATCCGCAACCATCGGCGGCCGCCTCGAAGAGATCCTTTCCGAATTGAGCCCCCCGGCCCGCACCCGGACCAATTGATCGGAGCGTCGCTTTCGATGACAGAGGCCATGCAAATCCTCGTCGGACTGATAGCCGATGCCCGCTCCAAGCTGAAGCGTGCCGAGATTCGAACGGGTGCGGAGGCCCGCGATACGCTCGATGCGGCGCTCGAAAAGTTGCAGCGGGCGTTGCATCGCAATCCTGTCGTGCTTGTTGCCGGCGAGTCTAACTCCGGTAAGACGTCGGTCGCAAACCTGCTCTCTGGCCTTGACGTATTGCCCTCCGCCGTCATTGCCAACACAGCCGTGCCGGTTCACTTGAAGCACGGCGTCGTGCCATCGGTGGCCGCGGTGACAAATCGCGGTCGGATTCCGTTGGCGACCCTGGCGGTGAACGAGCCACTGCCCAAGTTTCTGTATTCCGGCCTCGAACGGATCCACGTCGACCTGCCCAGCATGCGCAACGCCGGCTTCGAAATTCTCGACACTCCCGGCTGTCATGGTCAGGTTGAGCTGTGCGAGGAAGCCGATATCCTTCTCTGGTGCTCTGTAGCTGCTCGACCGTGGACCGAATCCGAGCGCCGCGCCGTCAGCGCTCTGCCCGCACGCCTGCGCGAGCGGAGTCTGCTCGTCATCACCCATAAGGACATGCTTTCGCAATCCGAAGGCGAGCGCGTGCTCGATCGCTACAACGAATTCGCTGGCGAGCTGTTTTCCGGAATCGTCATGATCGATGCCGCAACCCGCGGCTTCGACACAGACTGGCTTTTGGATAAGCCAGCCGGTGTGCGCATCGGCGATGGACACCGGTCCGCCCTCGAATCAAGCCTCGACGAACTCATCGACGAATACTGGGATCACCGCGCGGTGACCGGACGCCGGCTCTGCAGGCACATCGCCCGCTCGATTAAGCCGCTGCTGCCTGCTCCCGCGATCAGCGGGAAATCGGCACCGGTTTTGGACCCGTTCGCAACGCTCATGTCCAATATCGCCGGGCGCTTGAAGACAGTGTAGCCGCGGCGTTTTCCCTAAGGTCCGCCGATTGCGACACCCTCGCGGGCACGCGACGCCGCTGGACGACAATCCCATCATCCCCGTGTTTATCCCTTCCAGAGGGAGAAGGTGCTCCCCAACGGGGAAAGAATCAGATGGAACGTCGAACCATGCCGCACCCGCCGTTCAACACGAGGAGACGCGCATGGCCAATTACGCCACCCACATCGCCGTCGGGACCGTCGTTTCCGGCGCCCTCGCGACACTGACCGTCGGCGCCGATATCCTCGGCCCTGAAAGCATCATGGCGGTGACGCTGGCAGGCGTAGCCGGTTCGGTGTTGCCTGATATCGATCTGCGCGACAGCCGCGCCAGCACCATTCTCTTCTCGGGCATCGGGGTGTTTGCCTCCTTCTGCGTTCTCTTCATCAATGCGGAAAGCTATTCGATCGCCGAACTCTGGATCCTTTGGCTCGGGTCTCTCGTCATGGTGCGCTACGGACTGAGCGCGCTGTTCTTCCGCATCTCTGTTCACCGCGGCGTCTGGCATTCGCTTCTCGCGGGCCTGTTCTGGGCCGGCCTCACCGCAATTATGTTCCACTACCTCCTCGGCCGCCACGAGGGCGTCGCCTGGCTCGGCGGCGGCTTTATGTTCGTCGGATATCTGACCCATCTCGTCCTCGATGAAATCTACTCGGTCGACTTCATGGGCAACCGGCTGAAGCAGTCATTCGGCACGGCCCTCAAGATCTGGGATTCCCGCTATCCAGGGCACAGTCTGGCGTTGGCAATGGCCACCGTCTTGCTGTTGATCGCGGCGCCGACTCCCAGACCGTTTTTCGAAGCGATTGGCTCGCAATCGCTTTGGTCCGGGCTGCACGACCGGCTGTTGCCGAGCGAAAAATGGTTCGGGCTGATTGGCCCGGAACGAGCCGTCGCACACCCAGGATCGCAGGCGGCAAACCAGATCACCACCGGCTCGCTGCCCGACTCAAAAAGGGCTGCTGGAACTTCTGAAAGTGGCAACGCCGATAGCAATCCAGCTGGCGCCGCACCCGCAGCTTCGGATCGCTGACCGGCGGCCAGTCATTCTCCCGGGGACTTCTTGGAGGGCCGTTGCGCCGGCTTGGAGGCGGACCCGGTCAGCCCGTCCAGATAAGTCGACACTAGATCCTTGACCAGCGTCTGCGCGGCTTCGTTGGTAATGCTTGCCAGTTTTCCGGCAGTTGAAAGCGACGTGATGCCGTGCACCCCTGCCCACAGAACGCGGGCCGCCAGCTGCATTGAGGTGGGGTCCTTCTCGCCCGCGAGTGGGACCAGCGCCGACTCGACCCGGGTCATCAGACCGTCGATTTTATCGTGGTACCAATCGGGCGTAGGCTTTCCGTCGAGCAGCCTGTGCTCGAACAGCAGGTTCCATTGGTTCGGATTGGCCTGCGTGAAAGCAAGGTAGGATTGGGCCAGCGCGAGGACGCGCTCACGGTCGCCACGCGTACTTTGCACGGCATCGAGATGGACGGCTAGTTTGTCGAGGAGCCGTGATTGAATCGTCAGGATGATGTCGTCGCGATCTTTGAACACATTGTAGAGCGTGCCGGGCGAGTAGCCGATCTGCCGGGCTATTTCACGGGCGGACAACGCCTCAAGCCCCCCTTCATCGATCAATTTGGTCGCCGCTTCGAGAATGATTTCGCGCAGTTCGCCTTGAGTGTGCTTGGGTCGGCACGACTTGATTTTCCGCTTGTTCATTTCGGCTTCGCCACCGTTCTTATTCCGAAAATTGACAGGTTATGTCTATGAATATCGAGGATAGTGGCTGTCAAAGTGTGCGGGCAAGCGGTACTCGCACGTCTCTGAGATGAAACAGAATTCTCCGAATGGCGAAGGCAGAGCGCCAAAAAGCGAATTAAGGCGGCCCGCGGACCGCCTCTTCGTGCTGCAGAAGTCTTGCCTCCAGGCGCTTTGCGCAGGTTCAGCAGGTCACGACGCAATTATTGTCTTCGAAGTCGACGCAGCTGTGGCGCGGGCTGTGCGTCGCCTTGTCCTCCCAGTTATGCGACGTTCCGAATATCCAGGTCGCAAAGCTTGACGGCTTATAGGTGTATTTGGATTCGACCACGATGACGCTTCCGCCCGGTGCCACCAGTCCAGCTGGCAGGGTGTAGGCCGTGCAGCGTGCCCTGCTTTGTGTGACGCTGCCGCCGGCATACTTGTAGGATGGTGCAAAGAGTTTCGTGTCGGTGCCATCCCCGAAACCCATCACCGGAATGACTTCGAGTTCCAGCGAGTCGAAGGGGTGCGGTTTCATGACATGTTCGACGGCGTTCATGATCGCCGTCATCTTGGTGATGTTCTCGGAGCTGCTTACACCCATGTCCTGCTCACGCGATACAAGATCGCCGACCATTGACGTGATCGAGCTGAAGCGCCGGTCGATGGAGATGGCCCGGCTAGCTTCGACGGAGCCGACCAGCATCAAGAGCATGACAGGCGCGATGTAACCGAATTCCACCGCCGCGATTCCATCCCGGTTTGCGATGGCGCGTTTCATGAAGTCGCTGATGCGGCGACCGGCTCTTTTGAAGTAGAACATCGACATGGCAGCCTCTGATTGAAAGTCTTCTTTGCCCCCGGCCAGTTATCCCGATTTCGAATACCGGCTTTATTCAGCTTGCCGACTTTGGCTTTACGCCGAAGTCGCTGGTCTCTTGGCTTCAGGTGTTATTCGTAGGGCTCCGTCCGGAACGTCGTCGACGCCTGGATCATCGCTGATCCGTTGCCCATATTGCCGTACTGCAGGAACGGCATCGCCTTCGCGAGATCCCATTCGTAACAAACCGTGACCATGACCACCTCGCTTGCTCCGCCCGCGTGCTGACCGATGGCATCGCCGGCGTTGCCGGTTCCGTTTGTCTGCGTGCCGGTGTTATCGAGGCATCCTTGCGGCGTGACGTCGGTCCATTCGGCGCCGGTCTGCAGATGCACCTGAAGCTTGCTGAGATCGATCATCGGACCGGCTTCGTCGACGATCATCTGCTTGAACTGGCTGACCGTCGTGCCGTTCTGCTGGGCCTGCCCCGTGCGGATCTTGCGAGCCGAGGTTTCGACCGCATGCTCAAGCGAATTCTGTGTAAAGAAGTGCAGACCCGTGCCCATGATTCCGAATGCAAACATCAGGAAGGGGAGCGCCACCATCCCGAATTCGATGGCCGTCGTACCTTGCTTGTCGCGTCTGAATCGCACGAAGCTGGAGCTTGCGACGCCGGACCGGTCTTCCCGGCTTTGCGACATGGGGTAACGCATGCGACTGACCCGCCTTTATCTCAGGAGACGTTCTTCGGCGATCAATCTAGTGCGATTGTTATGAATCAAATCTTTCTCGAATATGAAGCCTGCGAAGCTGGTAAACGGAGAGTTACCGAACGTCATAATCTGCGGACTTTTTGGCAAGACTGAACGACGAAAAAGCAGGCGTGGCGATCGCCTGCTTTCCCAGCCGGGCTCCACGGCCCTATGTAAAGAGTATCGACCGGCCAGGCCTCACTGCCCGCCGCCACCACCACTGTCGGACTCGCTTGAAGAAAACTGCGTCTTTTTCTGCGAGTGAGCCGAGATCGTTTCGAAGAATTCCTTGTCGTCGCCGATCGTCACCGTCGGCGTGCAGTTGGGCGCGCAAGTGAAAGACTGGCGCTGGCTGCCCTTGTGCAAGTTGACCATGCGGACATCGTCACGCTGCACGATGACGCGCTGGTCCTGAATGACGTTACCCTGTTTGTCGAGAGCGATGATGTTGGTGACACCGAAGGTCTTGCCGGTCACCACGATTAGGTTGGTACCCTGCACAGAAGCATCCGCGATCGACGGGTTGCCGATGATCACCTGGCTGATCGCCCGCGGCAGACGCAAGAGCTGCGACTGGTCATAGCGCACGATGAGGTCGTTGGCAGAGGCTACGCCGGCGACAACGCTGAACATCGCGGCTAGGGCGACTTTCAGCAGGCTGCGGGTATGGCGGGAAGGCGACGTCTGCATGGGGTCTCTCTCCTTTCAGGGAGTTTCGCCCGCGATTAGGCCAGGAATTGATGAACGAATTGCAAACGCGCGCTTCGCGCTGGCACGGTAGTGTTGCGTCACTAACGCTTGGTCCCCCGGTTGCTGCAAGTTGGTCTGCCAAGCGTCAGTGACAAAAGCAACACTAGAATAATGGAGTTGCTGGCGTTCCGGCAGACTATTGGTCGGCACGCCTTTGTGCCGCATAAGCTCCCGTTTTGCCGCTAGCACGGCCCCCGTTGTTCGAAGTTCGCTAGATTTTGTCCAAATCAGAAAAAAACGGGCTCCGCCAGGCAGCATGTCCCACCGCGTTTAATTTCTATTTTTACTTCAGGCAGTGCGGGAGTAATAAATTATTAAGTATGGAAATTCCAAAAAAAGCTAAGGACTTGTAGTAAATCCCGAGTCCGTGTCCTCGATTAACGCTGAAGAATGGGTTTTTTCTTATCTATATCACAAGTGGGACACTTGTTACAATTGATTCAGCGGTAGATTAACGGGGGGCAACATTTGGACGTAACTTAGGATTAAGGTCCAAGGCGTAGATTTGCTGTTGTCGACGGCGCCAACAAACAACGCGCTGGACAAACATGACCACCAAATCTTGCATCACATTGGGAGAGTTACAATGCAGAAGATCTTCGCTTTCGCTAAAGACGAGTCGGGCGCCACGGCAATCGAATACGGCCTCATCGCTGCTGTTGTCGGCGTTGGCATCATCACAGGCCTGACCAGCCTCAAGACCGAACTCAACACGCTCTTCGCTTCGATCGTCACGACGCTTGGCAACTAAGCCGCACGGACCCCCGGGGTCCGGTCGAAGACGTCGGCCTTGATCTGACTGAAAAGAAGCCATCCGGTTCGCCGGGTGGCTTTTTTTGCGTTTTGACAGCCACCTCGTTATGTGGTCCGGAAATATAAAATTTGATGCAAAGAGTATATAAGTAGAATACGAAAGAAAAAAAGCAGCATCATATTAGGCCGATAAATAAAAACGCCGAAGCCGAGGTTTCTTTAATTCAAAAGTAAGGCCTGAAGTGCATTCTGATCCAGACAGCGCACGACGACCAAGCGTTGGGGACTGGAAGTCAAACAACTAACCACTTGGGAGAGTGCAGAATGCAGAAGATCTTTGATTTCGCTAAAGACGAGTCGGGCGCCACGGCAATCGAATACGGCCTCATCGCTGCTGTTGTCGGCGTTGGCATCATCACCGGCCTGACCAGCCTCAAGACCGAGCTGAACACGCTGTTCGCATCGATCGTCACGAGCCTCGGCAACTAAGCTCCAGTAGTTCCCGACGGCCAGCGCTGCGGGATCCTGAACGGCATGAACAATGGGCTGCCCGGCATCGCCGGGTGGCCCTTTCTGTATTGTGGCGATGTATCGAATAATCCGAATTTCATTTCCCAGTCGATTTTCTCGGCTATCTGCTGAGATGCCAGGTACACGAGCCCGGCCAGCAGGTTTTTCCAGAACCGCGCAGATCGGGCGCAATTGCGGAATCGGATAGCGCTGGGTTAACGTGAAAGCTTTGGGCGTTTATGATTAAAGCTTTATTGCAACTTCCGGGCAATTCATTTTAACTTCAAGGTAAGACGTGGCGGCTAGATTTATCGCCATAGACGGCGCGCGCAAACGCGCCGGATAAAACAAAAAAGAATTCGAGTTTGTTAGAAGTCTCAACAGGAGAGTTGCAATGCAAAAGATTATCGCCTTCGCCAAAGACGATACGGGCGCCACCGCAATCGAATACGGCCTTATCGCCGCCATTGTCGGCGTCGGTATCATCACCGGCCTGACCAGCCTCAAGACCGAGCTGAACACTCTATTCGCGACGATCGTAACGAATCTCGGCAATTGAGACCGGCGCCGGGTCTAGACTGCCAGCCACCCGGCCGCGCCGGGTGGCTTTTTCGTTTGGGGGGCAGCCAAGCGGCGTCATATACCGGCGTTAACTCTTTTTTCTACGTTCTGGGAAACTTAGTTTGGTCAAGTAAATGCAGCTACAGTCTGTTAGTGGATTTCGGGCTACTATTTCCAAACAAATTGCGCGGTATTGCGAACATGCAGGCCGAATCAAAAAGCAGGTTGAGGTGGAGAGGCCGGAAATGAAAAAGTTACTAGCGTTCAAGAAACAGGAAGAGGGCGCCACCGCGATCGAATACGCATTGATTGCCTCGATCGTCGGCCTCGGGATCGTGTCTGGTCTCCAGATGCTGCCACCAGCGTTGAATGCGCTGTTCACCAGCATCGGCCCATTTCTAAACAACTGACGGCTAAACGCTCACTGTGCCGGCACACTACAGCGACCTGCGGTGGGTCGCTGATGGCATTTGGACAAGGCTGCGCCACGCTCAGCAGCGGAAGTTAAGCATAAATTAGGCAACGCACGGCATCATTCGCCAGTAGTCGTCCAGTCGCGCATTCGGAGGTTGGTTGTGATCGCGTACGCTCTGCTCTTGGTATTTCCCGCTGTAATGATTCTTGCAGCGCTCAGCGATCTGTTCACTCTGACGATCCCGAACCGGCTGTCGATCATCCTGGTCGCCGTCTTCTTCCCGCTCGCCTTCTTGGCCGGCCTCCCCCTTGAGACGATCCTGATGCACGTGGCCGCCGGCGCGGGTATTCTGCTGGTCGGGTTCATCCTGTTCTCGACGGGCACCCTCGGCGGCGGTGACGCCAAGCTTCTTGCCGCAGCAAGCCTCTGGGTGGGCGTCGCGCCACTTGCCGACTTCTTTGTCTACGTAGCCCTCATCGGCGGCGCACTGGCCGTAGGTATCCTCATCTATCGTCAAGTCCCCAACGAATCGGTTGCGGGGCCTGCTTGGGCGATGCGCCTGCACGATAAGGGCCATGGCATCCCCTATGGCATCGCCATTGCCGGCGCCGCGCTGATGACCTTTCCCGCCACCCAGCTTTATACGTTGATCGCCGGGTAAGGAGACGCCCCGCAGGGCTTTTTCTCATCAACCGGCCTGCCGGATGTCGGCCCGAACGAGTGTTGAGCTGAGGCTCTTCAACACAAGCTTGCGCAGTGTTGAGCAACGGAAGTGTTGGCATCCAAAAAGGCCGAAACGGCCGTTGCTCAAATGCCTCGATCCTTTCGAGTTGGTTGACCGGCGCTTCGCTTTCCAACGTCGGTTAACCCCGTATTGACGTTTCTCGCTCACAGTGAACCTCGAAATTGGCAGGAGAGTCCTGCCCAGTCTTGAGGGGCCTTTGGCGCGATGAAACGAGCACAAGTCATCGGAATTCTGGTAGCCGGCGTCGCTGGCGTTGCCGCCTTCGCAATGATGAACGGCATGGTGAACCAGAAAAAGGAAACGATCACCAAGCAAGTCGTCATCAACTCGACGGAAGTTCTGGTCGCCGCCAAGGACATCGGCCTGGGCGAAGTGGTCGCCGAACATCACTTCACCTGGCAGAAGTGGCCGCTTGACGGCGTCAAGCCAGGCATGATCACCGAATCGCGCTCTTCCCAGATGCACGAACTTGCAGGCTCCATTGCCCGTTCCCCGATCATCGCCGGTGAACCGATCACGGTGCACAAGCTTATCAAGGCGGGCCAGGGCGGCGTCGTCGCCGCGATCCTGCCGACTGGCTTCCGCGCCGTGTCGACCCGCATTGAACCGCGCACCGCCGTGGGTGGCCTGATTCTTCCCAACGACCACGTCGACGTCATTCTCATCCGCTCCCTGCGTTCTCGCTCCGGCAAGGAAGATTTCGTCGCCGACACTTTGTTCCGCAACGTCCGCGTTCTCGCGATCGGTCAGCAGATCGAGGCAGCCACGGGCAAGCGCGCTGCCGACACCAGCGGATCCACGACGACAGCGACCCTCGAACTGACGCCGCGTCAAGCCGAGCTTCTCGCACTCGCCAACTCCATGGGTGAAATCACCCTGTCGCTGCGCTCTGTCGCCGACCTGAAAGCTGATGGGCAAAACGAGACTGGTAATGCCCTAAATCGTGAAGAGACTAACTCCGTCAGTGTTCTGCGTTATGGAGCCAAGTCGCGTGCGTACGGCGTGAATTAATCGCCCGTCTGTTGCTCGTGAAGAGGCTGAAAACGATGTATGACAGGACTTCCAAGAACTGGGGCGTAGCCCTGGCTGCAATTCTTACGCTTATCCTTGCCGGCTTCGGCATAGGTATGCAGCCTGCAGAGGCTCAAAGCCTCCGGGGCGGCTATGAACCCGCTGAAGCACCGGGGCCGATGAACCACCACTCGCTGATCCGGGTGCCGGACAAAGGCGGCCTGCCCTACAGCAAGAACATTCGTATCGGTCTCGGCAAGTCCGTACTGATCGAGTTCCCCCGCGATGTTCGTGACGTCATGGTTTCGAACCCTCAGGCGGTCGATGCAGTCGTCCTGTCTTCGAACCGGGTGTTCCTTCTTGCCCGCCGCATCGGTGAAGCCAACGCCTTCTTCTTCGACCATAACGGCGAGCAGTTTGCGACGCTCGAGCTTTTTGTCGAGCGCGAAACGGCCGGCCTCCAGGAAATGCTGAACCGGCTCATTCCGGGCGGCAAGATTGCCGTCGAGATGATCAACCAGACGGTTGTCTTGACCGGCCATGTCCGCAACCCGGCAGACGCGGCGCGCGCCGCCAACATCGCCAAGCAGTTCGTCACCGTCGAATTCGAGACCAAGGGCGGCGAGAATGCCGAAGGCACGGCGGTCAAGAGTTTCGAGAAGACTGACAGCGAAAGCGTCGTCATCAACCTGCTTCAGGTCGAAGGCGAAGAGCAGGTGATGCTCCGTGTCGTCGTCGCCGAAGTTCAGCGCTCGATGCTCAAGCAGTTCGGCATCAACCTTGGCGCCCAGATCAACTCGGGCAACTTCTCGACGGGCATCCTCACCGAGAACTCGCTGCCGCTGACGACCGCCGAAGGCCTTGGCAGCTTGGCGGTGCCCGGTGTCGCAACGGCCCTGGCTGGTGCGCCGCTGAGATTGTTCAACAGCTTCGGAGGCAGCGGAGGCTCTGACGATACACTGCCCTTCGGCAACTCTGGCATAGCCGGTGGCTGGGGCACGGGCAACCAATCGGCAGCCTACACGATGCGTGCTCTTGAACGTAACGGTCTCATCAAGACGCTCGCCGAGCCCAACTTGACAGCGGTCTCCGGTGAAACGGCGAATTTCCTTGCCGGTGGCGAATTCCCGATTCCGGTCGTCGACGCCCAGGGGCAGACCAGCGTCATCTTCAAGGAATTCGGTGTCGGCGTGGCCTTCACTCCGAACGTCATGTCGGAAGGCCGCATCTCGCTGAAGATCGAGACCGAAGTCTCCGAACTGTCCAACCAGGGTGCTGTCCAGATCGGCACGCTGCAGATCCCGGCCATCAAGACACGCCGTGCAAACTCGACGGTGGAACTGCCCTCCGGTGGTTCGCTCGCGATTGCCGGCCTGCTCTCCGAAGACACCCGTCAGAATATCGACGGTCTGCCTGGCCTGAAGGATGTCCCGATCATCGGAACGCTGTTCCGTTCGCGCGACTTCATTAAGCGGGAAACCGAACTCGTGGTCATCGTGACGCCTTACGTTGTCCGGCCCACCGCCCGCAGGGATCTGGCCCGTCCGGGCGATGGTCTGGGCGACGCCACCGACATGAAGGCGAACTTCCTTGGCCACATGAACCGCATCTACGGCCGCGGCACCGCCATCCCCGATGGGGGACTGAAGGGTGACTACGGTTTCATCGTCGAATGAACCGCCAGCGGACGAGGAGAGAGAAGATGAAGAACTTCAAGACGAGAGACCTCCGCAGCGGCTGCTTCATTCTTGCCGCAATGATTTCTGCATTTGCCCTGGGTGGCTGCATGCACGGTTCCGAACCCGGCACCCGGGTCGCTGGCTGGACGCTCATCGACGCTTCCCAGCGCCATCCGATTCTGGTGTCGCAGGAGCCGAGCGTTCTGCCCCTGCGGGTGGCCCGCGGTTCCTCGGGTCTGTCGCCGCGCCAGCGCGCACAGATCCTAAACTTCTACGCTCACTTCCGGACGCAGGACTCCGGCGGCAGCCGCATCATCATCAGCGCCCCGAGCGGGTCGCCCAACGAGGTGGCGGCAATGCATGCCGTGCAGGAGGTGCGGGCGCTGCTCCAGAGCGAAGGTGCCGCGGATTCCGATATCAACGTCGAGGCCTACCACACCGAAGGCGAGCCGCAGCCGCCGATCCGGCTCTCCTACATGAGCTACGTCGCCGAGGCTCCCGATTGCGGTGTGTGGCCGACGAATCTCGCCAGCGAGCCGGCCAATCTGCCCTATCCCAACCTTGGTTGCGCGACGCAGCGCAACTTTGCTGCCCAGATCGCCAATGCATCCGACCTGCTCGAACCGCGCGGCATGACCCCCCGTTCGTCAGAGCGCCGCGACGTCATCTGGAACAAGTACATCAAGGGTGAAACGACGGGTTCGAAGAAGACCGACGAAGAAAAAGTCAAGGTCAAGGGTAACAACTAAAGCGAGCAGGAAGTATCATGTCCAACGAAGCCGAACACTTGCACGACGAAGACCTCGCCCAGGCGAGCCGGCAGCTGGCCACGATCCCCGCTGCAGGAGCGCATGCCAGCGAGGGCAGCGTCGAACGCGCCAGGCCCATTCCCCGGATCTCGATCCAGGTCTTTTGCGAAATGCCCACGACCGCCGAGGCGGTGCAGGTCGCCGCCGAGGACCGCCGCCTTTCCAAGACGCATGTCTCGGTCCACATGGGCGGCGCGCCTGCCGCTGTCGCCCATTATCAGGAAAGCCCGACGCCGAACCTGATCGTGATCGAGTGCTCTGCCGGCCGCGATCAGCTTCTCGCCGAACTCGACGCACTTGCCGACTCCTGCGACGCCGGTACCAAGGTGATCGTCATCGGTCACGTCAACGAAGTGATTCTCTATCGCGAGCTCTTGAAGCGCGGCGTCAGCGAATATCTGATCGCGCCGATCGCCCCACTCGATCTGATGGAGAGCATATCGAACCTCTACAACGACCCGGCCGCCGATCCCGTAGGCAACGTCTACGCCTTCATAGGCGCCAAGGGCGGCGTCGGCTCGTCGACGATCTGCCACAACGCCTCCTGGATTCTGTCCGAAGCGCTGTCGTCGGATCTCGTCATCGCCGACCTCGACCTGGCATTCGGCACGACGGGTCTCGACTTCAACCAGGATCCCGTGCAGGGCATCGCAGAAGCGCTCTCCAGCCCCGAGCGCCTGGATGAGGTTCTGCTCGACCGCCTGCTGACGAAGTGCTCCGAGCATCTGTCGATCTTTGCAGCCCCCGTACTCCTGGAGCGCGACTACGATCTTCAGGTCGATGCCTGCGAAACGGTCATCGACGTCGTTCGCCAGAACGTTCCCTACGTGGCTCTCGATCTGCCGCACTTGTGGACGGCCTGGTCGAAGCGGCTTCTGCTGCAGGCCGACGAGGTCGTCATCACGGCAGTGCCCGACCTTGCCAATCTCAGGAACGCCAAGAACATCATCGATCTCCTGAAGCAGTCACGTAAGAACGACAGACTGCCGCATCTCGTTCTCAATATGACAAAGATGCCGAAGCGGCCCGAGATCACGGCGAAAGACTTCGAGCAGGCGCTCGACATCAAGGTTCTGGCCGAGATCGAATTCGATGCAGAGACGTTCGGCCAGGCGTCCAACAACGGCCAGATGATCGAAGAGCTCAACCCGAAGGCCAAGGCCGCCCCCATCCTGCGTGACATTGCGATGACCGTCGCGCACCGCCAGGAGGTCCGTGCGGAGAAGAAGTCGGCACTCGGATTCCTTGAGAAACTGAAACTCAAGCGCGCATGACGCTGTCTTCGCGGCCGGTGTACCCGCCGCGACTGGAGGCAGCATCGGGGCCCGCCTGCGCCGGCTTTAACTGAAAAGCGAACGGGCGGGCTTTCGAGTCTCGATAAGAAGCGTATGGAAACAAAGCTTTAGGGACTTGGTCTCATAATAGAGACGAATGCATTGGAACGACTTCTAGGAGTGAGAAAGCAATGTTCGGCAAACGCACGAACGATCCTTCGAGCGTAGCGAGCCCGGCGCCAAAGCCGGTCGGCGCCCCGAAAGCCGGCGCCGGGAGTTCAACTCCGACGGCGACGCAGAGCGCACTTAGGCCTACAACCACTCCAAAGGCGACGTCCGCTCCGCCCAAACCGGCACCCGAGCCGGAAAAGCAGCGTTCGCATTCCGAAGAGTATTACGACGTCAAGACGACGGTCTTCAACGCACTTATCGACACCATCGACCTAACTCAACTCTCCAAGCTCGACGCTGTTGCCGCGCGCGAAGAGATCCGCGACATCGTCAGCGAGATCATCCAGCTCAAGAACGTCGTCATGTCGATCGCCGAGCAGGAAGAGCTGCTCGAGGACATCTGCAACGACGTTCTCGGCTATGGTCCGCTCGAACCGCTGCTGGCGCGCGACGACATCGCCGACATCATGGTCAACGGCGCCGCGACGACCTTCATCGAAGTCAATGGCAAGGTGCAGAAGACCGGCGTCCGGTTTGCAGACAACACGCAGCTGATGAACATCTGTCAGCGCATCGTCAGCCAGGTCGGCCGCCGCGTGGACGAATCGAGCCCAATATGCGACGCCCGTCTCCCCGACGGCTCCCGCGTCAACGTCATCGCCCCGCCGCTCGCCATAGACGGCCCGGCCCTCACCATTCGTAAGTTCAAGAAGGACAAGCTGAAACTTGAGCAGCTCGTCAAGTTCGGCTCCATCACGCCGGAAGCCAAGACGATCCTTGAGATCATCGGCCGGGTACGCTGCAACATCCTGATCTCAGGCGGTACGGGTTCGGGTAAGACGACTCTTCTCAACTGCCTCACCGGCTCGATCGACCTCGACGAACGCATCATCACCTGCGAAGACTCCGCCGAGCTTCAGCTTCAGCAGCCCCACGTCGTCCGTCTCGAAACGCGCCCGCCCAACCTCGAAGGCGAGGGCGAGATCACCATGCGCGCACTCGTCAAGAACTGTCTGCGTATGCGACCCGAACGCATCATCGTCGGCGAAGTCCGTGGCCCCGAGGCCTTCGACCTTCTGCAGGCGATGAACACGGGCCACGACGGTTCCATGGGCACGCTCCACTCCAACTCCCCGCGTGAAGCTATCTCTCGTCTTGAATCGATGATCATGATGGGCGGCTTCGCCCTTCCCGTGACGACGATCCGCGAAATGATCGTCGGATCGGTCGATATCATCGTGCAGGCATCCCGTCTTCGCGACGGCTCTCGCAAGATCACGCACATCACCGAGGTGATGGGCATGGAAGGCGAAGTCGTGACGCTGCAGAACCTCATCGTCTACGAAATCACCGGCGAGGACGCCAACGGCAAGCTGATCGGGCGGCACCGCTCGACGGGTATTTCGCGCCCCGCCTTCTGGGAGCGCGCCTCCTACTACGGTGAGACGGACCGCCTCGCAGAAGCGCTTGCAGCTTCCGAAGTCTATGACGAGCACGGCAACCCGGTAGGTGACGCCAATGGTTAACGCAGATCTCCTGTTCCCGGTTTTCGGCGGCATTGCCGTCGCGGCTTTGATCTTCGCGCTCATCTATCCCATGTTCGGCGCCGACAAGTCCGCTGAAAAGCGCATGGCCAGCGTCACCGAGGCCCGTCAGGTCAAGGTTGCAACCCGCACTGCAGCCGATGCTGCCGCGAACCGCCGTAAGCAGGTTTCTGACAAACTCAAGGAATTGGAAGACCGTCAGAAGCAGAAGGAGAAGATTACACTTCGTCTCCGCCTGCAACGCGCCGGCCTCCAAATGACACCGCAGGCCTTCTGGATATCGAGTGCGATCTGCGGAGTGATTTGCGCGGTCACCGTCGTTATGTCGTTCGAAAGTTCGCTGCTTATCCAGGTCGCTGCGATGGTCGCCGGCTTCGTTGGCATGTTCGGCCTGCCGCGCTGGATTCTCGGCAAGATGACCAAGTGGCGCCAGCAGAAGTTCCTGGCTGAGATGGCAAACTCACTCGACGTCGTCGTGCGTGGCGTCAAGTCGGGTCTGCCACTCAACGAATGTCTGCAGATCGTCGCCCGCGAAAGCCCCGAACCGATCTGCTCCGAGTTCCGCGAAGTTGTCGATCAGCAGCGCATCGGCATTCCGCTCGGCGAGGCCCTGGAACGCCTCGCCCAGCGCATGCCGCTGCCTGAAGTCCGCTTCCTGACCATCGTTATCGGCATCCAGGCGCAGGCCGGCGGCAACTTGTCCGAGGCCCTGGGCAACCTCTCCGAAGTTCTCCGTTCGCGCATCCGGATGGCCATGAAAGTCAAGGCGCTGTCGGCGGAAGCGACCGCTTCGGCGGCCGTTCTTGCCTCCCTGCCACCGGGCGTCATGGGCATGGTCTACTTGTCCTCGCCTGACTACATCATGCCGCTGCTGACCACCAAGATGGGTCACTTCATGATCGCTGTCGGCCTCTTCTGGATGGGTTGCGGCGTTCTCGTGATGCAGAAGATGATCAACTTCAAGTACTGACCTGAACTGCACCGGTGGCGCCTTGTCGCCGGCCCCCCGATACGACGAAGCCAGATACGACGAAGCCAGATACGACGAAGGACGTCGAAAAGTCATGATGGAATTCATCGACACAATCATGCGGCCGCAGTTTATCATCACGCTGCTGGCGGCGGTCTCTGCCTTTGCGACGGTGCTGACTATCGCAATTCCGATCATGTCCACTGACCGCATGAGTCAGCGCATGAAGGTCATGGCGACTGAGCGCGACAAGATGCGTGCGCAGCGAATGGCTGAGCTTGCCACCGAGCGTCCGGGCGCCAGCCTGCGACAGGCGCCGAAGGGCTACATGCAGCACATCGTCGATCAGCTGAACCTGCGCAAGCACTTCGACTCCGAGGAGATCCGCACCAAACTGAAGATGGCCGGCCTGCGCGGGCAGGCGCCGCTCGTCACCTACATGTTCTTCCGCATTGCGATGCCGATCATCGTTTTCTGCGGCGCGCTGTTCTACATGTTCGTGATGGCCAAGCTCGCCTATCCGCCCATCGTGAAGGTTTTCTTCGCGCTGATCGCAGGCTTCATCGGTTACTACCTGCCCAACGTCTTCATCCACAACATGGTGCAGAAGCGCCAGCAGGCGATCAAGCAGGCATTCCCCGATTCCCTCGACATGCTGCTTATCTGCGTGCAGTCGGGCATGTCGGTAGAAGCCGCCTTCGGCAAAGTCTCGAAAGAGGTCATGGCGACTTCGCTGGAACTGGCCGAAGAGCTGTCTCTGACGACCGCCGAACTGTCCTACTTGCAGGAGCGCCGCCTCGCGTTCGAAAACCTCGGCAAGCGTACCGGCATCCCCGGCGTCAAGGCGGTGGCAACGGCCCTGATCCAGGCGGAGCGCTATGGTACTCCGGTCTCCCAGGCCCTGCGTGTCATGGCCAAGGAAAACCGCGACATACGCATGTCGGAAGCCGAAAAGAAGGCCGCCGCCCTGCCGCCGAAACTGACCGTCCCGATGATCCTGTTCTTCCTGCCGGTCCTCTTCGTCGTCATCCTCGGCCCCGCCGCCATCACGCTCTGGGGCAGCTAATTGGTTCGCCAACACTGGGTAAACCCGTGTTTGGCCGGCTACCTGCAACCCGCTTGACGGCCACCGCGTCCGCCCACCAGCCTGAACCGCTGCAATTTAAGTGAGCGTCATTCCCGCGAAGGCGGGAACCCAAGCAAGGTTGCGGAGAATCGTACGGCGCCGGATGTTGGCCCGCAGGGCCAATGGGCATCCGAAGGCGCCAAGAATAAACTTTCGTCCCGCGTAATAGCCCCGGTCTGTCGCGCCAGACCGGGGTTCTTTCACTTCCCACATCGCGGGAAGTTTCAAAAGCCGATCTCTTTGAGGTATTTCAGCACGCCTGGATGGATGCGGTAGTCGTCTGCGGCCGCCCGCGTGTTCTCAGGCGTGGTTTCGCGTGCTTGTACCAGTTTGCCGACGAGTTCTGCGTGTCCCTTGTGCAGCGCCTTTGCAACGCGATAGGCAACCTCATCGGCAAGGTCCGCCCGAGCGAGGATGAAGCTCCAAACGCCGATCGAGCGAACATCATCTGGCTGGCCTTCATAGGATCCCGCAGGAACCGTCATCGCCTTCAGGAACGTGTGCTTCGAAGTAACCTTCTCGACTGCTTCCTCGCTGAAACCGATGAAGCGTCCGCTGGCCTTCATGACTTTTGTGAAACCCGGCCAGCCGATGCCTGCGCCCCAGAAGGCAGCGACCTTTCCATCGAGAACCAACGCGGGCCCATCGCCAGCCTTCTTCAGGAAAACGGGTCGGAAGTCATTGTCACGATCGTAGCCGAGCCCGTCCATGATGTACTTCGCCATGAGAGTGAGCCCCGACGTCGGCGTCCCCCAGGCAATCGGCTTTCCGGTCAGATCCGCAACGCTATGCGCCGGACTGCCTCCCTTCACGACGAACATGCCAGGGCTCGAATAGATCGCTGCAATGACCTTCAAGTCGCTGGCGGGTTGCCCGATGCCCGCGAAAGCCTCATGGGCTGCAACCCCCTGCACCAAGCCGAGGTCCACCTTGGCGTTGTTCAGCAACGGAATGTTTTCGAGACTGCCCTTGGTATCCTTGGTTTCGATTCTGAGTGTGGGGTCGATGGCGTTGATCACGTCGGCAGCCGCATTCCCGTAGAGCTGAAAACCGCCGCCTTTCGTCGCCGTCGCCAGTGTTAGGGCGGTCTGTTCGGCGCGGGCCGATTTCGGCAAAAGGCACACCACGGACATCAGGCTGAGAGCGAGCAGGACGTAACGCATGACGTTTTATCTCCCATGGGCGCCGCGTCAACGAAAAGGAGCGGCTGAGTCAATCTACGCATCCGTGAATGCATCAGTTTGGCGTGGAATCGCAGCATAGTCTGGCAACGCAGGAAAGTTCTTGGAAGCCGATGAACCCAGTTGTTCCTCAAAACTCTACGGCATTATAACCTTGCGCCGAAGTATGGGGGACGGTCATGACCTACGACACGCTCATTCTGATCCAGACCATCGCCCAGGGCTTCTTCCTGCTCTGCGTGGTTTTGGGCACGTTCAATCTCATAGCCGGTTTGATCAAGCCGGCTTGGGTGAGGTTGACGAAGCGTCGCTGGGTTGTCAGCCGGACCTTCCTTGTCTGGCTCGTCGGATTGATCGTTGTCGGCGGCGCGATTGGTTACACCCACTCCCATCCGCAGGGACCGCACGCTTTCAACAGCTACATCAAAGGCTATATCGCCGCCGAATGCGCAGCCGGCACGACAACCGGCTCGGTGACCGGCGTTTGCGAGGAGCTTAAGCAGCAGTGCGCAGTTCGAACCACTTTCCCGCCCTGCGAAACCTATCACGCGGAGAGAAAACGGCTCGGGCTGGAGTAGGCGCGCAGGAGAGCGTCGAGTTGCGGATGATGGGGGGTGTATACCGTGACGAAGCTTTCCCACCAATGTCTACCCGGGGACAGGCCCAAGGGTCGCCCAATCGCTCCTCTTGAATCAGCGGTGGTAGGTCGCCTGCTCAACACGAGCTTGCGAAGTGTTGACTAAAAAACATACACACGAGCTGCGAAGTGTTGACTGAACAACTACCTCGCAACCGCAACCTGCGTATCCCAGCCGGCCGCTCCGCCCTGATCGGCGTTCGTGCCCTTTAGGCCGGGCGCATTCGCCACCTGCGTTGCCCCGGCGTTGGGCGGCATGGCAACCGGATCGAGCGCGACGAGCTTGCGCAGCGCGGCCGTA
>LOEV01000212.1 GCA_001516065.1 Alphaproteobacteria bacterium BRH_c36
CTCATGTCGCGCCTACATCGAACGAGGTTGCGGCTATGATGCGATTTAGGCGCGACGGGCCACTAGTAGCCCTCTTATTCCTGAGAGGGCAGGGAAGGTGAACGGGGCATGGATCGACTGAATGGCGCATTGGCGCGGCTCGGCACCTTCATGGGCAACGCACCGCTTTCCAGCCTCGTGATCGCAGGGCTTCTTGCCGTCATGGTCATGTTGCGGATCGCTGACCCGGAGCCCATCGCCAAATTGCGCCTCGCCGCCTTCGATACCTTCCTTCAGCTTTCGCCCCGCGAAGCCGATCCGGCTTTTCCAGTGAAGGTCGTCGCCATTGACGAAGCCTCGCTGGCAGTCCTCGGTCAGTGGCCGTGGCCGCGCAGCGTCCTGGCCGACCTCGTGTCGCGGCTGAAATCGGCCAGGGCCAAAGCGATTGCGCTCGATATCGTCCTGCCGGAAGCCGACCGGCTGTCACCGCAGCAGTTCGCCGAGGCTTATGCGCGGGAAGCTGCGTTTGCCGAAATCGCACCCGCGCTCAAACGCCTGCCGCCGCTTGAAACCCGGCTTGCCGACGCGCTGGCGGACGCCCCATCGATATTAGCGTTCGCTGGTGAAGACACGGCCAAAGGGCTGCCCGGACAGGTGCAGGCCAGTTTCGCCAAGGCTGGCGATCCTCCTGAACGTTTCGTGCCAGCCTTCAAGGGCAGCGTCACAAACGTCGCAAGTCTGCGCGACAGTGCTCACGGCCTGGGCGCCGCAAACTGGATTCCGGAACGCGACCAGATCGTGCGGCGGGTGCCGCTTCTCGTCACGGTCGATGGCAGGCTCTATCCCTCGCTGGCGCTCGAAGCGCTGCGGGTTGCGCAAGGGTGGACGACGATCTTCATCAAGTCTTCCGGCGGCAGCGGTCTTGGAGCTTTCGGGCAGCACACCGGCATCGAGGTAATGCGCGCAGGGACATCCATCCTGCCGACCAATGCGCGCGGCGAACTGTGGCTGCGCTTGGCGCCTGCCGATCAGCGCCGCACAATCCCGGCAAGTCGCGTTCTCTCGGCGGACTTCGAGGCGAGCGAGGTTGCGGGCAGGATCGTTTTCATTGGCGCGACCGCAATCGGGCTCCTCGACATCCAGGCGTCGCCGCTGTCTGATGCTGTTCCCGGGGTCGAAATGCACGCGCAGGCCGTCGAGCAGATGCTTTCGGGCGACCATGCGGTGCGGCCCGCCTACGCCGACGGCCTGGAGCTTGTCTTCCTGGTTGTAATGGGCGCGATTATTGCCTGGCTGTTGCTTCGCTCAGGTCCGATCACAGCTGCGGGCATCGGCATCATCGCAATTGCCGCAGTGGTTGCGGGCTGTTTTCTTGCCTACCGCACCGATGGCCTGCTCATCGATCCGGTCTACCCTTCCCTGTCGCTGGCGCTTGTCTACGCTGCAGGCTCGTTGACCAATTTCGTGCGCTCCGAGCGGGAACGCCGCCAGGTGCGCAGCGCCTTCAGCAATTACCTTGCGCCGGAGCTTGTCGAGGAACTCGTCGCCCATCCAGAGAAGCTGAAGCTTGGCGGCGAGACGCGCGAACTGACGCTTCTGTTCGCCGACGTAAGGGGCTTCTCGGGCATTGCTGAAGGGCTTGAAGCAGAGCAGCTCGTCGCATTCGTCAACCAGCTTTTCACGCCGCTCAGCGAAGCGATCCTCGAAGAAGGCGGGACCATCGACAAATTCATGGGTGATGCCGTGATGGCGTTTTGGAACGCGCCGTTAGCCAGTTCGCGTCATGGCGAGCGTGCATGCCGCGCCGCGTTGCGCATGCTTAGCGCGCTCGAAGTGCTCAATGGACAGCTGGCCGCACAGGCCAAGGCTGCCGGGCGCGCCTTCATGCCCGTGCGCATCGGTATCGGTCTCAACACCGGGAATGCCTGCGTCGGAAATGTCGGCTGTCCGGGGCGGTTTGACTATTCGGTTCTCGGCGACGTGGTGAACATCGCGTCGCGGCTGGAAAGCCTCACCAAGACGTATGGCGTTCCGATCATCGCCGGCGAGGCCACCGCGCGCGCAGCCCCCCAGTTGGCGTTCCTTGAGATCGACGACGTCGTCCCCCGGGGGCGAACGCAGCCTGAGCCGATCTATGCGCTGCTCGGTGATGATGAACTGGCGCGCGGCCCGCAGTTCCAGACGCTTCTGGGGCTTCACGCACGTCTTCGAGAGGCGCTCGCAGCGGGCGATCGCAAATCCATTTCGCCGAATCTGGAAGCATGCCGGAGGATTGGACTGCCCGCATATGCTCCACTCCTGAGCTACTATGCCTCGCAAGCGGATGAGGCTGCAAGATAGCACAACGGCCCCGGTGTTCGCGGGGCCGTTACAGTTGCCGTTTGTCCGGATGGATCAGTATCTCATGTAGTCGTTATGGCCACCTTTGCGGCCACCACCGCCTTTGTAACCGCCGCCGCCCTTGCCGCTACATCCACCAACCCGCATACACTCTTTGCCGCCGCCTTTATTCTTGCCGATCATCTTGCCGATACCGATGCCGATACCGATCGCAATGGCGGCCTTGGCGGCATCGGATGCACCGGAGTTGCGCGCCTCGCGCGACTTCTTGCGCCGCTTCTTCACGACTTTCTTGCGTGTTCGCTTCGATGCCTTGGGTTCGTACGTCTTCTTTTGTGTGACCTTCTTCTTCGGTTTAGGCTTGGGAGTCTTTTTCGCTTTCTTCGTTTTCGATTTCTTCGGCGTCGACTTCTTCTTCGGTGCCGGTTCGTCGCTCAGAACGGCTTCACGGGTCAGCGGCGGATTGGGGTTGATCGTCGGCGCGTTGATCATGAAGGGGAACGCGCGTGCGAAGCCGACTTCATCCCTGCCGGGAAGTAGTGCCCAGCGCATGGGATCGCTCACCTCGCCGTCGGGGGAAACCCGCAACAGGCTGCCCGGCTGCGACAGATCCTTGCACGTCCCAGTGTCGTTACAGGCCGTGATGCCACCTTCGAGCAGCAGGAACCATGCGGAGTTATCGGTCAGGACATAGACGTCGAAGATCGTACCACGCACCGTGATGGCGGCGCCTGGTGTCTTGATGCGGTAGGACGGCTTGGCCGCAACGCCGGTAATGAAGCGGAACGCTCCCTTGACCAACTCGACAGCGATGTCACCCTTCGTCTTGGCGCCATTATAGACGAACTTATCAAGTAGAATCTGCGAACCAGGACCGAGCGCCATTTTGGTCTCGTCGGCAAATTCGAGTTCGCCAATGGAGTCGGGGCCGACTTCGATCAGCTCATCCTGGTGGATCTCATCGCCCAGCGTCAGATCGCGCCGGTCCTGCTCATAGGCAGCACTCACCTCGTTAACGATCTGGACGGTGGAGCCAATTCTCTGGGTCGGAGCGGCGTCAGCGATGGCCGGGCCGAACATCAGCCCGGCTGCAATAAATGTAAATGTCGCCGCGTGTTTCATGACGTTTCCTCGGCGGTTGATGGCGTAGCCGCGGTCATCAATAGCAATGCGTGTCGCCGATCTTACGATCAGGATGACCAAATTACCACTGCGCGATGCAGTAATATTAAATGTGCCGGTCTCCGCAGGCTGTTCCCAAGGATACAGTTGGCAATTCATTGCCACGTGTTTCGGGCCGGTGGGAACGCACCGACCAGCGATCGCACAGGCATTTTCAGTACAGTCAGATAATTACAATATGGCGTTCCCAACGTTCTGCCCCAGCCCCTGGGGAGACGGTCAGATCGAGGGTTGCATCTAAAATCTACATGCAACCGCTCTTTTTTTGCCGCCTGTCGCCCACGGAACAGCGCCTCCTCACCTCTCCTGGCATCTTGGTCTCAACAACGGGCGACCAAATCGTTCGCCCGATAGATGCAAATCAACTCGTGGTGGAGACAGAAAATGTTCAAATTCGCAGCAGCAGCAGTTCTTTCCGGCGCCCTGGCACTCGCAGCCATCCCGCAGCAGGCACAAGCCGGCGGCAAAGGCATCGCCCTCGGCGTCGGCCTCGGTCTGGGAGCCGCCGTGCTCATGCACGGTGCGCACAAGCAGCAGCAGGCCGCCGCTCGCCAGCGTGCCGCCCGTCAGCGCGCGGCCAGCAAGAAAGCAGCATACGCCCGCAAGAAGCAGGCTGAATATGCACGTCAGAAGCAGGCTGCAATCGCTGCTCGCAAGCGCGAACTGGCCCGCCAGGCCGCAATCGCCAAGCAGAAGCAACTGGCCCGCCAGGAGGCTGTCATCGAGGCCAAGGAGGAGGCCCTCGTCGCAGCGATCGAGCTGCCAGCCAAGAAGCCTGAAGTCGCCGAAGAAAAAGTGGCTAAAGTCGAAACGTCAAAGGACGAAGATTTCGAGACGGTCGCCAACCTCAACGAACCGACCGATCTTCAGCCGGCTTCCTATGACGACGAGCGTACTGGGAACCTCGATTGCAAGCGCTACATTCCGAGCGCCGGCCTGACCATTTCGGTTCCGTGCGGCCAGTAACGATCCCAAGTAGGAATCGCATCCTTAAAATGAACGTCGGCGGGGAATCAATTCCCCGCCGGCTTTCGTTACGTCAGCGCGGCCGATCAGACCGTCTGCGGCTCCGGGAGGCCCAGGCCTGCGCCGTAAGGGGCAACGGAAAGCCCAGTGTCGTCGGGCTCGGGGCCGTATCTGTTGGCACCTTCGATGCCCTTGGCGAAGTGCAACCACAGGGTTGCCGCTAGCGGCCAGACCATGACGGCGCTGGCGTAGACAAAGAATGCGGGGGAGCCGACGACGGCAACCGATTCGCCCAGCGCCAGATAGGAAACGAAACTTGCCACCAGCATCCAGGCGAACAGCAGCAACGTTGCCCCCGGCACCGACCAGCCGCTGTAGCCCAGATCGTGCAGGCGCTTGATCGCAGCCGACGTTGCGATCCACAGGCAGGCGACTTCCACCGCGCTTGCCACAAAATGTAGCGCTGTGTTCTCAGTGAACCAATGAACGGCTATGGCGACCGCCTGAATGCTCAGGAGGGCCAGCGCAATTCCGAGCAGCGCCTTGCGGTTGCAGCGCCCGCGCGGGTCGGCGATCTGGAGTACACGGTTGAGAAACGTCATCGGACTTGGTCCCCTGGACGGAGTGATTTCCGATCCAGATTCGCCCGATATGGTTTCGCGACGGTTAGCCGTCGCCCGCATCCGCAGACGTGGTTTCGAAACGCTTGTCAATTGGCTCAAAAGCGGGCGCCGGCGGCGCTCAGGCGAACTCCATGATGACGTCATCGACGGCGAGGCTGTCTCCGGAACCCGCGTTGACCTTCGAGACCGTGCCATCCCGCTCGGCGCGCAGCACGTTTTCCATCTTCATGGCTTCGACGACGGCGAGAGGGTCGCCCGCCTTCACTTCGTCGCCGACAGCCACGTTGATCTGCTTGACGAGGCCGGGCATCGGGCAGAGCAAGAGTTTCGAAGTGTCGGCGGGTACCTTCACCGGCATGAGAGCGGCAAGTTCGGCTTCGCGGGCGGTATAGACCCGGGCCGGCACGTGCAGGCCGCGGTAGGCGAGATCGTAGCCGTTGAGGATCGGGCGGACCTGCACCGATACGTCCTTGTTGCGAACCACGCCCGACCAGACCGCATCGCCGGGCCACCATTTCGAGGCGATCTCGAGTTCGTCTATGGCGCTGCCGTCGGGATCGAGCAGCGTAATCTTGAGGGGCCCACCGAGTGCGCCTTCGACATGGCAATGCTGGCTGATCCCGCCCAGCGCCACTATGCGTGAATTGGCAAAGCGCACCGGCGTTCCGTCCATCTGGTGAGTGATTTCGCGGCGCCGGACGTTGTTGATGTGATCGATGGAAGCGGCAACGGCTGCCAGTACCTTTAGTGATTCCCCTTCAGGAGTCGGCGCAACGAAACCAGCGGGATATTCCTCGGCTATGAAGCCGGTCGACAATTCGCCCGATTGCCAGCGCGGATGCTGCATCAGCGCCGTCAGAAACGGAATGTTGTGCTGGATACCGTCGATATAGAATGCATCGAGGGCTTCGGATTGCAGATCGATGGCGGCCTGACGAGTCGGGGCATGAGTGACGAGCTTGGCGATCATCGGATCGTAGTACATCGAAATCTCGCCGCCTTCGTAGACGCCGGTGTCGTTGCGCACGGTCAATCCCCCGAATGATCCTTCGTGCGGCGGACGGTACTTCACGAGGCGGCCGATCGAGGGCAGGAAGTTGCGGAAGGGATCTTCCGCGTAGATGCGGCTTTCCACGGCCCAGCCTTCGAACTTGACGTCTTCCTGCCTGATCGAAAGCTTCTCGCCGGCGGCAACGCGGATCATCTGCTCGACAAGGTCGATGCCGGTGATGAGTTCGGTCACCGGATGCTCGACCTGCAGGCGGGTGTTCATTTCGAGGAAGTAGAAGCTCTTGTCCTGACCGGCAACGAACTCGACCGTGCCGGCGGTATCGTAATCGACGGCCTTGGCGAGCGCGACGGCCTGCGCCCCCATCCTGGACCGCGTCTCTTCGTCGAGCAGCGGGGAAGGCGCTTCCTCGATGACCTTCTGGTTGCGGCGCTGAATCGAGCACTCGCGCTCGCCCAGGTGGATGATGTTGCCGTGCTTGTCTCCCAGCACCTGGATTTCGATGTGACGCGGATTGACGATGAACTTCTCGATGAAGACACGGTCGTCGCCGAAGGAGGACTTCGCTTCCGAGCGGGCAAGTTCGTAGCCTTCCTTGCATTCGGCTGCGTTCCAGGCAATGCGCATGCCTTTTCCGCCGCCGCCAGCGGAAGCCTTGATCATGACGGGATAGCCGACTTCGCCAGCGATCTTCACGGCCGTCTTGGAGTCGGCAATCTCACCGAGGTAGCCAGGCACGGTCGAGACGTTGGCGGCAGCCGCTGCCTTCTTCGATTCGATCTTGTCGCCCATCGCCGCGATGGCGCGCGTATTGGGACCGATGAAGACGATGCCGTTCTCGGAAAGGGCTTCGGCAAAGGCTTCGCGCTCGGACAGGAACCCGTAGCCGGGATGGACTGCTTCGGCGCCGGTGGCCTTGCAGGCCTCGATAATCCGGTCGATAACAAGGTAGGATTCGGAAGCCGCCGGGGGACCGATGCGGACAGCCTCATCAGCCATTTCGACATGTAAGGCGGCGGCGTCGGCATCTGAATAGACCGCGACTGTTGCGATCCCCATCTTTCGGGCGGTCTTTATGACCCGGCAAGCAATTTCACCGCGGTTGGCAATCAGAATCTTCTTGAACATCGCCGCTTTGGTCCCGTCATAGCAGTGTTAGGTGGGGGCATTGGCCGCCGGTGGGGCCGCCCTGTGGATGGGTGAGTTGTTCTAGTGGCCCGTCGCGCCAAAATCGCATCATAGCCGCAACCTCGT
>LOEV01000213.1 GCA_001516065.1 Alphaproteobacteria bacterium BRH_c36
CTATGATTTTAGTGTAGCTTTTGCACCTGACGTTTGGTTTAGAGTCCAGCCGCACGCGGGTACCAAACGTCAGGTGCGCTACACTAGGCTGTCCATCATGCTCGAGACCAATCCAAACGTCTCAATACGCCCGGCGGTCGCGTCGGATGCAGGAGCACTGGCCGGGATCTTCGAAGAGTCCTGGCGCCAGGCCTATTCCGGTATCATTCCACACATCTTTTTGAGCGAGACGATCAAGCGGCATGGCGAGCGCTGGTGGACCCGCGCCCTGGTGGCGGGCGGCCCGCACCTGCTGCTGGAGGTCCTCGGTGAGCCGGCAGGCTATGCTTCTTTCGGCAAGTCTCGCAGCTCTGGCCGGGAGGAAGGAGAAATCTATGAACTCTATCTCGCCCCGCTGTACCAGGGCCTCGGATTCGGCGAGCATCTGTTCGAAGGCTGCCGCGCCAGCCTCGACGATCGCGGCCTCAACGGGTTGATCGTCTGGGTGCTGCGCGAGAACCGGGGCGCGCGGTCGTTTTACGCGCATCGCGGCGGACTCGCCAAGCACCGCCGCATCGACCTTACGACCGGCGCACCGCTCGAGAAACTCGGGTACGTCTGGGGTTAGGCTGGTATAGCAAGGCCGTGATCAGGGCAGCGTGTTGGCTGCCCTTTCTTTTTTGAAATCTTACCGCTTGGCCGACAGCGCTTTGGCAAGGCGGACGAGTTCCACGAATTGGGCGCGCAGGCCGAAGGGGTCGTCGCCCTTAGCCGCGTTGGCGAGCGTGATGATGTTGTCGTAGTCGTACCGGCCGTACCGGCCAATCCATTCGTCGCCACGCAGGAGCTGACCGAATGTTGCAACCGCGATGGCGAAGCGAACGTCTTGCGGGGCAGATGTTGCGCCATCGAGTGCTTGCGATGTCAGGACCGGCATCGTCAGCAGTTTGCTCGCGTCCTCGGTCGGAAGTTTGTAGCGCAGCTTGAGGAAGGCGAGTTCATCGGGCCTGTCAGTTTTGGTACGGGTCGGTGCTGGAGTCGGTGCCGGCTCCGCGGGCTTCTTTTGGCCAACACTTCCTAAATTTGTGTTGGGCTGATAGCGCAAGCCGTCGACGGTTTTCATTTCGGCGCCGACGAGGGTTATTTCATAAATCGCAGTGACGGCGTGGCCGGAGCCGACGTCGCCAGCGTCGATCTTATCGTTGTTGAAGTCCTCGCGGCGCAGCGCGCGCGTCTCATAGCCGACCAAGCGGTATTCGCTGACGACGGCGGGGTTGAACTCGATCTGGATCTTCACGTCCTTGGCGATCGGGAACAGCGTCGAAGAGGCTTCCTCGATCAGCACCTTGCGGACTTCGCTCAAGGTATCGATGTAGGCGGCCGTGCCATTGCCGTTTTGCGCGAGCGCCTGCATCAGCGCGTCGTTGTAATTGCCCTGGCCGAAGCCGAGCACCGAGAGGAAGATGCCGGTCTTGCGCTTCTCCTCGATGAAGTTCTTCAGCTGGCCCTGATCGGTGATGCCGACGTTGAAGTCGCCATCGGTGCCCAGGATGACGCGGTTGACGGCGTCCTTGTCAAAGGCCTGTTCGACGAGGCGGTAAGCGTCCTGGATGCCCTGCGCGCCGGCCGTCGATCCGCCTGCGCCGAGCTGTTCAATCGCCGACTGTATCCTGGCTTTGTCGGACAGCTTCGTTGGCTCAAGAGCGACGCCGGAGCCGGACGCATAGGTGACAATGCCGACGGTATCGTTGGGGCGCAGCTTGTCGAGCAGCATCAACAGCCCCTGCTTCAGGAGGGGAAGCTTGTCGTTCGAGGCCATCGAGCCAGAGACGTCGATGAGGAAGACGAGATTGGCGCGCGGGCGTTCTCGATTGGCTAATTCGTAACCCTTGAGGCCGATGTGGACGAGCTGGCGGTCCTGGTTCCAGGGGCTCGGCAGAACGGTGACGGTCGGCTTGAAGGGCTCGGCTGCCGTCTCTGGGCGCGGATAGTCATAGGTGAAATAATTGATCAGCTCCTCGACGCGGACGGCATCCTTCGGCGGGATCTGGCCAGCGTTGAGCGAGCGGCGGATGAAGGAGTACGAGCTTGTGTCGACGTCGACGGAGAAGGTCGAGACGGGCTCGATGGCGACCTGCTTCACCGGGTTCGGGGCGGCACCGTCGAAACGGTCGCGGTTGGCGGGAGGCTGGGCGATGAGGTCTTGGGGAATGTTATGGGAGATAATCCCGTTGATCTGGTTGTTTGCCACCTGGGGTGCGGCTGTGAAGCCAGACACCGGGGAGCCTTGGTTATCCTGATCTCCGTTATATGCACCAAGCGCCATGGCTCCGCTTCTTGGTTGCTCCCTACGCAATCCGTCGTCCATTTTGGCGAGAGCACCCTGCCCAATTATTTCCTGGGAAGGCGGTGGCGGCGGCAGTGCCGCTTTTTCCTCGCTGACACCGGCGAAGCGCAGGTCCGAATCACGGGAGCGACTTACAGTTCGTGACCCCGTGCCGGTTTTCGACGCGATCTTGTCTTTCGTGGTCGTGGATGGTGACAACGGGACAGCAGAAGTTCGCCTGTTCGCGCCGCTTAGCGCCGGCTGCATATCGCTGGTCATGCTCGCTTCACCGCCCTGCCTGCCGTCCGGGTTTCCGCCCGAGCTGAACATATCCAGAACGCTCCCGACCGGCTGGCGGTCTGCAAGAACCTGGCGTGGGTCAGTGTGGTCCAGGTAGACGAACGCGGCTGGTGCGGCGATGGCAAGGACGGCAATAGAAGCGGCGGTGGCATAAGTCGAACGCGAAAACTTCATCATACGTCTCCGGGGAAAATTGGAAGTCGTATGGGTTCGACGCGTGCGACTGGGGAATCCTTGGGGCAGTTGACCGGAGGTTTCCTCAGCCGTGCGATCGTAGGCGTCGAGGGCTGCGCGCAGGGCAGCTTGCTTCGCGCCGATGCGGGGCGAGGGGGTGGGCAGGTCCTTCAATCCTTTCAGTTCGCGCTCTGTCATGCTTTTTACTCCGCCGCTTCGAGGCGGTTCCTGAGGGTTTTCCTGGCGGTGTGCAGGTGCCAGGAAACGGTCTTCTCGGTAATGCCCATTACCGTTGCGGCTTCGGCGTGGCTCATGTCTTCGGCGTACACCAGTAGGACGGCGTCGCGCTGCTGGGGTGGCAGTGCGTGCACCTCGCGCCACAAGTCGCCGTCGATGGCGTTCGACTCGGGCGTCTCGCGCGAAGGCGCTTCGGTATCTATGAGCGCCATGATTTCGTTCTCGGGCGTCGGCCTAAGGCGGCTCGCCCGGCGCAGATGGTCGAGGGCTGCGTTATAGGTGATGCGCCAGACCCACGTTGCGAAGGCGGCTTCGCCTTTGAAGGCGCGAATGCCGCCGGCGATCTTCACGCAAACGTCCTGGGCGATGTCCTCGGCCCTATCAGCCGATCCGCACCAGCGCCAAGCCATGCGGTGGACCGGCTCGTAATAGGCGTCGAGAAGGCTTGCGAGGGCTGCGCGATCTCCCGCCGCCGCAGCTAAGGCAAGCCTGTTTTCGGCACCCACTGGTCGCATGCAAATTTCCAAATCAAAACGTTTTGGAGCATTAGACGCAGGCGTGGGAGACATCCTTGGGGCGGGAACGTGAATTTTTTGGCGGGGGTGAGGAGAGTTGGTTAACACTGCGGCGGGTATCGCCAAAATTCGTAGCTGCTGGAGCTTTTCCAGCATATCTGGATGCGATTGCCAAAGGCCGGCACTTTGCGCGGTGCAACAGGATCCACCGTCTGCCACCAAATGCGCATCGTACTTGGCCGATTTCCCCGATATGCAAGGGGGAAGTCAAACAAACGGGGGCCGGGACTAGGCCATTCCGTCAATTGGAGACACCGCATGCGCATCGAAGCCATTTCAATCGGCTACAACCCGCCAGAAGACATCAACGTCATCATCGAGGTGCCGGTCGGCGGCGACCCGATCAAGTATGAGTTGGATAAAGAGGCGGGGACGCTGTTCGTCGACCGTTTCCTCTATACTCCTATGCGCTATCCGGGAAACTACGGGTTCATCCCGCATACGCTCTCTTCGGATGGCGATCCAGTCGACGTGCTAGTCTGCAATTCGCGGGCGATATTCCCAGGTGCGGTCATCAACTGCCGGCCGATCGGCGTGTTGAGAATGGAAGACGACGGGGGCGGGGACGAGAAGATCATCGCGGTGCCGTCGTCGAGAACTACCCAGCGCTACGATAGGGTGCGCAACTACACCGATCTGCCGGACATTACGATGAACCAGATCCAGCACTTCTTCGAGCACTACAAGGACCTCGAACCGGGCAAGTGGGTTAAGATCGAGCGCTGGGGAGACTTCCAGGAAGCGCGCAGAAATATTACTGAGGGGATCGAGCGGGCGAAGAAGGTATGACGACACTGGTGGCGTATCGGCCCGTGCGCTGAAATTCCAAGGATCGACAGGAACGCATGGCTGACGTGAAAATTGCGGTTATGGGCGCGTCCGGGCGCATGGGGCGGGTGCTGATCCGCGCCGTCTGCGAGATAAAAGGTGCGGTCCTGTCAGGCGGGACCGAGCAACCCGGTTCGCCGGCTGTCGGAGCCGATCTTGGCACGCTTGCCGGCCTCGAACCGCTGGGTGTCGCCGTCAGTTCCGACGCCAGCGCCGTCATTGCGGGTGCAGACGCGATCCTCGACTTCACTGCGCCGGCGGCAACGGTGGAGTTTGCACGCACGGCGGCAGAGCAGGGGGTGGCGCATATCATCGGCACGACCGGTTGCAGCTCCGAGGACGAAGCGGCGATTGCGGAAGCGGCAACGCGGACGGCGATCGTCAAGGCCGGGAACATGAGCCTCGGGGTCAACCTGTTGACAGCGCTCACCGCCAAGGTGGCCGCCGCGCTCGATGTCGATTTCGATATCGAAATCCTCGAAATGCACCACCGGCACAAGGTGGATGCCCCGTCGGGGACGGCGCTGATGTTGGCGGAAGCCGCGGCGAAAGGCCGTGGCGTGGCGCTGGGGGAAAAGGCCGTGCGCGTGCGCGACGGGCATACCGGGCCGCGCCGGGCCGGCGATATCGGCATGCAGAGCCTGCGCGGGGGCTCGATCGTTGGCGACCACAGCGTGATTTTCGCCGGAAACGGCGAGCGAATTACATTGTCGCATCACGCCGAGGATCGATCCATCTTCGCCCGCGGCGCCGTCAAGGCGGCTCTGTGGGCGCGCGACAAAGAGCCGGGGCTCTATTCCATGATCGACGTTCTCGGCCTATAGCAATTGGCTAGTGTCCCGTCTCCGAATTGCCGATGAACGGGTGCCGCAAAGGTGTCGG
>LOEV01000214.1 GCA_001516065.1 Alphaproteobacteria bacterium BRH_c36
GCGTCGCGCCTTAGTTGACCGATGGTGCGGCGAGGTTTGAGTCAACTAAGGCGCGATAAACGCCTCACTAAGCCATTGATGTTGATAGTGGCCCTGATGTCGCGCCAAAATCGGACGAGGTTGCGGCTATGATGCGATTTTGGCGCGACGGGCCACCAGTTCTATGTTGGCCTAACGAGCGCCCGATTCTGCGAAAGATCGGCAATTCCTCTTCTTAACAGTTGCGTTAATTCCAGCCCTCGCTTTCGCTGCGGGATCGACTATTATTCGCGCGTGCTTCGGCCATCGAATGGTACTCCCGGCCGTCGCAATGACTTGCCAGCCCATGGCATGCCAGCTAATAGTTGCGGCGTTGCCTGGGGATGGGCCTATTGTCCGGTGCGGCGGTCAAGGATCCGGTTTCAGCTAGTACTGCGTACTCTTTCATTGGCAGGACGATGAAGCGAGAAGATCGTCGACAGCATCGTCTAATCGTGGCCTTCGCTGCGTTCGCAGTCGTTGTGCTCGCGGTGGCGCTGCCGCTGTTCCTCGCGGACGATCCAGCCGACCTGATCCTCAGAAGCTCCACGGTCAGCGCCGCGGATCAAAGCGCCTTCAAGCTCAGCCAACCGGTCCAAATCATGGCCGAGCCGCGCATCGTCGTGACGCGCGGCACAGTGTCGGTGGCGCAGCCGCAAGGTGCAGCACCGTTGAGTTCGCGCGCCATCGCCGAGCTGCTGGACGACGGCAAGGCCGTGCTGATTTTAAGGGACGCGGAAATCGTCGTCGGACCCGGCACCGAGCGGTATCCCGAATCGACGGTGCGCATCAATGCACCGCTTGCAAAGGCGCTTGCATCTGCGAAATATCGTGCCCTGCTGATCGAAGACGGACGTATCGATATTGCCGCCGACAAGGGTACGGCAGCCGTCTTCAGGGATGTTAACCTGCGTGTTCGCCGCCTTGCGGGGGACCGGCTCGTTGCCAAGGGCAGCGTCCACCTTCTGGGCCGCCAACTCGATTTCGACACGACTATCGGGGCTGGCGAGGGCGACTTCGCCACCAGGAAGCTGCCGATCCGTGGCGCCATCACAGCAGGTGCCCTGCTCAATGCCTCCTTCTCGGGGCAGTTCGCGCTCGGGGACGGCGGCAGGCTTCTGGCCGATACGTCGCACTTGTCGGTGACGGACGTTCCGGTTTTTGCACGGTGGCTCGGCTTGTCGTGGCCGTCCGAACTCGGCCTTGAAACCTTCGTCTCCGACGGCAAGCTCGAATGGGTGCGTCAGGTCGTCAATTTTCATAACGGCCGGTTCCAGCTCGACGGCAATACCGCGGCCGGCTCGCTCTTAGTGAACGGCAAGGGCGAGCGGCCGTTGATCGACGGAACGCTGGCGTTCGACAAACTCGATATCGGTGCGCTTCTGAACGCCGAAGCGAAACACCAGTCGCTACTGGCAACCACGGTTCGCGGAACTACAAACTGGCTGCCTGCGCGAGTGCGCCACCTGCTGACCGAAATCAGCCTGCCCATTTTGCGCGAGATCGACGTCGACCTGCGTATCTCGGCGCAGCAGGCTCGCTTTACGAATTTCACGATGAACAAGACGGCGGCCGCGCTGTCGCTACGCGATGGCCGCGTCCTGCTCGACCTCGCCGAAATGGCGCTGCCGGGCGGCGGACAGGGGAGTCTTCTTCTTTCGGTCGACCCGAGCAGTGGCGTAACGAAATGCGGGCTGCGCGGAAAGCTCAAGGGCGTGCGCATCGAGAATGTTTCGAATCTGGTTCTGCCGCGGGCGGTCATCTCCGGCCCCGCAGACGTATCGATCGACCTCAGCGGCAGCTGGGACAGCCCCGAGACGTTCCTCCATAGCCTTGATGGCCGGCTCGGGATGCGCATGGATAACGGCGCGACGCTCGAAGGCGATCTGCCGGCGCTGCTGACCAGCATGGGGGTCAACGAACCGCCGGTCGAGGGTTGGGGGGTTGCGGCGAAGGGACGGACGGACGTCGAGATGCTGGCGGGGGAATTCGCCTTCACTAACGGTCTCGCCCGTATCGAGCGGCTGGTAACTGAACGGCAGGGGCGTAGCGAACTTGCCGTTACGGGATCGGTCAACATCCACGGCAGGAACCTTGACCTCAGCGTTTTTGCACGCACACCAGGAAGCAATGACAATGCGGAGGTGCCGAGCGTGCTCAACATCAACGGGCGCTGGGATAATCCGCAACTCGTAAAGCGACCGTTCCCCAACAAGACCGAGAATCCTGTCTATCCGGAGAGCCGGAAGGAGGAAGCGGCGCCCGGTGCTGGCCCGCGGGCTGCGACGCGAGGGTAGCGAGCGCCGCTCTTGCGAAGGCAGCCAATCTGGCTTCCCCGCCGAAACAGGCCGGGCGATTTCCTCCCAGACCGTCGACGATCTGAAGCCGATCATGGCGGCTGCCTGTTTTCCGTCGGATTGAGCGTGGTACAAGGCGGTGTGCCGAGTCCCGGAGCGCGTTCACGCAGAGTGTGAAAAGCTTTCCCTGTCGTTATCCAGTCGCGTGTTCCGGCCGCAACGCCTTCCGCCCCAGTTCGGCGGCAGGCCGATTCCCGAACGTGCTTTAGAAAGAGACGCTGAAGCCTGGAGCTTAAGATGAGGCGATCCACCGTCATGTCGAACTTACGCCGCTCGTCAACATCCGCCGTTATCATGATCCCACTTCTTGCCTGGGGTACAGCGGTACTGTTGGCCTATGGCGCTATGGCGCAGCCGAGCCCGCCCGAACCGGCAGCAGAAGCGGAAGCGGAAGCGCCTGCCGCGCGCAAGACGGAGCCTGCGGATGCCGCTCCGGACACGAGCCCGGTCAGCGAAGCCGAGCCCGCTGGCGAAACCGAACCTAAAGCAGAGGGCGCGACGCCTCGCGACGACGCCAACGCTGCGGCGAAGTCTGACGACGCCATGCCGGGAAGCGAAACGGCCGCAACCGGTGATGCAAAGCCGGCAGAGCCTGCGCATGCCGATCCTGCGCCGGCGCACGTCGATACAGCCGCTTCGCCCGAGCCTGCGAAAGAGGCGAAAGCGCCTGATGCTGACACAACGAAGCTGAAGGTCGCGACGTGGTCGGGCGGCTATGGGGAAGCACAGCGCGCTGTCGTCATCGAGCGGTTCGAGGCACAGCGGTCGATTTCAGTCGACGTCATGGAGCGCAACGGCAAGGATCCCATCGACCTAACGACCGACGCGGGCACCGCGCTGCCGGATGCCGCGGAGTTCTCAGGCGAGGAGATCGACGCCGGGTGCCGAACAGGTCAGCTCGTCAAGCTTGAGGACAGCGGCACCAACAGCATCGTTGCGCCTGCGATCATCAGCGATTTTCTTCCCGGCAGCCTCAAGCCTTGCGGCATCGGCGCATTCGCATGGTCGCACATTCTCGCCGTCAACCCGTCGGCATTTGAAAAGCGCAAGCCCGAAACGCTGTCAGACGTATTCGACGCCAGGCGCTTTCCCGGCAAGCGCGCCTTCATCAAGGAGCCGCGCTTTTTGATGGAGGTGGCCCTGATGGCGGACGGCGCAGAGCCTGCCGAGGTCTATGATCTCCTCGGGAGCGAGGAAGGCCTGCAGCGTGCGTTCGCAAAACTGGCAAGCATTCGCGGCGACATCATTTGGGTCGGCGACAGCAAAGCGGCAATGGAAGCGGTGGCCAAAGGTGACGCGGCTATAGCGCAATCGTTCAGCGGCCGGGCCTTCTTCGCGGCTGCACGCGGTGCGCCGATCGATATCATCTGGGATGGCCAGATCTATGCCATGACCTACTGGGCCATTCCGGCGAAGAGTCCGAGGCAGGAACTGGCGCGCGCATTCCTCGATTTCGCCACCGAGCCGCAACAACTCGCGGCGGTTGCGCAGAGGTTTCCGTACGGCCCAACGCGAACATCGGCGCTCGCGCTGACGAAGCAACATCTTTCCGCCGGCCTCGATCTCCAGGCGTATCTTCCGACGGCTCCGGCCAATCTGAAAACCGCCCTGTCAGTTGACGAGGGATGGTGGGCAGAAAACAGCGAGAGACTGGAAGCGGCGTTTGCCGAGTGGCTTGCGAAGCCGTCGGACGCGAGCGAAGCGCCCAGAACGAGCGAATAGCCTTTGTGCATCAACTGCGGGTCTTGCAACATCGGACACCGGCAATCATGCCAGTGCCCGACGGGGTTTTCCTTGGCCTTCGTAAATCTCGACAACTTCACCACGTGCGGCGGGCACCTGTATCGATGTGGAAGAGGCCGCCGCCGTAATGCTTATAGCCGCCGACCGAACCGTGGCTCTTGAGATAGGCGTAGACCGCGCGGTGGTTGGAATGGACACGGAAGTCGACGGCGTTGCCGTGCAGATGCTGCGACTTTCTCGCTCCGCCGACCCGGGCATTGCGAGACTTGCTGCGGCAGGTGGAGGAGACGGTGACTGGACCGAATTTTGCGGCAACCTGATAGACAACCGACTTCAAGGTTCCGTTCAGGCAGCCTGACGATGCCACCCAGCGGACACCGCCGCCTGATAGGCTCTTTTGCGGCTGCGGCACATGGACCGGCGAAAGCGCTGCGACTTTCGTGTAGCTCTTCTTGTTCGTGTAGCTCTTCTTGGCTTTGTAGACAGCCGACTTATTCCTGGAATTCGATTTGCTATATGAAGCCGCTTTTCTGCGGCTTTTCTTACTGCCGTAGCGATGCTTGCCTGCCCGGTTCTTTTTGTAGGTCTTCTTGCTGCTCGATTTTTTATAGCTGCGGGTCGCCGAACTCCCGGACCGTCCGTACTTCTTCTTTCTTGCGTCCGGCGCCGTGGACAGCGACTCATAGTGTCCAGCCATCTTCGCCTGAGCCGTGGAGTACCGTGCCTGAGCCTGGCCGCCTGAACCGGGCGTGGACCCGGCAAAGACTGCGACCAACAGGGCAAGCGCCATGTGCCATAGCACAGTTGTGGCGGCCGGACGACGCGGCAAGATACTCCGTTTCATGGAAATGATACGCATCACGATTTTCCCTCTATGCCTTTGGCGCGGAGAATGCCCAATTCTTCGTATTTGTTCTGGCATTCCGTCGCCCATTTCGGACATGTCCGAATTAGGCAAATTCGGACAATTAATTTCCCGGACGCCTAAAGAAAAAATTATGGAAATAAATGGTCTATTTGAATCATGGTTAATAGGATAGTCTCGCGAGCGTTCCAGAGGCTGATAGCGAGCAAATATCAAAAGCAATTTGTCGCAGCCAAGACTTATTGTGTTAGATCTCGAAGTGATTTGAAAAGAACTACAAAGCATTCGGACGCGAATTTCGCGCAACTGCGACAAGTTGCTCATGCAAACTTCTTGGTGCGCGGCCTTCGGCGGACGACGCTAGTGATGCGAATTCACGGGCGGGCGGATGACTGCGTCGTTTTGGGAAGCAGCATTGCGGCGAAAAGAGCCATGATCAGGCCGACAGGAGCACCGATCGCGGCACCCGCTCGTCCATCGATACCGAACCAGTTCGCGAGTTCGCGGCCTTGCGTTATCGCGCCATCACAGGCCTCGAGCGAGCCTTCACCGCCGGTTGCGCAGGTCTTCAGCAGTACCTCCAGCTCTTCGAGCAGCCACGGCGGGGCATCGGATATCGCCGACCAATAAAGAGCAAACTGCGGTGCGAAAATGCTCGTCGTGCCGATGACGTAATAAAGGCAGACCGCCAGACCCGCCACGCCCCCCAGCGCCAGCGCTCCGCCGTGAATCCGCGGCACCAAAGCACCTAGCAAGACCATCGGGAACACTGACGCGCCGAGCAGGGAAAACGCCCAGTAGAATCGGTTTACCGCGGACTCGCCGAGAAGAACAACGCCAGCTGCCGCAAGCGCGGCAAATAGAATTGCAACGAGGATGCGTGGCATCAGTGGAACCGAAGCCGCGAAGCCACCGGCGGCTTTGCTCAAAGTCTTAATCGCGAACCAGCCGGTGGCTGCTTGTGTCGCCATGTGCAGCGTCGCGGCAGCGGCTAGCAGAGTGAGAAGGGAAGCAATCGCCGCAAAGACGGCCGGCCAAGGAGCCGCGATCCCGGCAAGGCCCGGCGCCATCAAGACGGCGGCTGCCGGATTGATCGCGAGATCGGCAATGCGAAGCCTGCCGCTCGGATCGCCACAGGGCTCCGTTGCCATGCCTGCCTGGGCGCTGTCGGCGGTGGCCGTTGCTGCGCCGGCAGGTTCAACCGCCGCGAGGGCTGCCGGGCAAATTCGCAGATACCCAGCACCAGCAGCATCGCGCATCCAGTCCGGCTGGGCGTTCGCGGTGATTCCCGCAGCAACGGATTTATAGAGTTCAAGCTTGGCGAAAATGGCCGCGGCGGGCAACGCGCTGAGCACTACGGCAGCCACTGCAAGACCGAAAGCGGCCTTGTGGCGGGAGGGATAGAGATCGCCGGGGCGCGCTCCACTCGCACTGGCCGGCGAACTGACCGCTGGACTGGCCAGTGAGCTGGCAGGTGAACTGGCCGCTGCCTTGCGGCGCCAAAGCATGTGCGGCAGGACGCTCGAGCCGAGCAGCACGGTGAACGTCAAGCAGGCAAAGTTGACCCATGACACCTGCACGAATGGCCGCGAAAACGGTGGCATGCTGACAGGGTCGGCCAAGCCTTCGGTGAGCAGAGAGCGTTCAACGCGGGTCAGCTCGCTCAGGGCGTCGCCAAACGCCAGCTGCGGGATAAGTGCGCCGGGAGCCTTTCCGGCAAGCGCCCAAACCGTGAACCAGATGCCGGCCGCTGTCGCCAGCAGCGCCATTGCAATGACCGTCGCACCGAGGCGGCGTCCGGGCGTGAACGACAGGATGAGCGCCAGCGCTGCGGCGAGGCCGATGGCCGCCGGCGGCGCAAGCATGGTGCCCGCACCGGTTGCGGCGAGGGCCAATGCAAACACTTCAAGCTCGATCGACAGCAACATGACGAGCCCAGCCGCCATACCAAAGCCGGCAGCCGCGGCGGCATAAGTGCTCGCGGTCAGCCGAGCCAGGAGATCGTCGACGTGGAGTGCGCCGGCACGGTCGAGAGCCGGGGCGATAAAGACCAGCGAGACCAGCAGGCCGGCAGCCAGCCCCAGCAGAAGCGGC
>LOEV01000215.1 GCA_001516065.1 Alphaproteobacteria bacterium BRH_c36
GGGATGGCGCGTCGGCGACGGGACGCAACGAGACGCCGGCGGACAACGGCAACGGCGCAGAAGGCGGCGCAGCCAATTCGGCCGCAACGATCCTCCCGGACGATGCAACGCAGACGGCCGAGGTTGCCAGCGAGCCGGCTCAAAAAGCGCCGCGTCGTGGCGGCTTGCTGGAGCGAATTATCCGCGCTGACAACGCCGATTAGCTGTGCCTTTGTGCCCGCCGGGGCTCGATAGCGCTCGCCCCCTGCGAGAAATGCGGGTCCAGGAACGCTTTTCCCTCTTTGCCTACACCACTTTCGGCCCGTAAATGATAATCGGTCATGGACGATTTCCTGGTTGCGGGGATCCAGGGTCATTCGGCTTTGTGTTGAGTTGACGCCATGTTCTTCGATTTACCGGGAACACTTTGGGGGGGACAGAATGCAACAGGCCATCAATCAGCTCGTGCAGATCCTGCAGCAGGTCATCACGGCTCTGGTAAAGTTTTTCCAGATCGTTTGGACGTGGTCGTTCGGTCAGATCGTAGCGGTGTTCCAATCGGATTGGCAGTCACTGCCGGTGTGGAAGATCGTGCTGCTCGTCGCGGTGTGCGCTGCGATCGTCTACGTGCTTTACAAAGTGGTCATACAGCTCTGGGGGGCTGCCGAAGCGATTTTGAAAGCATTCATTGCGCTGCTCGGGGTTCTCGTCAGCATCCTGCCCTACATCGTTATTGCCGGCGCGATCGCCGCGGGCGGAGGGTGGGTCATCCAGAACGTGAATTTTTGAAGGGTGAGGTTGCCGGGCTCACGCTTGGCGATCTGATCGTCGGAATGGTCACTTCGGCAGCACACACGTCCACCCCCCTTCGCCGGGGGCAGGCCTTTTGCTGAACGTACTCTAGTGTAGCGCACCTGACGTTTGGTGCCCGCCTGCGGATACTGCCGAAACCAAACGTCGGATGCAAAAGCTACACTAGAACCATGGATTTTCCAGTGTTCCTTATGGTCCTGACATTTACTCAGGAGTTCGCCGCACAGGGAAGCAAATGTCAGAACCGGAACACTAGTGTAGCGCACCTGACGTTTGGTGCCCGCCTGCGGATACTGCCGAAACCAAACGTCGGATGCAAAAGCTACACTAGAACCATGGATTTGCTAGTGTTCCTTATGGTCCTGACATTTGCTCAGGAGTTCGTCGCACAGGGAAGCAAATGTCAGAACCGGAACACTGGTCAGTTGAGTTTGATCGAGCCAAAAACCCTTAGGTTCGCCCCTGGCAGCAGTACGTCCTCGCGGCGCTTGAAGGATGCGTGGTTCAAGACTTCATCGTTGGCGAGATTTTCGCCCTTTATCCCGATGGTCATGGACGGTCCAAGGCCGGTTTCAGCATCGAGTGCTACGCTGTAGGACAGTTCAGCCGACACCAGCGTGTAACCCGGAGTGACGATTTCATTTTCGCCAATTTTGTCTTGATCGAATGCGTGCAGCACGCCCGCGCGCGCAAACCAGTTGGAATCGCGATAGAATATTCCACCGCCAATGCGATGTGGCGGAATACGCGGCACGTTACCGCCGTCTTCAAATCGCGCCCGCACGAAGTCGTACTGCCCTTCGATGCCCCACACCCCACGCCAAATCGCCGTGACGTCATACTGCGCTGCAATCTCAACGCCGGTGAAGTTCGCGTTGCGCTGGCCGAATAGGACCTGATCGAGTGTCTCCTCGGCATCGGGCGCGACTGCGCCGCAAGATGCAAGGGTTCCCTCACATTCCAAGCCGGTCAATTCCCGAAAGATGAAGCCATCGTACTTCGTATAGTAAGCCGTCGCGTCATAGCGCAACGACCCTCGCGCATTGCGCAAACCAAACTCGACCGAGGCTGCCTTTTCCTTTTCCAGGTTGGGGTTACCAGTTTCGAAGGTGCCTGTTGCCTCATGGATGCCGGCCGAGAAGAGTTCGGCAGCATCCGGCGCACGCTCGACGTATTGCCCGTTCAAACTCATGACGCTGCCATTTGGTAGCCTATAAAGCCCGCCTGCGCTGGCGCTGAAAGGTGCGTAATCCCGGTTCAGTCCAACGAGTGGCGATGAAGCATCGAGCGGCGTCACGCGTCCGAAACCCTCGACTTCGGTTTTCTCCAACCGCAGGGCAGCCTGCAACGTCAGCTGCCGGGTAAGGTCGAGTTCCTCAAACCAGAAGGCAGCCACGCTCTGGGTTTGAGCGGGAGCCAACAACGAGTCTCCCTCGAAGCTTCGTCCGCGCATGTTTGCGTCGACCACTTGCACCCCAATTGCGCCGCGCAATTCGCCAAGGCTTGACGCAAACGGAATGTGCTGCACCTCAAGTCGCGTTTCATAGGCTTCACTGGTGAAGCGCGAGCCGATCTCGTCACCCTCTCCTTCGTCAACCACCTCGTTGTGAGCATATTCGGATGCACCGAACCAGAAGCGGACCGCTTCGACGCCTAGTCCGCCGACACGCCATTCGCCGCGTGCCTGAACCTTGTCTTGCTCGAGATCGATACGCGGACGCAATTCCAGCGCCTCTTCTCCGGGGATTCCATAAAAGCTTTGATGGCGGGACAACGATACGCCGATAAAGCCCTGATCGCCAACGAACGATGCGCCAACAGCACCGCCATCAGCTTCGACAAACGAGTTGAATTGCCGTCCGCGTGGCGTGTCGTAATCCTGTGTCCGCCTTCGGAAACCATCGGCATGGACGACCACGCCTGAACTCCCCGCCGTGGCGCGGAAGGCACCATTTCGCCCCTCATCGACCGAAGTCGCATCGCCTTTGATTTCGGCGGTGAAACCGCCCTTGGGCACAAACGTGGGGATGCGACCGTTCTCGACCGCGACCACTCCGCCGATGGCCTGACTGCCGTAGCGAAGTGTCGCCGGGCCGCGGATCACCTCCACCTGATTGGCGGCAAAAGGATCGATGGGAACGGCATGGTCTTCCGAAAGTGCCGAAACGTCGTGGGAGCCGATGCCGTTCTCCTGCACACGAACGCGATAGGAATCGAGACCGCGAATAATCGGCCGACTGGCTCCGGGGGCGAACGTCGACCCCACGATACCCGGTCTTCTTGCAAGAGCATCGGCGATACTGGCACCGCTATCGGCTTGAATATCACGAGCGGTAACAACGGTGACGGGCACAAAGGCGTCGTCGACGACGATCAGGCTGCCGATTGGCTGGTCGCTCGCATCGCCCGCGACTGACCCGGAAACGATCGGTGAAGGGGCTGAGATCACGATGCCCTCCAATTCAATGACACCTTGAGCATTAAGAGGATGGGCAAGGGTGAGGAAGCCGATCGCCGCCAAGGGCATCGGTCCGGTGAACTTCTGCGCACACATGTTTGCGCTCCTGACGAACTCGAGTGGAATGGACCCAGGCGCAGCCAGAGCGTCTCAGCCGACCGGCGAAGCGCGGCAAACCCGGGTGAATCTGCGGTTCACACGAGGATCGTATGCGGTGGGCCGCAAGGCAGATTGGCCCGGCTCAGGCGGTGGAGGGTACCGACTGTGACAGGAGCTGGGATTTGCTGCTGCGTTGCGAAATAGCAATGCGGAACGCCGTGAAAGCCCGGTAGGACCAAGCCGGCCAGGGTGGAAAGAGACCAGCAAATCTCGCACGCCTCATTCGCGCCGCGCGAGGGTTCCGGTAAATGCCCTTCATGGACATCTTCACCGACATGAGAAACTTCGCCGCGACGATCGTCATCACGGATGTGGCCGACTTGATACTCATGGTCCGCCGCAAAAGTGCCGATCGAAACAAATGCGGGTACCGCATGCGCAGCATGGCCTGTGTCGTCGGCATGGTCGTGATGATGGCCAAACGAGATGGCATACTGGATCGCCAAAGCGGCCAGTCCAATAATTACCAACCATCTGTTTTGCCTGAACCGGCGCAAGCCGTCCTCCCATCTGAGCCTCGCAGCAGGACAGGATGTTATATCATTCAACAGGTCGAGCTAGATGCAATGGCGTCTTTTGTCGAACGTTGTTGCAAACACGTAACGCAGCGCCAACCACCTGGTATTTGGCCGTACATTTTAGCTGTTTTGTGGTCTGCGGACGGTGTGGAAGCCGAATGCGTTGTCCGCGCGCATGGCGTCCCGTACGGGAGTCGAACCCGTGTTTCCAGCGTGAGAGGCTAGCGTCCTGACCACTAGACGAACGGGACGGAAGGTGGAAGTGTGGTGGAAACAAGCAAGTGGGGAGGAGCCCGATCGTCTTCAAGCTGGCTGTCGATACTCCATTTCACAGCCCGCCTATCCGTCAGTTGGCGGAGGGAACGAAACGCCAGTGCCTGCGCACTGCTCCGCTGTCGGCGTCAAAGATCATCAAGCCGGTTCCCCGCGCGTCCTTGAAGCGTACCATCAGCGAGCCATCGTTCATGGGACGGAGGTCTTCGACGATGGCGCCTGGCGGCAGTTCGATGAGTTGTTCGAGCGCCGCGGTGGCGGGCGGGACCGCCATCCGCATCGTTCGCGTATCGGTTGCAACCGAGGCAGAGCTGTCGCTATCTGACTGGTAGAGTGTGAGATATGCGATCCTGCCGATGACGGTGGCGAAGCCGGCGATGACCAGGATACCAAGCACGATGACCAGGATTTGCAGTCGAGCCACCGTTCTGGGATGATTGATCCAGGACTTGAAATCGGGCTCTCCCGGCCCTGATGGCGATGCCTCGTTGCTGGTTTTGGCATGAGTCTCGGCGCCGTGCTTCATCATCGTGTGGATGGCCTGTCGTTCTTGCCGTACTCGATTCATGGAAAGGATGCCGCGGTTGCACCAGACGTCACGCGAACTCGTCGCCAGCGAGGACGAGGCCGGAGAACGTATCGACCGTTGGCTTGCCGCGAAAATCCCGGAACTCAGCCGGTCGCGCATCCAGGCCCTGATCAAGGCGGGCGCGGTGACGTCCGGCGGCGGGACGATAGGGGAGGCTGGCTGGCGGGTCAAACCCGGCCGCAGCTATTCGATAACCGTTCCCGAAGCCGAGGAGCCGACGCCGCGGGGCGAGGAAATAGCCCTCGACGTAGTCTTTGAGGACGGCGACCTGATCGTCATCGACAAGCCGGCTGGTCTTGTCGTGCATCCGGCGCCCGGCCATGAGACGGGGACGCTCGTCAACGCGCTGATCCGGCATTGCGGGGACAGCCTGTCAGGTATCGGCGGCGTCAGGCGTCCCGGAATCGTGCACCGCCTCGACAAGGACACGTCGGGGCTCCTGGTTGTTGCCAAGAACGATGCCGCCCACAAGTCGCTGTCGGAACAGTTCGCCGATCACGGCCGCGATGGTCGCCTGCACCGGGCGTATCTGGCGCTGTGCTGGGGCGTGCCGGACCGGCCGAGCGGGGTCGTCGATGCGCCGCTGGGGCGCAGCCAGGCCAACCGCAAGAAAATGGCCGTCGTATCGGAAACGTTGGGGCGATTTGCGAGGACGCATTATCACGTGGAGAAGGTATTCGCCGACGTCGACGGGCATGATTTCGTTTCGCTGATGCGGCTGGAGCTGGAAACCGGCCGGACGCATCAGATCCGCGTACATCTGGCCCATATCCGGCACCCGGTGCTCGGCGATCCTGTCTATGGCACCGGGTTCAAGGCGAGTGCGCGGCGGCTCGGCGAGGGGGCCCGCGAGGCGCTTCATCATTTGCGCCGGCAAGCGCTGCACGCAGCCGAACTGGGCTTCGAGCATCCAGTCAGCGGGCAAGAGATGGCGTTCGAAAGCGAATTGCCGGCGGATATGGCGCACTTGATTGCGGCGCTGGAGGCTCCCGAGACTTGATTGCGCCGGCAATTTCGGCCGAGACAGTGCGGCCGGCGAAACAGTCGGCCCGATTGGGAACCAAACTTCAATTTGTTCCGTTCAACACCATAAGACGGCACTGTGAAATCGCTGAAAGGTGATCAGCTGTGCTTTGAACGCGTGGCTCACCGGCGGTAAGCTGCTGCAACAAGTCGTGATCGTATTGCCACAATTGGGTGGCCATATGCCCGGCTGATTTCGGCACTGATACCTTGGCTGCAAGGAAAGCAGGCCGGCAATTGCGCATCTGGCCCGTGGGGTTGCAGCCCAAGTGAGGTTCAAAATGGCATCGAAATCGCTACCTTCCGTTGGATCCGGCTCTGTCGGACTGTCACGATATCTCGACGAGATCCGCAAATTTCCGATGCTGGAGCCCGGCCAGGAATTCATGCTCGCCAAGAGCTGGCAAGAGCACGGCGACAGCGAAGCGGCCCACCAGCTCGTGACGTCCCATCTGCGACTCGTGGCGCGCATCGCTATGGGCTACCGCGGCTACGGCCTGCCGATAGGCGAAGTCATATCCGAAGGCAACGTCGGTTTGATGCAGGCGGTGAAGCGCTTCGATCCCGACAAGGGTTTCCGGCTCGCGACGTATGCCATGTGGTGGATACGCGCCTCCATCCAGGAGTACATCCTGCGCTCGTGGTCGCTCGTAAAGATGGGCACGACCGCTGCCCAGAAGAAGCTGTTCTTCAACCTTCGCCGCGCGAAGTCGCAAATGCAGGCTCTCGAAGAAGGCGACTTGCGGCCCGACCAGGTCAAGGCGATCGCAACGAAGCTCGGCGTGCCGGAAGCCGACGTGGTGTCGATGAACCGCCGGCTCGGCGGGGATTCTTCACTCAACGCGCCGCTGCGGGCGGATGCTGAATCGGGGGGCGAATGGCAGGATTGGCTGGTCGACGACACACCCGACCAGGAAGAGCAGCTCGTCGAGAGCGAGGAACTGGTGCGTCGCCGCGAATATCTCGCCTCCGCACTCGGGTCGCTGAACGAACGCGAGCGGCGCATCTTTGAGGCGCGGCGGCTGGCGGACGATCCGTTGACGCTTGAGGACCTGTCTGCTGAGTTTGGGGTCAGCCGGGAACGTATCCGCCAGATCGAGGTGCGCGCGTTCGAAAAGGTGCAGAAGGCGGTGCAGTCGGAAGCAAGGCGCAGTGAAACCCCGACCCATGCGCAGCCGTAAATCGGGCATTCTTATTTGGTGCCGATGCAATCCCGGGGAGCTATCTCTCCGGGATTTGTTTTGACGGAGCTGTTGCTGGTGAGGACTCCGGCAGTCTAGTGAAGCGTCGCGCCTTAATTGACCGGCGGTGCGGCGAGGCCGGTGTCAATTAAGGCGTGATAAACGCCTCACTAAGTCATTGATGTTGCTAGTACCCACTTTCCGAAGTTCGTGAGTCACCCGCGGCGACCTCCGGAGCGAACTTCGGAAAGTAAAGGGTACTAGCGAGATATTGTTTCTAGTGCCGCTTTTCGATCAGAAGTCCCTGACGGTGCTTGACTGGCATGATGCAGGGAGTTCTGATCGGCGGTACTAGTGGCCCTCATGTCGCGCCTAAATCGAACGAAGTTGCGGCTATG
>LOEV01000216.1 GCA_001516065.1 Alphaproteobacteria bacterium BRH_c36
GGCAACCTTGACGCGGGCCTTCTGGACTCTGTCTTCGGCCTGTTCCAGGCGGCGCCTGGCATCGCGCAGCGTGCGTTCGGTGACGGTGCCGTTGCGGCGTCCGGACAGCGCGTAGTCGAGTTCGATGCGGGCGCCGGTGGCGGCGCGCTCGGCGCGGTAGACTTCGTCCTCGGCGTCGCGAACCTGCTTGCGGTCCTTGTTGAGAGTGCCGTCGTCGCGGGCCTTCTCGCGGACGTCGGCTTGCGTTTCGGCTGCAGCAAGGCGCGCGCGGGCTTCGGCGTCATCGAGTTTCAGGAGCAGTTCGCCGTTCTCGACTTCATCGTTGAGGGCAACGTAGACCTCTGCGACGCGGCCGATGATTGCGGTGCCGATGTTGATCATGCCGCCCTTGGGTTCAAGGCGTCCCGGCGCGGCAACGACCCATGGCGTTTCTGATTCGGCGGCACGGGCTTCGTCAGTTCCGGTCCAACCGGGCAGCAGCAGGCTGGCGCCGACCACGCCCAGCACTGCAATGGCACTTCGAATTCGCTTCATCGTCTTTGCTCCCGATCTCTCAGCAATGATCCCACGATTTGGTTCTGGCGGTTTGCGGCGGCCGCTGACATGGCGGACCGGCCGGCCTGTTGTCACTCTAATGGGCGCCCTCGGCGGCGAGCCGTTCCATGTTTGCCTTTGCTACAGCGTCTTCCTTGGGCCGTTCGTCGGTCGAGATGACCCCGTCCTCGATGCGGATGATGCGATCGGCGTATTTCAGAATGCGGTGGTCGTGCGTGACGCAGAGAACCGCGCGGCTGTGGTCCTTCGAGACATCCGACATCAACTGCATGACCGACTGGCCGTTTTCGGAATCGAGGGCAGCGGTCGGTTCGTCTGCGAGCATCACGGAGGGCGACCCGGCCAGGGCGCGGGCGATGGCGACGCGCTGTTTTTCGCCACCGGACAGTTTGGCTGGATAGGTGTTGATGCGGTGAGAGAGGCCGACGGCATCAAGGGCTGCCTTGGTGCGTTGCGGGGCATCGGCCGGCAGCCGACCGCGCACGTCGAGCGCCAGCATGACGTTCTCCATCGCGGTGAGTGTGGGAAACAGGTTGTAGGACTGGAAAACGAAGCCGACGTGGTTTCGCCTGAGATCGGCCATGGCTTCAGCGCTCAGGTTGTTGGTCTTGGTGCCCGCGATCTCGAGGTCGCCGCGCGTTTGCCTCAAAATGCATCCGAGGATCGACAGCAGGGTTGTCTTGCCGCTGCCGGAGGGTCCCATCAACAGGGTCAACTCGCCGGGCAAGAGATCGAGATGTACGCCTTTCAGGACCTGCACCTCGCCTGCACCCGTGCCGAACACCTTGACGATGTTGTCAGCCACGAGCAGAGGCTTGGGCTTTTTTCGGGCGGCTTGTAAGTTGCTCATTTCGTCCTTCCTCGATGTACCATTTGATGTCTCCCTAACATCTTGAAGAGCCTGTACGAAGTTTCGCCTCACGGCAGTTCCCCGGAGAACAGGGGACGTCCGTCGCCGCCCCCTGAGGCTTGGAATCAGCGGCTGAAGACGCCGGCAGGGTCGATGCGGATGACTTTGAAGATCGCCGAGATGGCAGCGAACATGCACATCGCGATGGTGGTGGCGAATAGCAGTCCTGCGAGCCCCGGCGTCATCACCACGTTGAGCGTGGTATTTTCGGCAAGCTTGAATATCCCCAGTGTCAGCGTCATGCCGAGCGCATATCCGACGATGGCCGAGAAGAGGGCCTGCAGGAGGATGACCTGGATGATGTAGCCGGCCGAAGCGCCAAGCGCGCGCAGGGTGGCGAATTCGTTGAGGTGATCCTTCGTGCTGGCGTAAAGCGTCTGGGCGACGATGACGATACCGACGATGATGGCAAGCGCCGTGCCGGCGATGAGGCCCGAGCCAGCCGCGGTGTGAAACAGCCAGTAGTTGATGGAGCGGTTGCGGAAGCTTTCCCGCGTCAGCACCTCGGCATCGGGCAGGCGGGCCTGGATGGTTTCCTGCACCTTGGCGACATCGGCGTCCGGCTTCAGGCTGACGAGGGCGTAGGAGCCCTGCTCCTGGGCGGCGCCGAGCATGATCTGGGCGCGGCCGAGCGTGGTGAAGATGTAGGGCATGGTCGTGAACGAGCGGATCTTGTTGGTGATCGCCCCGACCTTTACCGTCATGCCGTTGATCTCAGCAGGATCTCCCAACCCCTTGACGTCGAGGTCCTTGAAGTACGTGCGGTCCACGGCGACCATCTTCGGGGCTGCGAGTTGATCAACGCTGCCGTCGATGACGTTCCATGGCTTGAGGCCGCCGGCGTTCCAGTCGGAGCCGACGACAAGCACGGTGGTGGCGCCGCCGTGCTGCTTGCGCCAGCGGGCAAACCCCATGGACAGAGTTTCAACGTTCTCGACGCCGGGAACCGACAAAACGGTGTATTTCTCGCGGCCCGGCAGAAGGGAGGGATCGTCGACGCTCTTGGTGCCGATCGGAACCACCCAGAGTTCGCCCTTTGTCTGGTCTAGGACTGCTGCGATGGTGCGTTCGATGCCAAGGTAGATGCCCGACTGGAACGACAACAGCACCACCGAAAAGACGATGCCGATCAGCGTGACGAACAGGCTGACCTTGTCGTGAAACAGGTTGCGGTAAGCGAGTTTCGGTGCCATCCGCAACCGGCGCTTGGGGCCTGCCGCCGCGGCATCCGCTCCACCCTCAATCGCTGTACGGGCCTGCATGTCATTCACCTCGTCTCTAATTCGTCTCGCCTGAGGCCGGAAATCTACTCAAGGTAACATATTCGCGGCTTTAGCGATTCCGGCGTGCCAGGCACAGCCTTTGAAGAACCTTCCGCACCCGACTCTTGCAAGTCCGGTGCGGTGTTTAGATTAGCATCCAGCTTCCTGGTTCAGGAACCGCAAGGGACCGTGATCGTCAGGCCGGCGCTGGGTATGTACTTCTTGCACTCCAACTCGGCTTTCTCGTCGACTTCGTCCTGGACCGGTTCGGCGGCGGATTTGCCGGCGGCGGCCGTTGCAGGCTTCGGTTCCGGAAGGGCTGCGAGTTCAGCTTCGTTACGGTCGAATTTCAGTGTGTTGGTGCCGGCGATCGCGGAGGCCCTGACCGGTGCAACCTTGTTCGTCACACTCGTCGGTTCAGGGGAAGCGATTGGCTCGTCTTTCGGCTGTTCACGCTGAGCCAGGCTTAGTTTCTTGGCGGCTGCAGCCTTCTTAGCGGCAATCCTTTCGGTGGCGGCGCGCTTTGCTGCGAGCTTTTGGGCTGCGAGCTTCTCCTGGGCGGCCTTCTGTGCTGCATATTTGCGAGCCGCTGCCTCTTTCGCTGCCTTCTGGGCCGCAAGCTTGCGGGCATACGCCTTCTTGGCTGCAGCGCGCTGAGCGGCGGCTTTCGCTGCGCGATGGGAGGAGTGCTGGCTGGAATGGCTGTTATGGCCGTGTCGCGAGCTCTTGGCGTAGGGCGTTGCCTCGAATGAGCCGAGTGGGCCGCCGAACTGGAGGCGAGGACCAGCCTCTGCCGGGGCGGTTGCGAATGCTGCCGTGGCGCCAACGATTGCTGCCAGAATGAAAGCTGTCTTTTTCATTGTCCCCTAAGTCCTTCTCGGAATCTTTGTTGAGCCTCGTTTCGGTCCGACGTTGGTTGCCGGCCTCTGTGCTTGAGAAGGAGAATGCCCTGCATTTGCGGGCGGCGCTGTTACGGGGGGGACTCGTTGGGCAATATCCTGGCGGGGCGGTGTTGGAATTTTTGGCCCGGCCTCCATTGGCCGGACTGGAAGTTGAGAAAAACCGAGGCTGGCCGACCCTCGGCTACGGGTCTGTAGCGCATGGCACGGAAACGGTCAGGCCGGCGCTGGGAATGTATTTTTTGCACTCGGGGTCGGGCGCGGCGTCGGCGGTCTCCGTTGCGTTTGGGTTTTCATCACCGGCACTGTCTTCCGGAGGCGGTTCGGGACGGAATTTCAGGGTGTTGGTTGCAGCAATCGCGGACGCTTTGACGGGGGCGGCTTTTGTTTCGTCGACATCGCTCGATGATTTTGAGACGGTCGCTTCTCCGTTCGGTCTGGAGTTGGCGGCGGCGCGCTCGGCAGCAGCTCTTTTGGCCGCCGCGGCTTGCTTTGCTGCTGCCGCCTTCCTGGCGGCTGCCTCGCGAGCAACTTTTCTGGCCGCAGCCTTCTTTGCAGCGGCGCGGCGGGCAGCGGCGTCCGGCGATGGCTTCTTGGAATAGTTGCCTTGGCGGGAATTGGAACTCTTTGCGTGCGGTGTTGCTTCAAACGTACCAAGCGGCCCGCCAAAATGCAGATTCTTGTTGCCGGCGTCGGCTGTAGCGCTCAGGAAGGCGCCAGTCGCGAGGATCGCGGTAACGGCAATCATCAAAATTCGTCTCATTATGGCTTCCTCATCGCTGGACGATCGGCGCATGAATTGGTCTTTATGAAGTGCACGGAAATCGGCTTTTGTGAAGTGTACGGACACTGCCCGATAACAGACTAGCAGGACGTGCCGGCGGCATCGACCTCTTTGTTGGGGGATAGCAAACGGCGCCGGCCTTGGTTAAGGCCGACGCCGTCGGGGCTCGGGAGGGTAGCGACTTGGTAATCTAGTTGTTCGTAGGCCTCGATTAGCGGCCGCAGGGGACAGTAATCGTCATGCCGGCGCTGGGGATGTAGCGCTTGCATTCGAGTTCTGCGACTTCGGCGGGCTCCTTCTGGAAGCTGGCGGTTTGAATTGGTTCGTCTTTGGCGACTTCGGTCCGGGCCTCTGCAGGTTTGTCATTAGTGTTCAGATTCAGCGTGTTCGTGCCGGCAATCGCGGATGCCCTGACCGGAGCTTTCCAATCCGATTTGGTCTCGGTGCTGGTTTCAACTTTAGCAACTGCAATTTTCTGCTGAGCGTTGCGGGCAGCGGCCTGCTGAGCAGCAACCTTCTTGGCATGCACGTTGCGGGCTGCCGTCTTCTTTGCTGCGGCGCGGCGTTGGGCGGCCTGCTTGGCAGCCTGTGCGCGGTTGTTGGAATGGGTGTTGTGAGCTGCACTCTTTGCGAACGGGGTCGCGACAAACGAGCCGAGCGGGCCGCCGAACTGGAGGCGCTTGCCACCAGCGTGGGCGGGGGCGGATGCGAAGGCTGCCGTTGCTGTGGCGAGGGCTACCAGGATGAGGGCTGCTTTGGTCATTGTCGTCGCTCCTTCTCGCGGGTGTTTCTGTTTGAGCCAGATGGTCTGTTTTGCTTGCCGAGCCGCTGTAGCCGGTGGTGGTTGCTTGAGAAGGAGAATGCCGCTGATGGCGCAAACGCGCTGTTCCGGAGGAAACGCGCAGTAGAAATTTTGCCGGCGCGGATGTTCCGGGGACGGCGTTATCTAAGTATCGTCATTTGTTTCAATTACTTAGAAGGCCTTAATAGTATCTTCGAAACAATTTTTAGGTCGGCCTGGGCGGCTCCGAATACAGTTCATCCGCTGACCGCTGAGGGCATCAGAGTGAGGAGTGGGGATGCCGAAGGCGCAGCTTGGTTGGCAGCTGACTGCTGGCGTTTGGCGCGCCGTCCTTCGGCGCCGGCTGCCACGCGTGCGGTAAAGTCCAAGCAGCGCCGGCTCAGCGCCAGGTTCAGGGGGCTGAAAGCTTCGACATCGGCTCCCGGGCCGATGAACTGGACTTCAACGGGGCCGCCGAGGCGGCGCTGGAGTGTTGCTGCAACTTTGATATCTGCGTTGCGACCGGCGCGAGGGTGAAAGATCAGTACCGGCTGAGTGATATCGCGCAGGCACAGGCGGGCTGGCGCTGGGTTGGGCTGCGTGACGTTAAATTCGAAGCCTGTTTTCAAGGCGATGCAACTCGTGAGGCGCTGCAGCGCTGCGCGTGTTGGCGCAAAGACGTTTGCGGCGAGGCACCTAATGGGTGCCCTACGGATCTGCGGAGTTAAGAGGACGATACCACTAATGAGGTCGGGGAAGCGGGCCGCCAGTTGCAGCGCGTCTTCTGCACCAGCGCCGAAGCCGGCGATGAAGACGGCGTCGTAACCCTGGTTGAAGGCCAAAAGCTGCAACTGCGCACCTTCGCCGTCGCCTGAGCGGCTACTGAACCCTTTGACGTCCATGTTATCAAAAGTGTGCGTCCAGGGTGCGGCGTCGCTATCACTGACGGCGATGATGGCAAACCTGCCGGCTGTGTCGCGCTCGTGCTGATGCCGCTTCGTGCTGATCATGTCCGACCCCAAAACAAATGTTGGCTTGAGGGGAAATTAGGCAGCGCGTGTCCTGCGGGCAGTTCCGCAGGGAACTCCGCCCTGTAGCGCTGCCGCGGCCAACGGTTAGATGTGATTTCGCCGCGAGCAACGAGACGTCCATGAGCCGCGCAGGTATCCGCGCTTGTTCCTGTTGCGAGGTCGTGAGAGTTTCGGGGGCATTACCGGGCCTATCAGCGGGGAGAACATCGTGAGCAACGAAACCGGCAGCGGAGATCACAGGAACACCGTTGGGGGGCGGCGAAAATGGTCAACGCTCGTCATGGGCGCCATTGCGCTGGTGCTGTGTGCCGCGGTCGTCGTCTTTTTGATGCAGACGGTTGCGCCGGAAGTGCCCGGGCGGGACGCGGAGAGCAAGCAGGCAGAGCAAGCTCCTGCGCCCAGGGTCGTCACGGCGCAGGAGTACTTCCAGGGGAGCGGCCGCGCGGAAGTCTTGCCGGGTGTTACCTCCGTTGCGCCGTCGACGCCCTGGCTGAAACTCGATCCCGGCATGACTTTGACGCGGATCGGGGTTGGCTCATGCCTTGGCCAGAACCAGCCGCAGCCGATTTGGGAAGGCGTACTTCGTCTCGAACCGCGGCCGCAGTTGTTCATGATGATCGGCGACAGCGTTTATGGCGATATCAAGAGCCCGGATGCGAAGGAACTGGTGCAGGCGTACCGCGATCAGGCGGTTCGTCCGGAACTGGCGAAGGCGCGTCAGGCGATGCCGTTTCTTGCGATTTGGGACGACCACGACTACGGGGCCAACGATGCTGGCGCCAGCTTTTCGCAGAAGGCCAACGCGGCCAAACTGTTCTACGATTTCTGGCAGATCAAACCGGAGCGGCCTGTCGACAAAGGCATCTACTACGCTAAGACCTTTGGCCCCGAAGGACGCCGGGTGCAGGTCATCATGCTCGATACGCGATCATTCCGCTCGGAGTTACAGAGGAAATCTGCCGGCTTCGGCTACTGGGGCAAATTCGAGCCGGTCGAGGATCCGGACCGCACCATGCTTGGCGAGGCGCAATGGGCCTGGCTTGAAGAACGATTGCAGGACGCCGCCGATGTCCGCCTCGTCGTGACGTCGGTCCAACTGCTCGCCGAAGGGCACGGTTTCGAGCGCTGGGGCAACCTGCCGCTGGAACGCCAGAAGTTTTTCCAGCTGGTCAATGATACCGGTGCCCGAGGTGTCGTGCTGCTGTCGGGCGACCGGCATTTTGGGGCATTCTACTCGGGCAAGCTCGCCAATGGCCAGATCTTGCCGGAGATGACGACCAGTTCGCTGAACAGGTCGTATGGGCCCTCGCAGGATGGGCGTTCGGCGGAGCGGATCAGCCAGATGTACCACCAGGAAAACTTCGGGCTCGTCGATATCGACTGGCGACAGCGAAAAATCGAACTGCTGTTAAAAGGCATCGACGGTGAAACCCTCGACGGTATCACCGTGAAATTCGCCGATCTCGGGATCGACGAAAAGGGTTGATTTGCACGAGCCCGGTTGCGCCGCATCGTGACACATATCAAGGCCGGGGTGTGGGTGCTGTTCATATTCTATCGGACTTGTTCCATCGGATCGGCTGCTGCCGCCACTGATATCAACTGAGGAGATGCCCATGCGTGCGCTAGTTTTTCTGATCGGTCTTCTGGCACTTGCCGGAGCGGCCGTTGCGGACGGTGTGAAGACGTATACCGTCAAGGGTGCTTTTGACGGGATTGCCTTCGACGTCGAGTCGGCGATTGTCGATAAGGGACTTGTCATCGACGTCAAGGGCGATGTCGGGCAGATGTTGCAGCGAACCGGCAAGGACGTTTCCGAGGGCGCCAAGGACATCTATGTGGGGGCGAAGTATTTCGCGTTCTGCTCGGCTGTGCATTCACGCAACATGATGGAAGCCGATCCCGCCACGATGGGTCTGTGCCCCTATGTCGTGTTCGTCTACGAGACGAAAGCCACGCCCGGCGAGGTGGTGGTCGGCTACCGCAAGCTCGATGACGATTTCAACGACAAGGCCGAGGACGTGATCGAGGACATCAACAAGTGGCTCGATGGAATCGTGCGAGGCGCGATAGGCAAATAATCGTCGGGTTCAATCGCTGAGGGGCGGCCGTTCTCGATCTCATGTGAAGCGCAGCAATATGCCGGTGGCATCGTCGGACTGCTTGACGCGCGGGTGAGCGGTGCATTCAGCATCATCCGCCTCGATCTGGCGAAGTTCGCAGAGCAGCGATTCGAAGCCGTGGGTCTTTGCGACTTCGAACAACGAGCGCGCATCGTAGCGGGCGTAGATATCAATGAGGCGGATGAGCCCGTCGGTAGCGAGGAGCGCGTGGGTGCCGGGCTCGACGTCCAGCCTTCCTTGCGCGATGAGGTGGACGGGCGGCGGCGTGATCGAGAGAACCGGATAACCCTCAGGCTGATTCAGCCGTGCGCCGCGCTCGTCGCGCAGGCGCGGCCAGATCCGGGCCTTGCGCT
>LOEV01000217.1 GCA_001516065.1 Alphaproteobacteria bacterium BRH_c36
TAAGGCGTGATAAACGCCTCACTAAGTCATTGATGTTGCTAGCGGCAACTTTATTTTTCTGGTGTAGCTTTTGCACCTGACGTTTGGCTTCGAGGCCGGCCGTTTGTGGGAACCAAACGTCAGGTGCGCTACACCAGGGTCAGATTATCGGGCATGTCATTGATGCTTTGCTAAAGCTCAATGCGCCGGTCACCACGGCGCAAATTCGCAGATCCGGGGTCAAGAACTCTTGCGCAGGCTCCAATTTGCGCCGCTCGCTCTCACCTGCTAACCCTCCCGCAGGTCGAGTGGCCGCGCTCACGCGCCGTGTTGCTCCAGTTTCCTATTCGCTGTTCACTCACCAAAATGGAGAACACCATGAGCGATCGCATCGTCCTTCGCGTCGGCGAAGCCCTCGTTGCCGGAGGCCCTCCGGGGACGGCGGCCGAACCCGAAGTCGCCATCGGTGAAATGGACGGGCCTTTCGGCACCGCCTTCGCCAACCTTCTCGGCGATCAGGTCAAGGGCCACAGCAGAGTTCTGGCGATCATGAACACCGACATCATGGTGCGCCCACCGACGATCTGCGTTTCCAAGGTGACGGTCGACAACGAGCGCTACACCAACATCTTGATGGGCACAGTGCAGTACGCCACTTCGATGGGCGTGCTCGACTCGGTCCGTTCAGGCGACATCCCCAAGGACAAGGCCAACGATCTGGGCATCATTGTATCGGTGTGGCTGAACCCGATGGTTGCGGAAATCGACGGTCTCGATCACCAGATTCTGTTCGACATCCACCGCAAGGCAACTCATCAAGCGATAAAGAAGGCGATGAACTTCGAACCCTCGATCGATTGGCTCCTCGAAAACCAGGACAAGATCGTTCACAAGTATTTCCAGAAGGGCCTCAACGGCGAGATCTGAGCTTTTTTGCAACGTATTCGATGCGACGGCTGATCACAAAATACTGATCGGCCGCCGCTGCCCATGTTGACCCGCGTCAATGACCCACCACGACTCCACAAGTCTTGTGACCGCAGTATTTTCCGCGAAGCCAGGAGACTTGACATGCGACACTCAACAAAGCTGACATCGATACTGGCCGGCCTACTGGTTGCTGGTATGGCGCCGGCGTTGCTTGCCGGCGACCGCAACGATGATGACGACCGGATGCGCGGCGGCATGTGGCGCGGCATGCACATGGGCGGCATGATAGGCGGCATGATGGGCGGCATGGACGAAATGCTGGACCGCGTCGACGGCCGGCTCGCCTTTATCAAGGCCGAATTAAAAATCACCGACGCGCAGACTGCCGCCTGGGACGAGTTTGCCAGCACCGTTCGATCGACCGCCGAGACGCACAACAAGATGATGAGCGAACGCCGCAAGGAGATGATGAGCGGCGATTTCTCGAAGAAGCCGTTGCCGGAACGCCTTGAGATTCAGGAAAGCCATATGACGGCCCGCCTCGAACAGATCAAGGCGAACCGGCAGGCGCTGGGCAAGCTATATGCCGTGCTTGACGATAAGCAGAAGGAGGCCGCCGATGAGATCGTCCTGCCGATGATGGGCATGGGCCGGATGATGGGGATGGGTCGCGGCATGCGTCGAGGCATGGGCGGCGGCATGGGTCGGGGCATGGGTCCCGGCATGATGGATGGCGATCGCGACAAGTAACTCGCCAAAACAAGAGTGTTTCGACGTAAGTCGGTAACACTCTTGAGCGGCGGTCGGCGCGTCCATCACGACCGCTCGAACATAAGGTTCTCGCCCCTTTCGACGCGCGACCAGCCGCGCTTGATGATTTCGCTCTCTAGATCCCACCTCCAGACTTTGGAGTTGTTCTCGATGAGCAGGAACGCCGGCCAAAGATGCAGTGGCGCTTCTTCGAGAAAGGCCATTAAAGCCTTGTCCTCGCCACCCTCGATATCGAGCTTCATCGCGTCGATGCGCTCAAATCCGTGCTGGATGACGAGATCGAGGATTTTGGCGCAGCTGACTTCCAGCGGCGGTTCCTGCCGGCGCACGGCGACCTCAGGCACCATCGTCGATGCGCCCAGATTATTCCCGTCGCGCCGCAGCATCATGACGCCGTTGAAGTCGCCGGCCGCGACTTGCGCAATCGCGATGTCGAATCCGTTCAGGACAGCGTTTTCGCGCAGCCGCTTAGTCAGCCTGGGATTGGGTTCTATGGCGAGGATTTTGGCGTTAGGAGAGCCCCTGTTTGCCGCGAAGAGAGAATAAGTCCCGACATTTGCCCCCACATCGACGAATCGAAAGCCGGGCCCAATGCGCTTAGCCAGCGCCGCCAGATTTTCCGGTTCGAAGAAATGCGGCGTCACCAGGAGTCGCCGTTCGCAGGAATTGTCTCCGAGCCGCAACCGCATTCGAATGCCCAGCACTTCGACGTCAACCGGCTGTCGGGCCGTCGCTTGGATCATGCCGCGGATCCAGCCGGCCATGCGCTGCCCGAAGTAGGCATTGGGCAAGCGCCGGCCAACGCCGATTGCGAGGCTTTGCAAGCGGTTGGGCGGATAGCTTTGGAAGGCAGGAACGCCCTGATCGAGGTGCTCCGCAGCAGTATCGTATCGCACCAAGTCCCCCAACCGGTCCTCAGCCTCTCTCGGGGCCGGACACTAATCTGGCGATCGCGAAGTCCTCATCCACCAGCCTTTCGCTCCAAAGCGAACTGGGCGGTTTGAACCACATTAACAACTCAATAATTCCAGTCTTCCGTATTGACTCGAAGGTAGCTCGCGCACTCGACCGGATGGTGCTGAACTTCCGAATCGGGACACTAGGTATAGGTATCCGCATGTCAATCGAGCATGGCCAAATTGGGTTCGGATTGCCGGTGCGGCGCTTCCACCCATCAACTTTGATCGCACGCCCGCAATGCTAATTCCTTAGTCCGCACACGGCCCAGTGCAGCACCAGCTCGTCGCCATCCCGGCTGACGCGCCAGGTTGCGGCCTCGTGAAACTCGAGCGATTGGCAGAAGCGGTCAGCAAGTTCGTAGACGTTGTCGGGATCGCAGGTCTCTTTACGCGTGTCGCAAGTGGCCAGTTCCGAGCGGAAATACTCCGCGCTGTCCGCACGCACCTGCCCGGCACTTTCGAGATCTTTGAAGGGGGTCTTGGGCTCGCCGAACGACTGAAAGAAGACATAGTCGTCAACGCGCCTGTCACCGGCCGCATCGACGGGAACTTGAGCAAGCGCCGGCAACGCCAGCCCCAAGGCGATGGCGCAGATCGTCAGACCAGCCGCCCACAGGCGCCTTCGGTTGAGATTGTGCATTGATATCCTCCGGTTCGGTTCTGCTACTGCCCGGCGGAAGCTTCCTTCAACGCCTTGCGCTCGTCGAAGCGCATCAGATGGAACCTCTGGAAGTTACGGTCCGTTTCATACACCTTGGCCCGCACCCACACGAACATATCGTAAAAGGTCCCCGGACCCACTCCCAGGCTCATGCGCGTCACTTCGAGCGGCTGTCCCCATTTGGCTTCCTGCGCGGCGACGTCTTCTTTCATGAATACCACCGTCGGTGTGAACATCACTCCCCATCGCTCGGCCAGTTCCTTCTCCGGCATGGTTTTGCCGTCAAAATCGGTCACCTCGCGCGAACCCCACATATTGAGCTGCACGACGGCGAAGTTCACGCGCACGTAGTCGTTGATATAGCGCAGAGCCAGCACCTCCTTGTGCATCTTCACGCAGTAGCTGCAGCCGCGCTGTTCGAAGATCACCGCGAAGCGCTTACCCTGTGATTTGGCCGCTTCGAAATCTTCCCTCAGGTCGAGGAAAGAATGCACGAACCACGGCTGGTGGTAGATCCCATCGTCGCCCTGTTCGGGTGTGGCAAGCGGCTCCGAGAGCCCGATCGGCGGCGGCAGGCCATTGGCCGCGCGAGCCGGCGGCTGAAACAGATTAACGACGATCAGCGTCAAAGCACTGAGCAGCGCGGGCAGCATCGAAAAGCGCATAAAAGGCTCCCAGTTGGTCAAGTCAAATCGGGCGAAAGGTTACGACAATGCCTAGCGCGCGGCGAGAGGAGAATCGAGTGGTCGCCCAACTATGACCTACATCAGCAGGCTGGCGAGAAACCGCATCGCGATGACGAACAGGAAAGCCGCAAACGCCAGTTCCAGCTTCCGTTTCGGCAGCCCGTGAGCGAGCTTTACCCCGGCCGGCGCCGCCATCAGGCTCGCGGGAATGATCAACGCGGCACCGAGCAGGTTGACGTAACCCATCGACAGGAACGGCGTCAGCGGATCGCTCCAGCCGACGATGATGAAGCCGGCCACGCCGGGAATCGCAACGATCGGCCCAAGCCCGGCGCTTGTCGCCACCGCCTGGATGAGCGGGCGGTTATAAAGGGTGAGGAACGCGACGACGAAGCTCGCCCCGGCGATGCTCATCAGAACGGAGACGAAGCCGACCAGCAGCCCATAGATTTCGACAACAGGCGGCTTCGGCAGCGTGTCGCCAAGGCGCCAGTCATCGCGTCCGAGCGCCAGCTTCATGGCGAGCAGCGTGCCGAAGACGACCCAGACCCATTTCAGTTCGTCACTCGAAACGAAACCGGCAAACGCCGTCCCGGTGACGACGCCGCCAATCATCCACGGCGCCAGCCGCCACAAGACCGCCATGTCGACACCGCCCTTCGCACGGTGCAAAAGAAAGGAACGGATTGATGTGGGCACGATCACGGCAAGCGAGGTGCCGAGAGCCAGATGCATACGGATCGACGGATCGACTCCGATCGCACCGAACGTCTCATACAACACAGGCACGAGAATGCCCCCACCGCCGATCCCGAGCAGCCCTGACAGGAAACCGGTGACGAGCCCCGCCCCGAGCAGCGCCGTTGCGAGGAGTAAAAGCTCCCCGACCGGGACATCGATTGCCATGATGGAAACGCCCCCCAAGAGCAGTCCGCCGAGATCAGTCCGGCAAGAGCAGTCCGACTAGTGGCCCGTCGCGCCTAAATCGCATCATAGCCGCAACCTCGTTCGATTTCGGCGCGACATGAGGGCCACTAGCAACATCAATGACTTAGTGAGGCGTTTATCACGCCTTAATTGACACCG
>LOEV01000218.1 GCA_001516065.1 Alphaproteobacteria bacterium BRH_c36
CACGGTGATGTCGATTGCGCCGACGATGGTGACCGTGTCGCCATCGGCGTCCATCAGGGCGAGGTCGTAGTCCAAGTCGATTGGATCACCGGTGGTGGATGTTTCTACTGCGAGGCCTCCGACCGAGAACGTATTATTTTGTATCGTTACGTTGTCAATCTCAAGCCTGTTGAACCCATCGGCGGTTTCAACGGAAATGAACTGTCCTTCGATCAGATTATCGATGGTCACAGAACCATCCATGAGGAAGTCGAAATCGAAGCCGCCTTCCGATCCATCTCCTTCCACCAGAGTCCGCTCAGCAAGAACCGTCGTCCCATCCGAGCCAAAGACCGTCACGACTGTGATTGTATCGGTTGCGTCCTCCGTCAGATCCTCATCGTCGTCGGCGTCGTATACCCTTACATTGATATCCACCTCTGTTCCCGGTGCGCCCGGTACCACTTCATGAACTTCAAAACGAGCACCGTTGACTGTTTCGTGATCGTCAATGACGAACTGGTTTCCGACAATTGTAAATGAACCATAGTCGATACGCAGTACCGGGTCCGAGGGCGAGATGGACTGCCCCATGCCGACACCGATGTCGTCAGCATCGCTGTTGATAGTCTGACCAACGAGATCGGTATTGTTGGTGATGTCTCCGGGGGTCACGAGGAGTTCCAGTCCGGCCATTTGCGTGGCTGGGTCCAACATCGCGTCGCTGCCTATCAGCTTGAATGTCGGATTGCCCGCCGCTCCTGTGCCTGACAAGTCGGAGAACTCAACGCCGGCTCCGTTATCGATCGGCTGGTGGATGGTGACCTTGTACTTGTCGTCCGCCACCATGATGTCGCCGTCGAGTTGCAGCTCCACGGTGAAGACCTTGGTGCCGCCCATCATCGGATCGCCGACCCAGCCCTCCAGCGTCATGTCGTTGTCGGTGAGGTAGAGGATGATGGGATTTCCACCGGACGTCAGGTTAACGGTCATGCCGTTGATCACGCCGGTGGCGGGCGTCGTACCGCTGAGGATGTTGGCGAAGGTCAGCTTACCGGGCTGATCGGCGCCGACATTGTCATCGATGTTGGAGTCCGCATCCAGGAACCCGATGATCATTTCGTCGACAGTGTTTTCAAGGGACACCGCGAATGGGTCGATCACCACCGGCAGGTCGTCGTCGATGAGGGCGGTGAAGGAGGTGGTGGCTTCCTCGTTGCAGTCGTCGGTGATGGTGACGTCGACCGTGAACGTCAGGTCATCCTCGGTATTGTCGCCAAGATGTTTGACGGACTGAACGAGGAACAGCTCGTAGTCGAAGCCGGTTGCCGTGATGTTCGTGACCTCGATGCGGAACACGACGTCCATCTGGTTCATGCCGCCGAAGCCGATCAGCGTGTTGGTCATGTCGTCCCAGACGGTGTTCACCGGCGTGACACCGTCGAGCTTGATGATGCCTGTCGATACGACCGACAGCACCACGGTCGCCGTCGTTGCACCTGCGCTCAGCGTGTAGGCGACCGACCCCGTGGGCACCGGCACCAACAGATCGCCATTGGCCATGTCGCCGTTGCCGTTCGGCAGGTCGTCCTCGTCGACTGACACGTCCGTCGGGGCCGTCGTAATGACGATGTCGGAGCCCTCGGATGTCACCGTGAAGGTGGCTTGCGAAGAGTCCCCGTCGGCGTCGAAGATCGTATAGGTGAAGGTTTCGACGAGCGTCTCGCCGATGTCGAGGTCGGCGGCGGCGGTGTTGTTCGTATAGGTGATGTTGCCCATCGCATCGACGCTGACGGTGCCGCCCATGTCGCCCATCGCATCGATCACGACCGGGTCCATTGCACGGGGACCGTCGGCACCGAACTTGTCGTTGGCGAGAAGATTGGCCAACGTGCCGATGATGGTACCGTCTTTGGTTTCACATTCGGCGACGGTCGCGATGTTCGGATCGTCGACCGCCAGCGGCACGTCGTCATCGAAGGTGGCTTTGAGCGTGCCGGTGGCTTCGCTGCCGTCGCTGTCCTTGACGACGTAGGGAATGTCGAGGAGCGCGTCGTTTTCATCGTCGGCCATGTCGTCGATGTGCAGGACGTTGTCCTTCAGCGTCAGCGTGAAGGCGCCGGTCATGGCATCGGTGATTTCGACGGTGAACAACTCGCCGCGCGGGCCGGTCGCCGTCAAAAGCAGGCCGCCGTTCGACACCGCATAGGTCACCGTCTCCTGGCCAACGCTGGCCATCGTGCCGTGTAGCGTGTCGGAGAAGCAGAAGCCGCCGGCCCCGTCCTTGCCGAAGCTGCCGTCGAGCACGCCCTTGAAGACGGACTCGTCCATCGTCTCGAGATCGCCGACGTTGGCGTCAAGGTCGGTTGCGGCATCCGCCAGGTTGTTGCCACCCATCAGGCCGTCGTCGTCCACCGTTGCCGTCGCCATGCCCGCTGTCGGCATGTTTTTGTCGCCCGAGAACGTGAATTTGAGCGTCGCCATCGACTGGTCGCCATCCGAGTCCTGAAGCGTGTAGGTGAAGCTGTCCATCGACCCGTCAGGCACCGAGTCGTTGGACGTGTAGGTGTACTTTCCGTCCGACTCAATGGTGAGCTTGCCGAACAAGCCCATCAGCTCCACGCCGACCGTGCCGCCGGAAATCGCGACGACGGTGGCAGGGGTGTCCTGGCCGATGGTGTCGTTGTCCGTCACGTTGCCGTTGACGACGTCGCCGCACTCCATGACGTCATTTATATAATCGTTCTTCGCGAACAGGCCGTCGTCCTCGAACTTGACGATGTTGTTCAAAGCGACATCGACCATATCCATGTCTCCGTCGCCATCGGTGACGGTGAGCCTGACGTCGATCAGATCGTCGGCGAGGACGGCAGGCGATATAGCCTCGTCATGGTCCATCGGGTCGTCGTGGTAGACGGCGCGTTCCTGGGTCAGCGTCATCTTGCCATCGGTCGCGATGGTCAAGGTGAAGGAGACCGGCCCCATCGCGTTGCCGACGCGGCCTTCGATGGTCTGGCTGTCGACGGTGAAGAGGAAGATATCCTGCATCATTTCGTGGTCGTCGAGACCGCTGTTGACGCCCTCGCCTCCGCTCAAGACGAACTCGAACACGCGCGCGCCCATGGCCGCTTCACCGTCGGCGCCGAACATCGAGAATTCATTGAAAGCCTGGTTGGCGGTCAGCATCGACATGCCGAGATCGCCGCCCAAGGGGTCGGTCTCATTCATGTCGGCTGCGACGCCGTCGGTCTCGTCGACGAGCAGCATCGCGCCGGTCAGGGTGAGCTTTGCGACTGGCAAGTCATCCTTGATCTCGAAGTCGAGTGAGTCGGTCGCGTGGCTGCCGTCCTCGTCCTCGAGTTCGATCACAACGCTGTCCAAGACGCTGTCGGGGCCCTTGATCATATGGTCGAGGGTATTGTCGGTGAGGGTATATTTGTAGTCGATCTGGTAGCTGTCGAAGGCCGTTTGCGTCACGCCGGTGATGATCAGTTCGCCGTATTGCGTCATGATCGGCGTGTTGAGCGCGGCGGCCACCACGCCGTTTGCGTCGATGATGGTCACGCCGCCGATCTTGAGGAACTTGAAGCCATCGCGAGCGCAGACGTCGAACGACCCGACCACCATCGGCAGCATCGGGATCTCGGATTCGTAGGAGTGATCACCATTCATCATGTTCGAACCGTCCGGAAGATCGGCCTCGAACAGGCAGTGCTCGGCACCTTCGACGTTCAGTCCCTTGATGAGGACTTCGTCGTCCATGCCGAAGACGGTGATCTTCAGGAGGGATTTCTTTTTGAGGTAACCGTTGGTGACCTTGTAGCGGAAGACTTCGCGCAGCGTCTCGCCGTCGCTCAGGCCCTGGACGATTTGCCAGGCTTGTGGGTTCTGGTTCTCATCATACAGCTTGTACTTGTAGGTGCCGTTCTTGTTCAGCTTCAAGATGCCGTACTTGCCCTCGAAGACGCCCGGCTTGTCGATCTTCAGGCGGACGCCGGAATCACCGCGATCGGCGAACTTGCCGAATGGCGCACCGTTGTGACCAATTGTTTTGAGGACGTTGCCGAACGCCATTTCTGGGCCGTCTTCCTTGACCCAATTGGAATCCGTCTTGGTAAAAATTTTCTTGAAGGCTGGATTGCGCTCGCACAATTCCCGGAATGTAAGTCTACGCACCATGTCACACCCACCACTGCGCGGAGGACAAAAGCAAAATAAACTAAGCCAGTCGCAGTGTGGTTGCGTGTCTGACGAGTACAAATTTGACTGCAAAAAACTACGAAAGACGAGACAAATCCGCGCACGGCAATTGTTAATATATTGTTAATAACCTCGCAACAAGTTTCCACACCCATCGTCCGTTTGAAGGTCCCTACACACGGCTTGGAAGCACGCCCCAAGGTGGGAGGAGAGCGCGCTACGTTTATCCCAAAATCTGACGATTCCGCAACGCCACGCGTGCCGGTCGAACCCATTATCGGGGTGGCGTTTTTGGGACCGTCATTGGCAACTCCGGATCTGGCGAACGATTACCGCGGCAGGACGGTCGCGATCAGGTCGTTGCGACGGCTCGCGTCATGAAATCGCCGGCTGTGAGGGTGTAGTGCGTATGCTTTGAGCAGAGGAGCTTCGTTGCCATAATGAGCGCCGTCGCGGCCCGCGTGTGTCGTCCGAATCTCATGGGTTGTTCGTCACCGGCAGGCTCTCGGGCGGTTCTTGGGTTCGCAGCCGTACCGTTAGATCATTGAGACTGGCGACCCCGGCAGGACTCGAACCTGCAACCCCGAGATTAGAAATCACGTGCTCTATCCGGTTGAGCTACGGGGCCGCGAAGACGGTTCGCTGCACCGTTCGCAGCTAGGCCGTCGCACTACAAGCATTTGTTCTCAATTATCTATTGGTGCTGGATCCGCCGCCCAGAAGTCAATTGCTCCTGTTGGGCTGCGGCGCTGATAGCATACAGAGGGAAGGGTTGCGAGTGGTGAGGCATGTGCTGAAGCATGGGAGGGAATGCGAGATCAGTGGGTCCACTTGCCGACGCGGCCGAACCTGAAATTGTCGGCATACGATTTACGTACCGGCTTCCTTGGCTTGGGTTCTACGATTCGGTATGCAAGACTGTTGCGCTCGGCGTAGGCGACGGCTTCTTCCTTGGTGTCGAACTCCAGACGGATCTGGCTTTTCATATCGCGTGAGGACGTCCAGCCCATCAGCGGCTCGACCTCGCGGGCGGTCTCCGGCTCGTGCTCCAGCACCCATTCCTTGGTGCGCGCCAGGCCGGACTGCATCGCGGTCTTGGCAGGCTTGTAGATGCGCGCGACCATCGGTTCGTCCCTGAAATGCAATAGTTGGTCGGGGCGCGGGGATTCGAACTCCGGACCCCCTGCTCCCAAAGCAGGTGCTCTACCAGGCTGAGCTACGCCCCGACACGAGAGCATCACCCGACTATACGCGATCGTTGTTTGCGATCGGATGGACGGAGGTAGATGCTCTGCCATTAGTGCACGCCGAAGCGCGCAGCGGCATACTCGTGACGGTTTGAAGCGCGAAGGTCAAGTGGCACGTTGGGCGCAGCACGCGATAGTTTGCGCACTTATCGCCGCAACCATCGAAAATCGCGCGGGCAGGGCCGACAATCGATCCGCGCCGCCAAAGATCTTTCGCTGAAATCACCCGATCAGGGTTTCGCGGCAAAATGGGGGTGGCGCACCGTGTCGCCGCGCGCGATCCCGAGCCGGCGGGCTTCACCACCGGCGACCTCAAGGACGCCCTTGGCCGGGCCTCCCGATGAGATGACGCGTTCTGAGAACGGCTCGGTCATCTCCTCGATGCGTATGACCTCGCCGTTCGATTTGATGAAGACCATGTCGAGCGGGATGAAGGTGTTCTTCATCCACATGGTGATTTCCTGGTCTTTGTCGTAGGGGAAGAGCATGCCGCGGAGGGCTGGCAGTTCGCGGCGGAACATCAAGCCGAGCCCCTTTTGCTGGGGCGTTCTCGCGACCTCGACCGAAAACCTCAGCGGTTCGGCGCCATTGGCCTTCTCGATCACCAGTGTCTCTTCCGAACCTGCGGCCATCGTCGCCCCGATCAGTGGAAGTAACGCCGGAAAGAGCACCATCATTGCAAACGAAAGGGAAAACGCCAACAGGGCCGTCGAAACGGCCCTGCGGGAAGACTGCGTGAGATAGCCTTGTGTCACGTACAGGCGATCAGTGCTGGGAGGGGAAACCGCCGACAGCCGGCTGCGCACCATCCGGGCGGAGCTCAGCAGCCATGCAGCCTTTTTCACCATACCCATAACGCACCTGAACAAGCTGACCCGGCCGCAGTTCGGTGAAGCCGAAGCGGCGAAGGGTTTCCATGTGGCAGAAGATATCAGGTGTTCCCTCGCCGCGCGTCAAGAAGCCAAATCCGCGGACGCGGTTGAACCACTTGCAGACAGCACGTTCCCAGTCGCTTTCCGGCGTCACGATCACGTGCGTGCGCTGCGGCAGCTGGCTGGGATGGATGGCCGTCGATTCGTCCATCGAGAGAATACGGAATGCCTGAAGTCCCTTCGGGCGCTTCATGGCCTGGCAGTGAATTCGAGCTCCTTCGTAGGCGGTCTGATAGCCACCGGCCCGAAGGCAGGTCACATGCAGTAGAATATCACCGAGACCATTGTCCGGAACGATAAATCCATAACCCTTTGAAGCGTCAAACCATTTAATTTGCCCAGCGACCTCGAAAACCTCAAGTCCGGCTTTCTGAAGATTTTCCAGCGTTTCTTCGCTGGTCAACTCCGTCAAATCGAAGTCGGATAGGATATTTGAATCAGCCATGCGTACCCCCGCGATACTGGCTACAGTTGACTACAGAACTTTGCGAATGGTGCTGTCAGTAGCGGCGGCCGATTAGAAGCCCTCTCCCGTACCGTCGCTGTGAAAGCCTGTAAACCATAACCAGAAGTTACAGGAGGGAACAAGGGGGCATTTCTGAAAAACAACTTGTTGCTATCCACAAGCGCGTCGCATATGCCCTGCGCTGCGCCCGAGATGACCATTAACTAGCTGTTTTATATGTATTTTTTCTACACTTGAGTGGTGAATACGGTTCGTCCAAAGCGGTGCGTAACAGCGGGGCAGAGACGGCCGTTTCGCAAAATTGCGGCGCAATTAGGGGCCGTGACGATTCGCCATTGTGGCGAAATTTGCGAATCATCGCCACAGCAATACCGTTCCCGCTTCAATTCGCTCGACGCTGATTAAGTTTGCCGATTTGCGACCCGATTACCGGTGTTACCCGCGAAATATTTTCAATTCGGTCAAAGATATACAGCGGGAAGCTAATTGCCGGAGGCCGGACGAGCATAAAGCTCGCGCCATCCTGCCCAGTCTTTAATGGCGCGATCATATTGCGGGCCGGCCACGGGCGCTAAAGCAGTGCTGTAATTCTCTCAACTCCGCTGCAATGCCGGACAACAGCGTCCGATCGCCATCGCAGCTATTGTCGAGATGTACAACCTCTCACGCAGCGCGCCCGTCCTGATCACCGAGGTCGCGGCGTTGGCACTGTCCACCCGGTTCGGGTACGCTAAGCGACGATTTGCACCGCCCGGCGGGCAAATTGACCGAACAAGCGACTGCCGCGCAATCTCTGCGGCAGGTCAAGTGAAGAGGAAATAAAGCACATGCGTTACCTGCACACAATGGTCCGCATCGCGGATGTGGATGAAAGTCTAAAATTCTACTGTGGAGTCCTTGGCATGCGCGAAATGCGGCGTGTGGATAACGAGGCGGGACGCTTCACGCTGATCTTCCTGGCGGCTCCCGAAGACCGGCGCCGCGCGGCCGATGAAAAAGCGCCTCTCTTGGAGCTTACACACAACTGGGACCCGGAGACCTATTCGGGCGGGCGCAACTTCGGTCATCTCGCCTTCGAAGTCGATGACATCTATGTGACCTGCCAAAACATCGCCGACAAGGGCGTCACCATCAACCGGCCGCCGCGCGATGGACGCATGGCCTTCGTCAAATCGCCGGACGGAATCTCGATCGAACTCCTGCAGAACGGCAGCGCGCTGGAACCGCGCGAGCCATGGGCATCGATGGCCAATACGGGCAACTGGTGAGGCCGTTCTCGGGCTGGATTGGCCAGCTCTGATCAGCTTGACCCTTAGAAGGCCCGTGTCGGATGCACGTTGATGTCGGGCCGGTTATGGCTGGCCAGCCATAATCGGCGGTATCGCACGTTCGCGCGGGCCTTGAAGAGAAACAGCGACGTTTGGTGCTTGGTGCCTGACCAGCCTTCGCTGGGCACTAGGAGAAAAGTAATAACGTAACATGAATAGTATTACAGCAAGCGGTACTCATGTATTTATCTGTTATATCGTTACATATTGCAAAGCTAATGACGATTATCAGAAGAATTGCTTCAGGAATTCTTCCCGAATTTCTCCAAAACAGTTGAAACGCCGCGATCGAAGTGCTTAATGCTATTCATGTTGAGGTGTTCCGGCTCATCGTAGCCGTATCCGGGTTCGGTATTCGCGGGCGCCTATCAACACGAACATTGATAACCAAGGAGAGCACTATGAAAGTTTGGAGCAAGCCGCAGGTTCGCGAGCAGGAAGTCGGCCTCGAAGTCACCAGCTATCTGCCGGCTGAAATCGACATCATCTAATCGATGTGATCGACTGACGCATGCCATGCATGCCGGGGCGGTGGTCGAGCACTCGGCCACCGCCTTCGTTTTAGGCCTGTTTTGTTTCGCTGACACCTGGCAGGCCGGTGTCAGGCCTCACGCGCCCGGGCCTTTCCTGCTGCGGCGCTAGCGAATTCGATACATCTCATGCTGATCAAAGTGTTGGGCGCTGCCGCAGGCGGTGGCTTTCCGCAGTGGAACTGCAATGGCCGGATGAGCGCACGGGTGCGCAAAGGCGAACCGGGCTTGAAACCGCGGACGCAGTCGTCGCTGACAGTTTCAAGCAACGGCAGGGACTGGGTGCTGCTGAATGCTTCGCCCGACCTGCGCCAGCAGATAAACGACACTCCTGAACTCTGGCCGGTCGCCGATGGTCCGCTACGCAACAGCCCGATCAGGGCCGTCGTCCTGACGAACGGCGATGTGGATCATATCATCGGGCTGATCAACCTGCGCGAAGGACAGCCATTCTCGCTCTACGCCTCCGACCGGGTGATGGCAACGGTGAACGCGAACACCGTGTTCAACGTACTCAACCCTGAAAAGGTTTCGCGCATCACGCTGGAGATGGAGCAACCTACGCCGCTTTCCGGGGCCGGCGCGGATATCGGCCTGACGGTTGAAGCCTTCGACGTTCCTGGAAAGGTGGCGCTCTATCTTGAGGACGCCTCCAAGGGTCAGTCGTTCGGCACTGAAAAGGGCGATACGATCGGACTGAAGGTCACCGACACAGCCAATGGAAAATCTTTCTTCTACATACCCGGCTGTGCCGCGGTCGACGCTGCACTTGCAGAACGGCTCGATGGCGCCGATCTCGTGATGTTCGACGGCACGCTTTATACCGACGACGAAATGGTCGTGCAGGGGCTTATGCCAAAGACCGGCGCCCGCATGGGGCATATATCGATGTCTGGAACGGATGGCTCGATTGCCGCCTTCGACAGTCTCGACGTAGCGCGCAAGATTTTCGTCCACATCAACAATTCAAACCCGGCACTCGACGACAACTCGCCGGAACGTAAGGCCGTCGAGGAAGCCGGATGGGAAGTCGGTTACGATGGAATGGAGGTCCGCCTATGAGCTACGCAATTCCCGCCGCTGCGAGCGTTTCTTGCGAACTTATGAGCCGTGAAGAATTCGAGGCCGCAATCCGCGCGGTCGGCGCCGAGCGCTACCATGACAAACATCCGTTTCATAAGATGCTGCACGGTGGGGAACTGTCCAAGGAGCAGGTGCAGGCCTGGGCGCTGAACCGCTATTGCTACCAGTCCGCGGTGCCACGCAAGGATGCCGCCTTCATGTCGCGTGTCCACGACCGGGAACTACGCCGCGAGTGGATGCACCGTGTCGTCGACCACGACGGTTACGGCGAGGAACCCGGCGGCATCGAGCGCTGGCTGGTGCTGACCGACGGCCTCGGTCTCGACCGCGAGTATGTCACCAGCATGCGCGGTGCATTGCCGGCAACACGGTTTGCCGTCGAAGCCTATGTGCGGTTCGTCCGCGAAGAGCCACTCGTGGTCGCGGTCGCTTCCTCGCTGACCGAACTCTTCGCGCCGAAGATCCACAAGGAACGCATCTCCGGCATGCTGGAGAACTACGACTTCATCGACGAGACCGTGATGGCCTACTTCAAGCGGCGCCTGAACCAGGCGCCGAGGGATGCCGATTTCGCGCTCGAATACATCAAGCAGCACGCCAAGAACCGCGACGAACAGGAAGCCTGCATCGCCGCCGTCCGCTTCAAGTGCGACGTTCTATGGGTGCAACTCGACGCCCTCTACAATGCGTACGTCGAAGGTCACATTCCGCCTGGGGCGTTCAGGCCGGGTGAAACGAATGTCTGAACCAGTTACACCGACCCGACTCATCGTCAGCTCCGACAGCATTCTCAGACTGCCGCGCCACATCAAACTGCGGCACGATGCCGGCCGCGGGCGATGGATCATCCTTGCCCCGGAACGGGTCTTCGAACCTGACGAAACCTCCGTCGAGGTCCTCAAGCTCTGCGATGGCGAGCGCACCGTTGGCGCCATCGCCCTCCAGCTCGCCGAGCAATATCAGGCGCCGGTCGACGTCATCACCACCGACGTCATCGAGATGCTGCAGGACCTCGCAGACAAGGGAGTTCTGAAATAATGAGCGAAAGCACCGTCCTTGAAACGAAAACCGGCGAATTCGTCGCCGAAGTCGACCCGTCCTGCGCGCGGGCACCGGTCGGCCTGCTGGCCGAACTGACGCATCGCTGTCCGCTGCAGTGCCCGTATTGCTCCAATCCTGTCGATCTGGAGCGGGTGAACACCGAACTGTCGACCGAAGACTGGAAGCGCGTCATGCGCGAAGCCGGTCAGCTCGGCATCTTGCAGATCCACCTGTCGGGCGGCGAACCGACGGCAAGGCGCGACCTCGAAGATATCGTGGAAGAAGCCGCCAAGTCCGGCCTCTACACCAACCTCATCACGGCCGGCGTGCTCTTGAAGCGGGAGAGGCTCGAAAAGTTGCGCGACCTCGGTCTCGACCACGTGCAGCTGTCGATCCAGGACGTCAATGCTGAAAACGCCGACCGCATCGCCGCCTACAAGGGCGGCATGGACAAGAAGAACGACGTGGCGAAGTGGGTCAAAGAACTCGACATGCCGCTGACAATAAACGCTCCACTGCACCGCCAGAACATCGACAACCTGCCGGCGATCATCGACTACTCGGTGAAAGTCGGCGCGGGCCGGCTCGAAGTGGCCCACATCCAGTATTATGCCTGGGCGTTGAAGAACCGCGCGGCACTGATGCCGACGCGGGAGGCGTTCATGAAAACGGCCGAGATCGTCAACGAGGCGAAGGAGAGGCTCAAGGGCATCCTCGTTATCGATTTCGTCGTGCCGGACTACTATGCGAAGTATCCCAAGCCGTGCATGGGCGGCTGGGGCCGCGGCATCATCAACGTGACACCGTCCGGAAAGGTGCTGCCTTGCCACGCCGCCGAATCGCTGCCCGGTCTGGAATTCGACAACGTCCGCGACCGCGCGCTTGCCGATATCTGGCTCAACGGTCAGGCTTTCGAGAAATATCGCGGCACCGATTGGATGAAGGAGCCTTGCAGGTCCTGCCCGCGCAAGGAAATCGATTTCGGCGGATGCCGCTGTCAGGCGTTCGCGCTGACGGGGGATGCGAGGAACACGGACCCGGCCTGCTCGTTGTCGCCGATGCATGAAGAGTGGGCCGCAAAGGCGACCGAAGAATCGCACACGACCGATGTACCTGAGTTCATCTACCGGCGCATGGGGGCAGCAGCAGCGACCTCAACGGATTGATCGAAGTAAAATGGCTGCCAAAGGTGGCGGGATTATCGTACCTGTTCTATGGTTACATGCCCGAAGGCAAATCCCCCTAACCCGGGCAAACTGCCGTATAACTTTCAACGAATGGTGGAAGCTGCTGATCGTCCAGGTGCGCCGAGTTCACGCAGGGTTCACAAAGGGCTTGCCATAATCATGGTTGAACATGTTATTCGCATGTGCCCGTAACCAATCCGTGTCAACCGTGAGGGAGAACGTCTTAATCATGTTCAGAACACTTCTTGCCGTCGCAATGATCGCCGCCGTTCCAGCTCTGGCCGCTGCTGAAGGCGATGCCGCCAAAGGCGAAAAAGTCTTCCGCAAGTGCAAGGCTTGCCACACAGTCGACGAGGCCAAGAACAAGGTTGGTCCGCACCTTGACGGTATCGTCGGCCGCAAAGCCGGTGCCGTGGAAGATTTCAAGTACTCCGATGCCATGAAAAATTCCGGCCTGACCTGGGACGAAGCCACCCTCAAGGAATATCTTGCAGATCCTAAAGGTAGGATCCCCGGCAACAAGATGATCTTCGCCGGCCTCAAGAAAGAAGAAGATCTCAATGACATCGTGGCTTACCTCAAGACGGCCACGGCGAAGTAATCGCGTTTGATCGCTGTAGACTGATCTACGTCGACGCCGCGCCCGGTCACCTGGCGCGGCGTTCGCTTTTTGACGCGGCTATTCAATAGGTTCGATCCCTTGCAGGTCCTGTATCGACAGCCACGCCGCAACCGAGCGCCCCTCCAGCATCAGGTCCGGCACGATATCGGCCATCGGCGCAAGCACGAACGCGCGCTTGGTGATGTGGGGATGGGGTAGTGTCAGCACCTCGTCGGCAAGTTCCACGTCACCATAGACCAGCACGTCGAGATCGATGATGCGCGGCCCCCATTTCTCGGCGCGCCTGCGGCCCATCATTTCCTCGACGGAAAGGCAGCGGGTCAGAAGGGCGTGCGGATCCAAACCGGTACGGACGCCGATACAGGCATTCACAAACCAGTCCTGGTCGGTGTTGCCCCACGGCGGGGTCTTGTAGATCCGCGATCGCGCAGTCAGTGCGATCTCGCCTTCGCCCGTCAGCAGTTCCACTGCGCGTTCGACGTTGGCGACCTTGTCGCCGATATTGGAGCCGAGGGCGACGACGGCGTCGACCAGCGGCTCTTCTCTGGTGTCCAAGAAGCGGCTCCGGATAGATGGGATCAGGTTAATCGTACTTGATGTAGGAGAAGCGCTGGTCGGCGTGCGGCGTACCTTCCAACGCGCCGCCCTCGGCGCCCGGCTGCCAGGCAACGACTTCCTCGATCTTGCGGGCGAGCTCAAGGTCCTTCATCGTGATCCCCTTGGCCGAGTGGGTCGTCAGGCGGATCTCGACCCAGGCATAGGAAGCCGTGAGGTCGGGATGATGCCAGGCGGCTTCGGCTAGATGGCCGACGGTGTTGATGACCATCAGTGTGCTTTTCCAGCTTGCCGTCTTGTAGGTGCGACGAACCCAGCCGTCCTCCAGCTTCCATTTCGGCAGGTTGGCGGCAAGCCAGGCGTTGACTTCGGCTTCTGCAAGCGGTTTTTCGCGTTCGCTCATGTTGCTCTCTCAGCCCGATTGTTGAACATTGGCGGCGTGTCTTGCTTTAACCTACGCTACAACCGCAACGAGGCAAACGCCCTTGAGTTCCGACAGGACAGCAGCGACGCCGCACGCGCCCGAGGCACGGAGCGCAGCCGTGCGGATTTCAGCGCCGGCGCGGCTGCACCTAGGGTTTCTCGACCTCAACG
>LOEV01000219.1 GCA_001516065.1 Alphaproteobacteria bacterium BRH_c36
CACACACCGCCGCCGCGCAAGCCGCCGATCCGCACGCCTTGGTCAGGCCCGCGCCGCGCTCCCACGTGCGCAGGACGATCCGGTCGCGCGACACGATCTGTGCCAGTGAAATATTGGCGCCTTCTGGAAATCTCGGATGGTTCTCAAGAAACGGCCCGATACGCCCGAGATCGTGCGCGTTGACGTCATCGACCCAGAAAACGCAATGCGGGTTGCCGACGTTGACAACCGATGGCGAGTGCAGCACCGGATTGTCGATGGGCCCGACCTGCAGTTCGATTGCGCGCGCGTCGCGGAACTCCTCGTTCAGCGGAATATCCTGCCAGCCGAATTTCGGTTCGCCCATATCGACCGTGATCCGGTCTGCACTGCCAACCTTGACGGTCAACAGCCCTGCGCCGCTTTCAAGCGTCATTTCGCTGTCCCCGGTCGCCTGTGCGACACTCAACCCAACGCACCGCGTTCCGTTGCCGCAGGCGGAGACCTCCGACCCGTCGGCGTTGTAGATGCGCATGTAGGCGGTCGTCCCCGGCGTTTTCGGGTTGTAGAGCACCATCATCTGGTCGAAGTGCGTTTCGGGACGGTTGGAAAGAGCCGCAACTTCCTGTGGCTTGAAAACTTTCGAATTTCCGCGCAGGTCGACCACCAGGATCTCGTTGCCGAGTCCGTTCATTTTCTGAAATGTGATCGGCTTTGTCGATGAAGTCATACCGCGGTTATATGGCGGAGGCTTTGCACCTTGGCAACGCCGCTTAAGTTAACAGCGACACCAAGGACCCCCAAAATGCGCGAAAGCAGCCCGCCTTCCCCCTGGGTGAAACGTTTTCTGGCCGCCGTCCGGCCCGGCGGCCGCATCCTCGACGTGGCATGCGGTTCGGGCCGTCATACTTTGGTGGCAGCCTCCCTTGGCTTTGCGGTCACCGGAATCGACCGCGACATCTCGAAGGCCCGCAAACAGGTTGAGGCATGCGCCGCATTGCCAGCCGTCGATTTGATTGAAGGCGACCTTGAGAGCGGCGACCCCTGGCCGTTTGCTCCCGCCAGCTTCGATGCTGTTGTTGTCGCGAATTACCTCTGGCGGCCGATCCTCCCCGACATCGTGGCTACACTCGCAACATCCGGGGTTCTCATCTATGAAACCTTCGGTCTCGGCAATGAGCGCCTCGGCAGGCCTTCGAACCCGGATTTCCTGCTCCATCCCGGAGAGCTTTTGAAAGCTGTCGAAGGCCGGCTGGTCCCGATAGCCTACGAGCATCTCCGAATGGAGAGCCCCGACCGCGTCGTGCAACGCCTCTGCGCACTTGGACCCGATCACGAAGGGTTGAGGATGCCGCCACGGCTCTGACCCGCTACCGCGCACCTATATGCAGTGGTGAACGAGCGACCGCTAAAAACGAAAAGGACATCGCACCCGATATGCACGCATCCCTTGCCCGACCCAAGATCGCCAACCGAAAGCTGACCAGCGCGGCCACCATCTCAGCGGCAGCGATTCTACTCAGCGCCACTCCGGGCAAGGCCATCGTGACGGACGCCCCAGTGGCTCGCCCGACCGCCATCAAGGTCGAAAAAGTCGCATCCGGGCTTGTTAACCCTTGGTCGCTGCAGTTCCTTTCCGACGGCCGCATGCTCGTAACTGAGCGCCCCGGCCGCCTGCGCATCATCGCCAAGGATGGCAGCAAGTCCGAACCCGTTTCCGGCTTGCCCAAGGTCTACGCGAGCGGCCAGGGCGGCTTGCTTGACATCCGGCTGGCCAAGGACTTCGCCACATCCGGGACACTGTTTTTCTCATTCGCCGAACCGCGCGAAGGCGGCATGGCTGGAACCTCCGTCGGGCGCGGCAAGCTCGTTCTGGAAGGTGACGCCGGCCGCCTTGAAGACGTCGAGGTGATCTACCGGCAGAAGCCAGCCGTCCGCTCTAGCCAACACTTCGGGTCGCGCATCGTCATTGATGACGGCGGCGCACTCTTCGTCACCACCGGCGACCGCGGCAGCCAGAGCGATAAAGCCCAGGACCCAGGCGTCCCGATTGGCAAAGTACTGCGCATAACAGCCGAGGGAACTCCGGCCGCAGGAAATCCGGGGCTCGACGGGAAATCCGGCTGGGCGCCTGAAGTCTGGTCGATTGGTCATCGCAACATTCAAGGCGCCGTCCTCGATCCGGCGACCGGCCAGCTATGGACCGTGGAGCACGGCGCGCGCGGCGGCGATGAACTGAACCGCCCGCAGGCCGGCCGCAACTACGGTTGGCCGGTTATCAGCTACGGCCGCCATTACTCCGGCCAGAAGATCGGCACCGGCACCGAAAAGGCAGGCATGGAGCAGCCGGTCTACTATTGGGACCCCTCCATCGCGACCTCTGGCCTTGAACTCTATTCCGGCGACCTGTTCCCCGACTGGAAAGGTAATCTGCTGGTCGGCGGTCTGGCGGGTGCGCACGTGTCGCGCCTCGTCATGGAGAACGGCGAGGTCATCGCCGAAGAAAAACTGCTGCAAGAGCGCGGCGACCGCATCCGTGACATCCGCCAGGGACCCGACGGTGCTGTCTATGTTCTCACCGACGATTCCTCGGCCGATCTTCTGCGCCTGTCGCCGCAGTAGTTCAGTCCGTCGGGGACCGGGATCTCAGCGGCGACCAGGGCCACCGGGCCCGCTGCCAGGCATGTCGTTTGGAGCATCCCCGCCCGATGACTTGAGCTGCTGCACCTGCCGGGTCTGCACGATTTCGTCGGGACCGATCTGGCAATCCTTGTTCTTGTCCAGGATTTCGAATGCCGGGTTCGGCTTCGACGTCATCTCCAGAAGCGCCACCTTGCCGTCCTTGTTGGCGTCGAAATAGGCATGGTCGGCCGATTCGAACAAACGGTCTGCCTTGATCACACCCTGATACTCTTCGACCGTCAAAAACCCGTCCTTGTTGGCGTCGCCCTCGGCAAAAAGCTCACTCGTATACCTCTGCCACTCTTCGCAGGTGACGGCGTTGTTCTTGTCTAGATCCCATGTCGGCGCAGCGCTGACGAACAGCAGTTCGTTCGACGAAGCCTTGGAGAACGGCGAACCACCGCCCGAAAACGGGTTTCCCCCGCACCCTGCCGCGACGAATGCCGCGCATAGGGTAATCGGCACTGCCAAACCGAATCGCGCCATTTTTATGAAGTCCTTCCCTGACCGTCCCCGCCCAACCTGCCGAATAACGCTGTTCCAGGCACCTGTCCATGGCATACCGGCTAAGCAATCTTGCCGAACCGGTTGACATCTCCCGCACTATGACAGAGAAACTGGCGCTTAACCGCGAAATGGCCCGATCAAGACGAGCCACCCTTTTGCACGGTTTTCCTTGGGCCAGAAAAGCGGCAACCAAGTGATTTGATGCAACGGGGTCCACATCCGCCGGCGAGTTTCGCCCGCGGATGCATTCTTGTTTGGTTCGTTTCGATCTGGGAGCGCAAAGGCTTACGAGATGATGAAGCTGTGGGGACGCGATACGTCCGTCAACGTACAGAAGGTTCTGTGGGTTCTCGATGAACTCGGACTACCCTACGAGCGCATCGACGTCGGCGGCCCGTTCGGCGGTCTCGACACGCCCGAATACGCCCGGCTAAACCCCAATCGCAAGATCCCCGTCCTCGAGGACGGCAACTTCTCGATCTGGGAATCGGGCGCCATTGTGCGCTACCTGGCTGAGGCCTACGGCGCTGGCAAGCTGTGGCCGGCAGACGTCAAGTCGCGCGCGCTTGCCACCCAGTGGTGTAACTGGTGCCAGGGGTCGGTCTACGTCGATTTCATCGTCAACACATTCCAGCCTCTGATCCGCGTCACCGCCGCCGAGCGCGACAGCGGGTCGCTCGCTGCCGCCGCCGAACGAGTTGGAAAAGCCTTCCAGATCCTTGATCCCGCGCTGGCCGGTCACGACTTTATCGTCGGCGACGAACTTTCGTTCGCCGACATTGAGATCGGCGCGCTGATGCACCGCTATTTCACGCTGCCGATTGACCGTCCTGCCCTGCCCGACGTCGAGGCCTGGTATGGGCGCTTGAAGACCCGACCCGCCTACCAGAAGCACATCATGCAGGACTGGACGACCATGAAGATTCCGGGAGCCTAACGCCCAACACGACTTTAGGAAGTGTTGGCAAGAACCAGCCCAACACGACTTCAGTAAGTGTTGGCCAATTTAAAGAGACTTCATGTTTCAATCGCTGCAAGACCGCCTCTCAGGCGTCCTCGACAAGCTCACCAAACGCGGTGCCCTAAGCGAGTCCGACGTCAACGAGGCCATGCGCGAAATTCGCCGCGCGCTGCTTGAAGCCGACGTGGCGCTCGATGTCGTCAAGTCGTTCGTCGACAAGGTTAGGGAAAAGGCCGTCGGCCGCGAAGTGCTGAAATCGGTGACGCCCGGGCAGATGGTCGTCAAGCTGGTTCACGACGAACTCGTCGCCATGCTCGGCTCCGACGCCGACCCGATCGATCTCAACGCGGTTCCGCCCGTGCCGATCCTCATGGTCGGCCTGCAGGGCTCCGGCAAGACGACCTCGACCGCCAAGATCGCCTACCGCCTGAAGACGCGCGACCGCAAGAAGCCGCTAATGGCCTCTCTCGACACGCGCCGTCCGGCCGCGCAGGAACAGCTCCGCGTCCTCGGCGAGCAGACCGGCATCGACACCCTGCCGATCGTCGCCGGACAGTCCCCCCTGCAGATCGCCAAACGTGCCATGGAGGCCGCTAGGCTCGGCGGCTACGACGCGGTCCTCCTCGATACCGCCGGCCGCGTCACCGTCGACGAAGCGCTCATGGCCGAAGTCGCCGAAGTGAAGGCTGCAACAAATCCCCACGAAGTCCTGCTCGTCGCCGACAGCCTCACCGGCCAGGATGCCGTCAACACGGCGACTGCCTTCGACAGCCGCATCGGTATCACCGGCATCGTCCTGACGCGTGCCGACGGCGACGGGCGCGGCGGCGCTGCGCTTTCCATGCGTGCGGTCACCGGCAAGCCTATCAAGCTCCTCGGCACCGGCGAGAAGTGGGACGAACTCGAAGACTTCCACCCCGGCCGCATCGCCGGCCGCATCCTCGGCATGGGCGACGTCGTCAGCCTCGTCGAGAAGGCCGCCCAGACCATTGACGCCGAAAAGGCCACCCAAATTGCGCAGAAGATGCGCAAGGGCGCGTTCGACCTTGAAGACCTCGCCGAGCAGCTCACGCAGATGCAGCGGATGGGCGGCATGCAGGGTGTCATGGGCATGCTTCCGGGCATGGGCAAGCTGAAGGGTCAGATTGGCGATCTCGACGCGGGCGAGAAGGCCATGAAGCGCCAGCGCGCGATCATTCAATCGATGACGCCCAAGGAGCGCCGCGCACCCAAGGTTCTCGACGCCAAGCGCAAACGCCGCATCGCCAAGGGCTCGGGGACCGACGTCCAGGACATCAACAAACTCCTCAAGATGCATCGCCAGATGGCCGACATGATGAAGGCTATGGGCAAGAAGGGAATGATGGGCCGCATGATGGGCGGGCTCGGCCAGGGCCTGGGCATTGGCGGCGGCGGTGGCGGCCCGAGCGAGGCCGAACTGGCCGCCATGCAAAAGGAACTTGCAAGCCTCGATCCCAAAGCACTCGAACAACTCCCCGCCGAACTTCGCGATGCGCTGCCCGCTGTGGGCGGCAAATCCAAACCGGCAGCCTCAAGCAAAGCACCGGGCCTGCCTGGTCTCGGCGGCGGCGGATTACTCCCAGGCCTTGGCGGCGGCGGATTGCCCGGCCTCGGCGGCAGCGGCTTTCCCGGCCCTGGAATTCCCGCCATTCCGAGCCACGGCGGCAAAAAGAAGAAGAAGAGGAAGTAGGGCCGCCTCACCGGCCAACCGCGTTTAGACGAACCCCAATTCAACCAACCAACGCTCGACGAAACAAACTCACCTGAAAGGAACCCGAACTTGTCAGTCAAAATCAGGCTCGCCCGCGGCGGCTCGAAAAAGCGCCCCTACTACTACATCGTCGCGTCCGACGTCCGCTCTCCGCGCGATGGCCGCTATATCGAACGCGTCGGCACCTATAACCCGATGCTGCCGAAGGATTCCGAGGACCGCGTCAAGCTCGACGCCGACCGCATCAAGCATTGGCTCTCCGTCGGCGCCCTGCCGACCGACCGCGTCGCTCGCTTCCTCGATGCCGCCGACATCCTGAAGCGGGAAGCCAGGAACAACCCGGACAAATCCAAGCCGAAGAAAAAAGCTCAGGAGCGTACTGCCGCACTTGAGGAAAAGAAGCGCGAAGCTGAAGTGGCCGCCAAGGCTGCCGCCGAAGCCCCTGCCGAAGGCTGAGCCGCTTCAACCAGCTCCTGAGGCTCGAACAGCCGCCGTCCGGATCTCCGGCGGCGGCTTTTTCAATTCGATTCAAATGCGATCTAAATTCGATAGACGTTCGATGTTTATTTGAACTTCGCCGCTCATCGCCCATTCACCGTGCCGCCCAAAATACATCCCCCTTTCAACATCCTGTTTCCCCATTGCACCCCCTAATGAGGTACCGGCGAGGAAAACAACAGCCGGAGAAACAGAGGGGACCAATGAACAACGGGCAACTCCTGCCGACGAATCCGGCGTCGATTTCAAAACTTGCAAGCTGCGCCATCGTGGGTCTCGCCGCGGTAGCGCTGGGATCCTGCTCCAATACGCCAAGCAGCGAGCGCAGAGGCTTCGCGCCGTCCTTCACCGGCACCGAAGCCAGTCCGCGCGTTTGGGGCAGAGATGGCGGAACCAAGACCCGCCGCGGCGTCTACAAGCTCGGCAACCCCTATCAGGTCGCTGGCAAAACCTATATTCCCCGCCACGATCCAGGCTACGACAGCACCGGCACCGCCTCCTGGTACGGCGACGACTTCCACGGGCGCCTCACCTCCAACGGCGAAGTTTTCGACATGCATCGGATCTCCGCAGCCCACCCGACGCTTCCGCTGCCGTCTCTGGTACGCGTTACGAACCTCGACAACGGTCGCTCGCTGGTTCTCCGCGTCAACGACCGCGGACCCTTCGTCCACGATCGCATCATTGACCTCTCGCGTGCAGCCGCCGACCACCTCGGTTTCCTCAACAAAGGCACAGCGAAGGTTCGCGTCACCTACGTTGGCCCCGCCAATCTCGGCGGCTGACCAAGCTCACGAAAGCCATCAAAAAGAATGCCGCCCGGCGTGACAACCAGGCGGCATCGCTATTTGATGAGAGAGACGAGCCGGACGGACGTCGCCGTCAGCTCTGCGGGCCCAGATCGAACTGCACCTTGTCCATGATCTCGGACGCTTTTCCGGCATTCGCGGCTATTTCGCCAAGCTGCAGCTTGTCGGCTTTGAGATCTCCCCAGCCCTGCACGAGTTTGGAGGCCGGCACACCGTCCTTCAGCGGATACTCGTTGACGGCATCGGCGTAGATCTCCTGGCCCTGTTCGGACGCCAGAAACTCGATGAGTTCGATGCCGGCCTCTTTGTGAGGAGCATGCTTCGCCAGAACCGCACCCGAAATGTTGACGTGGGTGCCTCGGTTCGCGGCATTCGGGAACAACAGCTTGACCGACTTCGCCCACTCCTGCTGCTCAGGCTTCTTATCGTTGGTCTGCATCGCAGCCATGTAATAGCTGTTGCCGATCGCGATATCGCACTCGCCCGAGTAGATACCCTTTACCTGATCGCGGTCGCCGCCCGCCGGCTTGCGGGCAAGGTTGTTCTTTACGCCGCGAGCCCAGTCCTCCGCCTTCTCCGGCCCAAGATGCGCGACCATCGAAGCCAAAAGGCCGATGTTATAGGGATGCTGTCCCGACCGGGCGCAGATCTTACCCTTCCATTTGGGATCGGCGAGTTCCTCGTAAGTAATCGCGTCCTGTTTGACCCGCTCCTTGGAGGCGTAAACGAGGCGCGCGCGCTGTGACAGTCCGACCCACTGACCGTCCGGGTCACGGTAATTCGCAGGAATGTTGGCATCGACCTCTGCAGACTTGATCGGCTGGGTGATGCCCTTCTTTCCAGCTTCCGTCAGTCGCGCGATATCAACCGTCAGCAATACGTCGACCGGGCTGTTGCGCCCCTCGGCGGCGGCCCTTTCGATCAGGCCGTCTTTCGCGAAGACGACATTGGTCTTGATGCCGGTCTTCTTGGTGAAGGCCTCAAGCAGCGGCGCAATCAGGCCCGGCTCGCGGTAAGAGTAGATGTTGACCTCTTCGGCCGCTTGCGCCTGCTGCGGCAAAACCCCGGTCCAACTTGCGACTGCGGCAAGCGCGATCATGCCGCCGGTGGCGGCTCGTCTGAACGTCATGGTGTCCTCCGATCAACGGGGGTCAAGGCCCCGCAATGGATACTGTCGATGAATGCCGGCAAGTAATCCCGGCACGCCAAGTGAAACAGCAACAGCTTCCAAGTCAATACGCAATTTCTGATGAGTTTATACAATAGAACTATTCTAGTTTTACATTGGAATAATTCTAAGGGTTGTCATCGGAAGATGCCTTCGAAGCACACCGCATTTTTCCCGCCGGCTGACTGCGCTCAGCCCGAACTGGTTGCAATATTCCGGTCGACGCAAGACATTGATAATGTCAATAAGTAAAAAGCCAACGTCTTATAGACAGTTCGCCCCGGGAACGACGTGACGGCAACACACCGCTGAACCAGCCGTTGCGGAGTCAGGCTCTTTGTGACCACGCTCCAGGACTCGAGCCGCAATGATTTCCGAACTTTTTTCCATTGAGACCGCGGGGCTGATGGCCGCCGCCGGATTCATCGTCGGTCTTCTCGTCGGCATGACGGGTGTTGGCGCCGGCGCGCTGACGACGCCGATGCTGATTTCGGGATTCGGTATAGCGCCGGCCGTAGCTGTCGGCACCGACCTGTTGTTTGCCGGCCTGACCAAGTCCGGCGGAGCCTGGCGCCATCACAGCCTCGGCCACGTCAATTGGCCTATCCTCGGGGCTCTTGCTGCCGGCAGCATAACAGCAACCCTCCTGACCCTTGCAGCGCTATATCACCTGGGATCCGGACAAGGAGACATCGGTCAGCTGATCCGCCCGGTCCTCGCTTTTTCGCTGTTGATCAGCGCCATCGCCGTCCCGGTCATCCCGCTGATGATCACCCGGAGCCTCGAGGCACCGACACGGCCGCTAAAGATGCGCCCGCTCGCTACAATGTCGTTCGGACTTGTTTTGGGAGTCGTCGTCACCCTGACATCCGTCGGCGCCGGCGCCATCGGCGTTGCCGTACTGACGTTGCTTTATCCGATGCTGCGGCCGCGCCACATCGTCGGCACCGACATCGTTCATGCGGTTCCCTTGACCCTGCTTTCCGGGCTCGGCCACATGTCGGTTGGCCACATCGATTTCGCAGTACTCGGCACTCTCCTGATCGGCTCACTACCCGGCATCATGATCGGTTCGCGCTTGACTTCCAGTTTACCCGATTGGCTCCTTCGCCTCGTTCTTTCCGCGGTTCTGGGCTGGGCCGCCTTCCTCGTCGCTACAAAATTCTAACGACGATTAAGCCATTGTAATACAAAAGAAAAAAGGTGTCTCCGGCGGCCCGTTCCAAGCCTTTCCCACAGCGCACGCACACTTCAGGCAGCCGCCTAGGTCATGCTGGACGCTGCATGGCGAATCATCTCACGATCCATGCAGATCGCGCGCTTTCCTCGTCCTGTTTTGTCTGTCGGCCGCGGCGCAGTCCAGCGTCAGCTTTCGCTGAAAATCGAAGTAGGACAGGGTCAATGGCCATAGACGCTCTTGTGAAGCCGATGCTTCCGCTCGCCATCTTTACGGGCTTGAAGCCGCTGCAGATAACCGAGATCGCGCGCCGCGCCGAACGCATAATCTATCGGCCTGGCGAAACCATTATCGAGGAAGATGCCGTGGGCGATGCTGCCGTTCTGATCGTCGCGGGAGATGCCGTCAGGATTTCCGGCCCTGAGTACCGCGGCACGCCGGAACCCGTAAGCGCGGGTTCGCTCGTTGGCGAGATGGCCATGCTCGTCGAATCCATCCACTCATCGACAATTATCGCACGCGGTAACGTGAAGGCACTGCGCATTACACGCGCAGAGTTGCTCGAACAGATGGAGGAAGATCCAACCCTCGCGGAGCATTTCGTCGAGCGCATCACTGGCAGACTTAGATGTCTCGCTGAAGATTTGAAGAACGCCGACCACGCGTTCGCCAGATGGAGCGCTGGTGCATCACTCCATTGATGATAATGCCACCTCGACGGGCGTCTACCTTGACGGCTCGCTGGCTTCTTGTATACGTGCTCTACCCGCCCCGGAACGCCACTCTTCGGCGTCGATGCAGCTGTTTGATTTAGCGGCATGAAAACGAGAAACGCCCAGCCTCGGGGGGAGAGACTGGGCGTTAGCGCTCTCGCGCGTGATGCCGGGAGGGAAACCGGCATCTCAGGCTACATCTTCGGCTAGACGGGGGGCACTACCGATTTAATATGACGAGCCTGACTACGAACAATCTAGACACTCTTTCCACATCGTCAATAGCACCCCCCCCTCAACTTCACAAACTTGTGAACAGATTCTTACGGTTTGTGCCAGGATAAACTGTTGCCATGCGACAGAATCGACACAGTCCATTTGATTCGCACGCTGTTGCCCTGGATTACTGTGGAAAAGGATTACCAGGGGCCTTAATCACGAACTGACTGGCATCGATTTCGCTATCCCGTTCGATGTTTCCGACCTCGACGCGAGTATCCAGGCCCTGCGCGTCGGTCGTGATCCATTCTTTCAGTTCGAGATTTTCGCTGGACTTATCCAATACAAGTCGGATCCGACCGGGAGTGTCGGGGCTCTTGTCCTGCAGCGCAAGCAGCAAGGACGAGTCGTTTTCCTGGACTTCCATGATGTGGGCGTCCCGCAGCAAGTCGACGTCGCTGCGCAGCAGGACCCTGAACGGTGTCTGGTCCAGCGCCACTCTGTCTTCGCTCTTCAGGTCGAGATCCTGGATCGCCAGATAGGTCCCATCCGAGATGATCACTTGGCGCGATGGCCGCGAGTAGTCGAAGCGGAACATTCCCGGGCGCTTCATCTTGAACTGGCCCTTCATGACCTCGCCATCCGCGCCGGTCTGCAAGAATCTACCCTGAAGCGTCTTCATCGAGTTGAAGTAGCCGTTGATCTTTTCGACAGTCTTGGACTGGTATTCATCAAGCGTAATAGCGCTGCTCCCGTCCGGCGCGACTTCCGCGCTCCAGCCGGTCCCCGCCGCGTTGGCCGCGGGTTTCTGGGCACCTTCCGCCGCCAAACGCGATGGGCCGATCATGCCGGCCATTATGCTCGCACCAAAAAGGAGTGCCATCGCGACTGCCGTTGTTCTTGTCATGAAAGCCATTTCCCACCCCGTCCCGATCCACACGTTATCTGCCGCATCGCCCCCCGCCGATGCGATCCGCCTCGAAGCCTTGTTGGCAATGAATGAGTCAAGATCTGGGCGGTGGTGCCGCGATTGGTGCAAAGCTTTGCAAATAATAGCTGACCCGCAGCGGTTTACTCGGCCGCTGCCCGTATCGGGGGCGCTTCGGCCGGAGTTGCTGCAAGCGCTATTTCGAAGGGCTCGCAGACTTCCTGTAGCGTGGTCATCAGGCTCGAAGCATAGCGGGAAGGTCCACCGGCTCGCAGATGCGCCGCCACCGCCTCGACCTCCTCGGAAGACACGAACGGCGTATGCAGGCGTGAAGTACGGCCAGGCCCGGTCACCAGGATCGCATCGCCCTGGTCCAGGAGCTGCTCGGCGCCCTGCTCTCCAAGCACTAGCCGGGAATCAACCTTGGACCCAAGCCTGAACGCAATCGCGCTGGCCATCGACGCCCGGATCTTCTCGCTCAGGCACAGACCCGTGGTCGTCTTCGTTGCCGCCACCAGATGGACGCCCACGCCGCGGCCCTTTTCAGCGATCCGCACGAGAGCCGCCTCGCACTCCCGGGGGGCAGCCCCCATCAATACGGAGAGCTCGTCGATGGCCACCACGATATGCGGCATCGGTTCGAATTCCATTTGCTCGTGTTCATAGATCGGCTGCCCGGTACGCTCGCAGAAGCCTGTATGAACGGTACGCGCGATCATTTCGCCGCGCTTCCTGGCATTTCGCACGCGATTGTTGAAAATTTCCACCGATCGCGCCGTCAGCTTCGCCATGCGCTTGGCCCGTTCATCCATCTCGTCGACGATCCAATCGAGCGCCGCCATCATCTTCTCGACCTCGCTCAGAACGGGACACAGCAGCTGCGGGATGCCATTGAAACTGCCGAACTCCAGAAATTTCGGATCGAACAGCACCAGCCGGCAGTCATCTGCCCCGTGACGAAACACAAGCGAAAGCAGCATCGACCTGAGACAGGTGGACTTGCCCGAATTCTCGCGCCCGGCAATCAGCACGTTGGACAACAAGGCGAGGTCAGCGACAATCGGCAGCCCTCCGGTCGATCGACCGAGAGCCACAGGCAGGCTGCCGCCGAACGAGCGATAGGATTCCCCGCTCAGAAGGTCGCGCAAGGATGCCCGGTGACGATGCACGTTCGGTATTTCGATGGCGACGCCGGCGCCCGTTGGGGCAGGCAATACCGCCACGCGCACAGATCCGGCATTCATCGCTCGGCCGATGTCGTCCGCCAGCCCAACCGCACGCAACGGATTGGACCCCTTTTCAAGGTGGACTTCAAAAACCGTCACCACGGGACCAGGCCGGATTTCGCGAATCTCGCCTTTCACCCCGAACCGCTCCAACACGTCTTCGAGCAGCCGCGCCGTACCGCGCAGCACGGCCTGCGTCATCTCCGGCCCGGGCCGCGCCGCAGGCGAGCTGTGCAAGAGATTGAGCGAAGGCCGCTGATAGCCGCCGGCGTTGCGGGGCAGGGCAGGCAGCGGAGCCGGGCGGCCTGCAGCTCCATGTCTCGGCTTGAGCTCAGGCTGTGGTTGTGATTCCGGCTGCTGCTGCTGAGGCTGCTGCCGCCGCGGCGCCCCCGCCAGAGTTCGAGTGCGCGTCTGAGTCTGAGGCGGAGACCGCACGAGCGGCCCTGCGCGCCCCTGCGATGTGTCTGCATCGGCTGCCCACTCGTGCTCGCCAATATGGTCGCTCGCCTGATCTTCGCCCCGAGGCGCCGCCCGATGCGCAGTGGGATCGTTCTCGACCGCCTGCGCCCCCGCCGCATCCGCAGCGAGCCGATCCTCAGGATCGATTATTCTGAGGGCAGCTGACCGCAGCACGTTGCGGATCGCGCTGCGTTTTCCCGCGGATGATTGAGGCGCAAAGCGGCGGGCGATGCGGATGCTGTCTGCGTCCGTATCGGAATCGAATTCCGTCCCCCGGCCATCACAGCCCTCAATATCCAATTCGAAGGCCGCAACGAAATCCGGCTCGCGAATGCCGCTCCTCGATGCGCCCCTCGGTCCGGACGTCGTTTCGCCGCGCGGATCGGTTGCATAGGGGTCTCGCTCGAGCAAACTAAAATCGTTTGCTTCGTCGCCGGACGGTTCCTGCCAGTGACGCTCCGACACCGGCCCTGACGGCAAACTTAATCGGGGGCTCAATCGGGCACTGGCTTCGTTGTCCGGTTTGGCCCGTGCCTCTCGGAGCATGTCGACGTGCGGACGCAGTAGCGGCTCGCGACGGTCAGTTTGGTCGCTCGCCCGATTGCGTCCTTGTCGCCGTCCAGCGAACCGCTTCGCGCCCGAAACAGCCATCGAAGCGAACTGCCGCATGTGTTCGACGTTGACGCCAAGAGACGTCAGCACGAAGAAAAAGCCGCAGGCGAGCAGCGCACAGAAGCTTAGCGGTGCCGCATAGTCCGCCAGCGCCAGGGCGATGCCCCAACTGGCGACAGCAGCGATACCGTCTCCGACGATTCCGCCATAGCCATGGTTGAGCGGCCAGGCGATGAGTTTCGGAACGATCGACAAGGCGCCGGCCAGCATCAGCACGGACGCCGAGTAACTCAGGATCTTCCAGCGCGATCTCGAAACAGCACCCGACGCTACGAGTTCCAGCCCCCAGAACATCGGCGCCAGCAAAAGTAGCGCACTGGCAAGGCCGAACGTCTGTAGCATCAGGTCGGAGATGACAGCGCCCGGATACCCCAGGAGGTTTGCTGCAGCCAAGCGCGTCGCGTGAGTCAAACTTGGATCGGTGACCGACCAGGTCACGAGTGCCAACCAGCACATTGCGACGGCGGCAAGCAGCGCCATACCGGACATCCGGCCGAACCCACGCCTCAAAGCTCCCTCGACTGCGCGGGGCAGGAGGGTATATCCGTCCTCGTTGTGGTACTCTGAAAACATGTACGCGATACTGGTTGACGCTAGTGTTCAGGATCTAACGCTTGATTCCGGGCGAAGGTCGTCAAGCGTTAGTGAATCCAGAAC